>JBBISU010000068.1:0-17037 GCA_037441225.1 Acidobacteriota bacterium
GGCTACAATTCTTTAATTTATAATTGACGGGTCGTGCAAGCACGGTCGCTACACAAACTGCTGCTCTAATGCTCTATTTTATCTCATTTTCAACTGCATTTTTTAGGTTAAACTTTAATAAAAAATATGATATAATTTCTTAAATGAAAAGAATAATATTATTATTGTTATTTTGCTCTATAATATTTTCAAGTGAAAATAAAGAATTTTTTGCTGATTTAAAAAATAATTTAGAAAAAGAAATTAAAATAATTAAAAACAGGTTATTAACTGCAAAGGATGATGAAAAATTAAAATTAAAAAACTTATTAGAAGAAAAATATCAATTTCTTCATAATATAAGACATTATAAGGCATTTTACGATCTTTTTAAAAATTTTAAATTTGAAAAAGATTACATTACTATATTATATTTGGGAAGTGGTGCACATATTGCACCTTTGGAAATTTTAAAAGTAAAAAATTTTAAAAAAGTTGACTTTATTTATACTGAAATAAATGCAATTGTTTCTGTTCAATTAGAATATCTCTTGGAAACACTTTCATCTTTAAATTGCATAAAAAATTTAGAAATAAAGGTAACACCACTTCCGGAATCAAATTTTTTTAGTACTTCACAAGAAGAGATCAATAAATGGATAAAAGAATTTATAGAATTAAATAAGCAATCCCCACCTATAATGATTACATATTCTTTTAAATTTAATAATACTGATACATCAATCAATTTGATAATAAATGGAAAATCAGATTCTAAAGGAAGTACCCCATATTATAAAGCATCCGACTTTCTTAAATCTGATTTGATAATAACACATGACTGGAGTTTTGATCCAAGAGAAAACTTGAATATTTTAAAATCTACAATTGATTCCTGTTGTACTTTAAATAAAAAAAATATTTATGTTTTAATGGAAGATATTACCAAATATCCACAGCCACTTGATTTATCTTTATTCAAAATAAAAAACGAAACAAAATATGATTTTGGACATTCAGAATATTTTAAGTTGCCAGAGGGGGAAAAATTAGATTATGAGGATGAGCCAGCATTATATAAAGGTGCAGTGATACTTAAACCTGACTTGAATTTTTTGTGTTCTTTATCTGCTGATGAAAGAGAAACTATTTTCAATTTGTTAATTTTTAAGGATTACGGATTTTACAGAAGGAATTGCGATATATTAAAAGGAAAAATTGTTTTATCCCCTCCTTTATTAGATATTTATGTTGGTTATGGATATAAAGATATTTCTGGAAATAATCTTTTGCATAAAAATGATAATTTGTCTAATTTATCTGAAAGAGCAATAAAAGTAGTAAAAAAAGTTTCCAAAATCCCGCAAAAGAAAATCCTTTGCAATTATTTGAAAGATTTTAAAGAGAGTTTAGAAAATATTTTTCCAGATAATGATAAACTCATATCAAGAGATAATAAAGAAAACGATTTTTCAAATCCATTTTTGTTGTCGGAAAATTCAAAAAAAGAATTTTTAAAAGCAACAAAGGAAAAAGATAAACTTATGGAAAGGTTAAATAAGGATAAAGAAGATGCTATAAGATCTATAAAAATATTAGAATCATTTATAAAAAACAATAAAGATTGTGGTTTTGAGAATATGATAGAATCAAAAAATTACAAAGAAATTAATAATGAAAATCTTTATTAATATATTTTTTCCCTGAATAAAATATATGAAAATAAAAAACTACATAGTAATAAGAAAATTAAGAAAGCTTAAAATCGGAGAGGAATTTAGTATAAATTATAATAATAAAATATTGAAGTTAAAAAGAGAAAAGGTAAATAATTTGTTTTTTCAAAAAGGGGTAAATTATAATGGATAAAAGAAAAGATGTTTCAAAATTAAATTTTTCAAAAAATAGATATTTTTATATGTTTATATCATTTCTTTTTATAAGTGGCTTTTGCGCAATTTCATATGAAATAATATGGTTGAGAAGTTTAAGATTAATTTTAGGTTCTGATTCCATAGCAATTGCAGCTGTCTTGGCTTCTTTTATGGCTGGCTTAGGTATTGGAAGCTTATTTTTTGGAAAACTTTCCGATTCTAAATCGCCTTTAAAAATATATAGGTGGTTAGAGTTTGCCATTGGTATCCTTGGAATATTTTCAATTAAAATGTTTCCATTAGTTAATGATATATATAAATACATTTTTATAAATTATGAAAATTCTCCCAATGTTGTATTTCCTTTAAAATTTTTATTAGCATTAATAATACTTGGCTTACCTGTCTTCTTTATGGGTGGTACATTGCCTGTGACAGTATGCTTTTTAACAGAAAATTTCAAACTACGCAGTGAAAGGATATCCATTGTTTACGGAATAAATACTTTAGGAGCATGCGTTAGTGCAGCAATAGTTCCTTTTCTCCTTCTACCTTCCTTTAAACAAAATAAAATTATTCTTTTTACAGCAGGTTTAAACTTATTAGTTTTTTTTGGTACCTTCTTCCTCACAGATAATAAAAAATCAGATTTTTCAAAAAATAAAGATATTTCAGTAGACAAAAAGAAAAGGGAAAAATCTTTTTTACCTATAGTTCTTTTTATTACTGGATTTGTTTCTATTTCTTTGGAAACAGTATGGAATAGATTATTTTCTCTAAATTTTACAAACAGTGTTTATTCTTTTAGCTTAATTTTGATTGTATATTTAGCAGGCATTTCCATTGGTTCCTTAATTTTTAGCAAGATAAAAACAGATATAAGCAACATTATCAATATATTTGCAATTACACAAATACTTATAGGTATTTTTATTTTGTTTCAGGTAATTTTTATAGATAAGACTTCTATGATCAGTTTATGGTTTTTTAGTTTTTTAAATTTAAATTTTTCTAACTATATTTTAATTGGATCAATTATTATAACTATTTTCACATTCCCTATTACTTTTTTATATGGAATTTCTTTCCCAGCGGGATTGACATTTTTAACTAAAAACCCAAAATTTTTTGGTTCCCAAATTGGATTCTTATCTGCTTTAAACACCTTTGGTACATCAATTGCTTCTATTTTGGTAACTTTTGTTTTCTTTGGCATTTTAGGAAGCAGGAATACCCTTATTTTTCTTTCAATTCTATGTTTTATTAATTTTATTATATTGTTTAAATTAACATCTTTTAAATTTAAAATTTTATATTTCATTTTTTACATTCTACTAATTTTAATTGCATTTGCTATTAAATGGGATTTGAAAAACTTTCATCTTCTTTTATGTCAAAAACCCGATTGGACTTTGCAAATGTTTAAACAAAATAAATTAGAAAATTATAAAAAAAATTTAGAAATTATCGATTTTTTAGAAGACAGAGAAGCCATTGTTTCTGTTGGCGAATTTTCAAATAGAGATAAAATTCTTTATATAAACGGAAAACCAGATGCAAGTAATTCTCCAAATGATTTATTGGCACAGTATTTATGTGGATATTTGCCTTTTCTATATATTGACAATTCAAATTCTGCAAAGGTTTTGATTTTAGGATTGGGATCGGGTTCAACGACTTTTGCAGCATCTCTTCAAGAACCAAAATCACTAATGACACTTGAAATTGTACCTCTTGTTGAAAAAATGGCTAAAAATTATTTTCCCGATATTAATAATTCAGTTACAAATAAAACAAAGATAACATTTGAAGATGGAAGAAACTACATTCAAAATACTGATGAAAAATTTGATATTATTATTAGCGAACCCTCCAATCCTTGGATTTCAAGCATTTCCAATCTTTTTACTGAAGAATTTTTTCTATCTATAAAAAAACATTTAAAAAAAGATGGCATATTTTGTCAGTGGTTTTATTATTATAAAATGGATTTTGATTACATTATTGGGATAATTTCTACGCTAAGAAGTGTATTTCCTTACATAAATGCCTTTAACTTAACAGGAGACATAATTTTAGTGGCATCAATTAGTCCCTTAAAACTAAATACTGTTAATTTGTTAAAACCAGATGAAAAAATCATATCACTGTTAAAAAAGATTGGCATAAACTCTCCAGAAGAAACTTTGAATTACTTTTTATGGAATTCGGAACAAATAAAATCGTTGGAAAGCAAAATACCAATAAATGAAGATAATAAAAACTGGTTAGAATTTGAAGCACCAAAATATATTTTTATGGATTATTCAAAATCAAACCTAAGGAAACTTCTTGAGTACTTTAGTTTTTCTTCTTTGCCTATTGATTTAAATTATACTGCCAAAAATAATCAATATATATTCCCAGAACTTGGCATAAATTTGGAAAATTTATATAAATTAGAAGTTTCCTTTTATGGCATCGTAAAAGAAAATTATACAAACGATGTTTTACTTGATAATGCTTTTTGGAGAGCAGAGTTAAAAGATAATAATAATGGAAAGATTAAAATATCAAGCCCAATAATTAATGGTTTTTTGAATTTACAGATTACAAAAATTGTCCTTTTAAAAGAAGTAATGTATTGGGAAAAATATCAACCAGTAACAGTGACAACACCAGAACATACATATTTATCTTTCGTAAAAGATGAGAAACCTTTTTGCTGGACTGGGGTCTGGAATTGTAATATATCCCAAAAATCTTATATATTAACAGTTGAAAAAATGTCAAGTGTAACTTCAAGAGATGAATTATTAGCTTTATTAAAAAATATTAAATGTCATTAACTTTAAAAATAGCAATTGAAAACCAGAAAGATCAATATAGAGCAGTAGATCAGCAGTCCATTGTCCGTTTTCCGTGTTCGTGTTTTTTATAAATTAATATGGCATTTTAAAAGAGCAGTAGCGCAGCAGTGTTG
The DNA here is from genome assembly GCA_037441225.1 of Acidobacteriota bacterium. Classification (GTDB taxonomy): domain Bacteria; phylum Acidobacteriota; class Thermoanaerobaculia; order UBA2201; family UBA2201; genus JBBFMJ01. The sequence goes on from JBBISU010000068.1 coordinate 4,816, forward strand.
GGATTGTGCTTGCAAGATATGTAAAATAAACGGGCTGGGATAATTCCAGCCCTAACAAAACTCTTATATTTTTGCAAATATTTTATTACCTATTCTTGTAGAAAATATACTAAAATTTGCAAAAATCCCAATAACAGAATTGCCTCACAAAAAATTTATAGAATGACTATTTATTATCTCGAATTATTATTTACAGGATTTTCCTTTGCTTTTTTTATGTAATTTAAAATCTTATCCTTCTCCGGTGATTCTGGAACAATTTCTAAATATTTTGTAAAATGTTTTACTGCACATTTGACATCATTTAAAAAATCAGCACATAAAATTGCGAGGTTTTTATTTGCTTGGGGATCCTCAGGATCTAATAACAATGCCGTTTCTAATAAAATCTTTGCTTTATTGTAGTTCTTTTTAACAAAATAAATAGTACCAAGATTAACAATGCTATCTAAATCCTCGCTATCAAGTTCAACTGCTTTTTCTAAAATTTTTTCTGCTTCATCAAAATTTTTTATATTTATCAATAATTTTCCATAATTTTTGTAAATTACCTGTGCATTTGGATATTTTTCAATAATTTTTTTAAATTGCATAACTAACTCATTGAAGTCATTATTTAAAAAACCTTTTTCTTTTGCAGCATCCAAAGAATTAATATCTTTTAACAACTCACTTATATTTGCCCTTTGAAGCAAATTAAGCTTAATATTGGGACCAGACATATATCCTAAACTTTGAAGTTTTTTTTCAGATTCTGAATTTTGTTTAATATTCTTTACCAAAATTTTATTAAGTTTATCATTAGAAAAATATTCCATAACATTTTTTGATAAATTATTCAAAATCTTATTATAATTTTGATCATAGGCAAGATTTTTCTCTTGGAGTTTATCCCTTTTCATATCATAAAGTTCTCTAATTCCATGTTTTATTAACATAAAATCCCCTCTTCTGGCACCATAAACAGGGTTTACATTAAAAATAAAAGAAGGAAGAAATGTAAAACTATAAATATCTCTCTCTTTATTTTGAAACTTAAAGAGGGATACCCCATCAGTTTTTATATCTGTTTTAAAATTAAACCAATCAATAACAGTAGGGGCAATATCTTCAAGTGAAATGGGCATTGATATATTACTTACCCCTTTTAATTTTGGATAAATTATTAAAGGAATATGAAGCGTTGAATTATAAAGGGTATATCCATGTCCATATTCTCCTTTTTCACCCAAACCTTCTCCGTGATCACCTACAATGATTATTCTCCACTTTCTTTTTTTATCTTCATTTATTTTTTTTAAAATAATTCCAACTTGCTCATCAACAAAAGCAACTTGAGCAGCATAAGGATTTTTTGGATAAATAGGATAATATTTTTCTCGCTTTTTATAAGGCACATGCATATCAAAATAATGAACCCATAAAAATAAAGGAGAAGAATTATTTTTTATATATTTTAATACATGATCAGTAGTAATTGCCCCATCCCTTGTGCCTGATAGCCAATCATTTTCCCCTCTTCTTTTTATGTCACTATCATCATATAAATCAAAACCTTTATCCAATCCAAATCTTTTATTTAAAGTTTCCGAAGAAATAAAAGCAGCTGTTTCATACCCATTTTCTCTGAAAATTTCAGCAATTGTCTTAATATTTTCTTTTAATTTATAACCAGTGCAATCCAGAACCCCATGGGATAGAGGATTTAGTCCAGTAAGTATTGTAGCATGTGCAGGAGTTGTAAGGGGACAAGGGGTTAATGTTTCTGGCACATAAAAACCCTTTCTTGCAATCTCATCAAGGTTTGGTGTCTTAACTTTTCCTGAACCAGAAATTCCAATATAATCCCATCTCCAAGTATCCAAGGTTAAAAGCAAAAAAGAGGGTTTTTGATTTTTTTCAAAATTAGAGCTTAAGATTATTAAAAATAATATCAGTATTATTTTCTTAATTTTTCTCATTTTTGTATTTAATCAAATCCTTTTCTTTTAATGTTCTCACCAACCTAAATCCTACACCCCAACCTCTTGCAGTTTCTGAACCTCCATATCTGTTTGCTGCCCTCAATGCTCTTGGTAATGTAAAGGCACTTCCTCCTCTGGCAACTCTAAATTTTCCAGAGGGAGGACCTGCATAATCTACAACACAACCTTCCGGATAATCATCTTGAAAGTCCCAACACCATTCCCTGACATTTCCTGCCATTCCATAAATATTCCAATTGTTTGGCAGGAGGGTCTTAACTGGATGAGTTTTTCTTCCACTATTTGAACAATACCATGCAAATCTGTCTAACACTGGAATAGATTTTTCTGGGCAAGAAAAACACTCTAATTTTTCATAATCTGGAAATTCAAAAAAAAAAGTTCCATTTGTTCCTGAACGGTAAGCATATTCCCATTCTCCTTCAGTTGGCAGGCGGTATCCATCAGAATTTTTATCCCAAAAAATTTCACTGCTTAAATAGTTATTTATATTTATTTCCTCTTTAAAATCCTTATCTGAATAATATGCACATTTTAAGTTTCTTAATTTAGATAGTTCATTTGAAAAAAGAATTGCTTCCCTGAAAGTGACACTTTGAACTGGATACTCATCCCCTTTTCCATATTCAGGATTTGTGGGATCTGGAGGAAAATTTTTTAAAATTTTAGAGAGTTCTTCCCACATTTTGCTTGTGACTTCTGTCTCCATAAAAGCCAAAGGATTTGTTAAAATATGTTGAAAACTTCTTTCATCTTTTCTTCTACATTTTTCTGAAAAAGCAGATCCTTGTATAAAGCCTTCTGGTCCTGTTGGTGGCACATAAATTAAATTCCCTATAATTTTATCATAATAGATTATATCTCCTGCTTTTAAACTTTCAATTTTTTCAGTATTAAGATTTAACAAAAATATGATAAATCCTAAAATAGCATTCATAATACTAAATTAAAAGCAAAGAAGGTCCAAAATGGACCTTCTTTGCTAAAAATAACAATTTTTTCAATGACTATTTTTTAATATCCTTTTTCACTGGGAATATATTAATTCCGTATTCCTTTAATGTTTCACAAGGAACTTTACTTATAACTTCTTTGGATTCATCTATTGCTTTCTTTTGGTTGAGGATATGTAAGCCATAAACTACTGGTTCCTGAGATGCAAAAAATGTAGAGCAATCGTTCTTAGATGTATTCTTTGTTCCGCCACAAGCAGCAGCATCACCTGTTAAGGTTCTTTCATTTCCATTTGAATCATTACCATGTCTTCCAAATTCCGATCCAGCTACTGCTGTTATAACTGCCCAATATCCTTCACCTGCAGAAGGATTGGGAGAAGTAAGGTTATCAACATTTCCAGAAGTACCAATTCCACAATTTGCTTGGGTAACAGTATTTGTTGTGCCCAAAGTATTTAAGTTGCCCCAGTAAATATTAAAGTTTTCTGGTGAACCGCAAGAGGTATCCCAGGTTGTATGAACAGTTCCAGGATTTGTTCCTTTTGTCAAAATAAATGGTTGACCAGGAACATCATCATTATTTGGTGTAGGAGGCGGGACAGAAACTGTTGGACATTGACCACTGCAAGAACTTGACTCGCACAAATAAGAATAATTTCTTTGATAATAATCTCCAAAGTGTGCTATTGCATTTGCATTACCGAATTGGGCATGGAGACGGATTTGCAAGTTTGGATTGTTTAATACAAGATCTTCGTCACCGGGCCATTGTGATTGAACAGAATAGTAAAGAGAACCACGCCAGCACTCCCATCCATTTCCTGTACCTGAGCCATCTCCATTAGATGCAGCCAACTGCCTCCAACCATTTACACCATCATTATAGTAAAGTCTATACTGGTGAGCCGCTGTGAATGTTCCAATATCCCAGCTCCAAGCAATCCAAACATTTGTAGTTGCAATGTTAGGTGCTGCTGTGCTAAAGGTGTGAGTAATAGTTCTTGCAACATTTTTTCCAGTCATTTCACAAATAAAATTGTCATCGGCAGGCCAGAAATCAAAACCACTACATTCGTTAGTGCCAGCTAATTGATATATACTTGCCCCATTGCTTTCTGTCCAAGCGCTAGTAAATCCATACCTTCCATTACTTCCTGTTGCCCCTGGATCTAACTGAAAGCGCTCTTCATAAGTAAAACCATTAGAAGAGGCATTTGTAACTCCCTCAGCACCTAAAGGCACAGGTGTTGAAATTGGATTTGCCTGCGGTGGATTGCCTTGCAAGTTATCTGCTGAAAGTGTCATTTGGAATGGAATAGTAGTTTGAGTTGAAGGATTGCAAACCACTGAAGGATCAATTGCAATGTTAAAAGTGCTTGAAGGTGGTGGTGCATAAACATAATTATCATTTGATGGTATATTTCCATAAGTTGCAGTGTTATCACAAATTTCAATTGCACCTGCACCAAAAACAGAATCACAAGTTGGGCAGGATAAAGTTGCAGTTGTATTGTATGCCCAATCATTTCCAGTATTATCTAAATATATAAATGTATCCCCTACATCGCCTGGCTCTGGATATAAATTATTATTACAAGCAGTGTCATCCATTTCAGTATAATTACCATATGTAAGTAATGGTGCAGGAGTACAAACTGATGTTTCACATCCAGCATCACCAGCATCAACTCTGACATCATCTACCTGCCAGAACAGATTCCAGTCATTGCTGACAAATCTCCATCTCAAAGCACAGTTTGACTGCCCTAAATATGACGTTAAACTAATTGTTTTTGTTCCACTATCACAAAGCGCTTGTGCACAAGGACCATAAGTTGCAAGGGTAGTATATGTTCCACCTTGTCCTGTTGTAGAAATTTGAACATAACCATAGGAAGAACTATAGTAATCAGCAAAAGCATGTTTAAATTCTAATTGTGCAACACTTGCACCAGTTGGAATTGAAAAAACTGGTGTAACTAATGCAGTGTCCATAGTTGTACCAGAACCACAAAAGTCTGAGTTTGCATCTGCATAATCACCAGTTCCACCTGTGTAATTATCCCTGCCTTGTGTATTGCTTCCATAATCCCAATCACAACCAGCTGTTCCACCTAAGTGCTGTACAATCCATCCAGCTGGTGGGAATGTTCCACCTGCATTAAAATCTTGTTGAATAACAGTTGGGGACTCATAGTTTGCAACTTTTGAAAAAGTGTTTGGAAAACCAAGGGATGAACAGTCAGAGGTATCCATCCAATATGAACCATCTATTGCTTGACAATCTACTGTAAAGTTTATAGGAGTATTACAATAAGAAGCAATTGAACCAACATATCTAAATGCATGAGAAGGAATAGGATAAGCGTAGTAATATGAATCAAGAGCAGGATAATAAGCAGGGTTGTTTACATCTTGTATATTTGTATCGCCTGTTGAAACAGTGCACTGGAAGGGAGATGGAAGGTTTCTTGACTCTTCTAAATTTGCAATTGCAACTTGGTAATTTAAAACTTCACCTTGATCATGATATTTATCATTATCACAACCACCACTTAAATCATCAACTTGATATAAACACAATTTCACTGCACAATCCACAATTGATTGAGGAGAACTATAATTATTGCTATCTCCTGCTGTAAATGTAAGCCATACATGGTCTCCGTTGACACCATTTAATGCAGTTATTGTTGTAGGTGATACTGTGAAATTAGGTGCAGTTCCAGAGATTGTTCCTGAAACTGTTCCATGTTCAGTATGATATACAGCATTTGTTGGTGTTCCAGTTGGGTCAAATATTGTTGCACTCACATCATCAACACAAAAATATTCACCTTTATTTAAATAAGCTTGGGGAACAACACCTGAACAATTTGCAAATCTATATGAAGCAACCCAGGAGCCATCCTGTATTTGAGTTGTAGTGTTTCTTACATATTGTCCGTTAACATAAATTGTACAACCATCCTCTGGGTCAACTGCTGCTCCATTGTAGTCACCCCATCTATATACATTGTTTTGCACACAACCAATACTGTACTGCCTTTTTCCTGTCTGAACAGTTAATCCAGAGCCCCAAGTTGTACCTTGCCTTCCAGTTACATAAGCACCTAAATAAATTGAATTTGTCTGAGATGCTTTCGTATAAACAACTGCAAGATTTTGTTGAGAATCAACTGCTGCATCTGGCTGAATCATTTGGTTGTTAGTTTCATAAATCTCACCAGAAGCAGTGACTGAAGGTGTACCACTTATATTTATTTGAGCCCATTGGAAAGCATCATATGTCTGAATAGAACTCCTAACAGCCCAAAGGTAAGGATATCTTAGTTTAGAATCCATCCACCTTGCTCCCAAACAATCCACTGGATATGTGGCAGCAAAATATGTACCACTTGGATTTGTACAAGTTCCACCAGATACAACTAAATTGTCGTTTAAAAGCGAAGGAGAATTGCTAAGGGTTGGTTGGTTCCATACATAAAGGTCTAAATTACCAGTTCCATCAGTTGTTGGAATATAAAACCTTGTACCAGCAGCGGGCCATTGAGATTGTTTACAACCAATCCTGTTTGCTGGTTGAGGCGTATTATTAGTACCTAATGTATAAGTTGCTGTATCTCCTGCTCCAAGTACTTGCCCTGCATAAACTTTTGATTTGTTTATTGCCACAACGGTAGCATATCCTGAACCAAACCAGTTATATCCAATTATTATTGCATCGTCCTGGATTCCAGTATGTGGATAATCAGCAATACCGGTTCCCGGAGGATCTATTTCATAAACCCAAAAATTAGTAGTTGGATAAGGGTTTTGACCTTGCTTTGATACTGCAACACACAATCTTGAATCTGAACCAGCACTGTTTACCCAAAGAGCAGTTAAAACCCATCTTGTATCTGTAGGGTTTGGACAGGTTCCAGCAGCACATTCATCATAAATAACCTGCGGATCACACAAATATCCTGTAGTTGCATTTCCACAATTAGTCAATCCACTAAAAAGAGTTGACATATTAAACCTTGACAAATAAGTTCCAGATTTATTTTTCACTTCAAAATAAGAATTATATCCTTCAACAATATGATTTGCTCCAACATTCAAAGTTACATCAGGAGGACAACCAGATGGTGCAGCAGCAGGGTAACCAGCAACAGATACCGAACCAGCACCTAAATCCCTTAAAGAAATATCACTTGTAGGAATTAAAAAACTTGATGGTGTATCAGGAGAAGAGATGTCAACTGGATTTATGCTTAAGTCAGGTGCTTCTAATTCCCTTTCTCTCCTTTCTTCTTCAATTTTTTCAACCCACTCAGGTTCTGATGGAGGTGCTAAATTAACTGGAATTGAGGGATCCCAATCAGGTTTCCCGGGTTCTCCTCCTTCATCAACTTGTACAGATTCTGCTGGTCCAAGATAAATCACTTGTCCTTCTGCTGGAACGAGAGGACTTGTTGATTTTTTGGGTTCAATGGAATTATTTCCAAATTGAAAAGCTTTCATTTCAACAGGATTACTTAAATGGGAGTTTCTTTTTGGATGCTTGTAAGCGCCTTTAGCATTTTTTTGATTTGCAACACACATTTGTCCTTCTGCTACTCTTGGAGAATTAGTCAAATAGCTATTTCTTTTGGCTTTTTTAACAATGGAATTTTCCTCGCTAAAAGCAATGGTCGAGAGGAGGAAGGTAAACATTAAAACAAATGACAAAAAAACTAAAAACTTCTTCATAAAACCTCCTTGTTTTTATTTTTTATATGTAAACGGGTTTTACCCAAATTAAGTAGGTAAAATAAATTACACCACATCTTTACAATTTTAATTAAAATTTTCTGCCCTGTCAAGAGATTCTTTAATTGCATTTCAAAAAATTATAAATAATTTTTACCCCCTTGTCAAGGGGAAATTTTTCTAAAAAAAACCCTATTTTAATCATCAAAATATTTATGCAATTTTAATGCCAAATTTGAGGAATCTTAAAATTCTTTGAATTATCCGTGAGTTATAAATTTTTTAAATTTTTTTTCACTTTACATCCTGTGTAATAATGTAACGATTTTGGAAAATTTAGGAATATTAAAGGGTAAAATTGCTTTAATCATTTTAGCAGCCTTGAAAGAATTTTTTTAATTTATTGAATTATTCTTTAAAAAGTCATCAATTGAATTAAACTTATATTTATTTAAAAAATAGGTTAAATAATTTTTTATTTTTTTTCTTCCTTTTTTTTCAAAATATTTTCTCAAAAAATTTAATTTTAAATTTACAGAATTTATATTTTCAAATTCATGGGGATGAAGATAAAAAACAACTCTTCTTCCTTCTATTAAAATTTTATTGAAAAAATACTTGCTTAAAAAAAAGGGATAATTTCTTAAAAAAGCACCTCCAAGGCAGGGAATTTTCAGTCCAAAAAAAGAAAAAACAGATAAAGGAACTTCAAGAATTTTTCTTCCTTGAGGGGTTTTATAAAAAAATGGTTCCAATGGCATTTTAAAACTATTATATTTTTTATATGGAAATAAACTGGAATCATATTTGAAACCCAAATCTAAAAGCAAATCAAATACATCTGGCTTACATTTCATTAAACTAAAATTTGGAGCTCTAAAACCAATGATTTTTCTTCCTATTATTTGCTCAATTAAATCCTTTGCCTTTTTTAAATTTTCTTTTAACTCATTTAAAGGAATTTTGTTTAGTTCAAGATGATAATAACTATGGCAGCCAATTTCATTGCCTGATTTTATCACTTCTTTTAAAAGAGAAGGAAACTTTTCTGCCACCTCACCAAGGATAAAAAAAGTTGCTTTTGAATTATAATCATTTAAAATTAATAAAAGTTCAATTGTATTTTTATAAACATTTTCTGAAGAAGGCAGGATTTTTCCATATATTCCAGAAATGGCGCTTTTCCAGTCCTCTACATCAACAGTTAAAATATTTTCTTTATTTTCCAAGCAAAATATCCATAATTCTAATGTAAGAATACTTAAAAAATAATTTAAAAAAATCAGCTGTCTTGTCTAATAATGCATAATTTAACATAATTCTATTATAAAAGGATTCTTTATTTTTTAATTTGTTTAAAGGAAAGCCATTTATATTTAAAATTTTTTTAAGATAAAAATACCTTAAACCTTTTGGTTTTAAGAAATTTAAAACAGAACTTGGAATATTTGCCAGATAATTATTTTCCAGTATAACTAAAACAAAATAAACCCCACTTTTTGCTTTTCCTTCATCAACAATTTCACAAAAATTATCCCAATCAATCTTTCTTTTTTCCAAAAGATACTTAATATCCAGCAAATGCTTTTCATCAATATCAAAATAACTTTTTAAAAGATGAATACATAAATTAAAAAGTAAATATTCATTGGATAAACCATATGCCTTAACGGAACCAAAATCAAATTCTACCTTTCTTTTAAAGACCTTTTCAATATCAGAGGGATATTTACTTAAATTTGAAAAATCCCTGTGAATTTCACAAACAATTCCATAAGGTGATTTTAAAGAATGCTGGTAATATGACTTAAAAGTATATTTTCGCCCTGGTGGAAATTTAACTTCTTCAAATTTGTTTTCTTTCAGTAAATTACAAGCATAATCAAAAGAATCGGGTTTAACTAATATATCAAGATCACTCCAAATTCTTTTAAAGGGATCATCATAAATTGTATAAGCCAGATGAGGACCTTTTAAAATTAAAAAATCAATTCCATTTTTTTCAAATATATTTTTTATATACTCATAAGTGCAAAAAGAAATAAAATGTAGTTTATCTGTAGAATTATTTTTCATTTTTTATTTAAGCAAAGATTGTGCTTATGACAGGAAATTAAAAAATTGCTGTCCAGATTTTCACAATTACCTATTATGCATTTCAATATATTTGAAGCATCAAGGGATGTTATAACAGAATTTTTATTGGTATCTGCCCTGCATAACTGCTCTTCGTCTAAATTTCTGTTTCCAATAACATATTGTAACAAAAGGGAGGCGTCATAACTTGTCAAAATGCTATTTAAATTTAAATCACCCAAATCATTAAAACATTCTTTTGTAAGAACCAAGGAGTGGTAATCACCTAAGGCAATATCTGCTATATTATCAAAATGAGGGAATTGAACTGGTAAATAAGAGTTTTCATAATTTCCAATTCCTAATTGCCCAAAAAAATTATATCCCCACACCATCAGTGTTCCATCTTCTTTTAAGGCAAAGGAATGACCTCCACCGGAACCTAATTTTTTAATATTACCATTTATGTTTGAAACTTGAATTGGGATAGGGGAAATTTCATTGCCTCCATTTCCAAGCTCACCCCTTCTGCCATAACCCCAAGACCAGAGAGTTCCATCAGAGGTCATTGCCAAATAATGAAAATAAGAGGTTGGAGAAATTAAAACAACATTTGAAAGGTTTAAGACCTGTAAAGGAACATTTGAGTTTTGAAAATTTCCTATTCCCAACTGTCCATCATTGTTAAAACCCCATGCCCAAAGAGTTCCATCATTTGTTAAAGCATAAGAATGGTATTCACAAGCAGCAATTTTAATAACATTGTTCAAATATGGAATCTGGACTGGAATATTTTTATTTTCGTAATTTCCAATCCCTAACTGTCCAAATTCATTATATCCCCATGCCCAGATAGTTCCATCATCCTTTAATGCCAGACAATGATGCCCGCCACCTGAGACATCTATAACATTTTCAAGATTTAAAACTTGAACTGGAAAAAAAGAATCCTCAAAGGTTCCATTTCCAAGTTCGCCATAAATATTAGAACCCCAGGTCCAGACAGTTCCATCGCTTTTTAAAGCAATTGACTGGAAGTATCCACCTGTTCCAATCTTTGAAACATTTTCAAGGTTTGCAACTTTTACAGGAATCCTTGAATCTATATTTGTCCCATTTCCTAATTGACCATGGGAATTATAGCCCCAGGCATAAACCTCACCATTATATGTTAGAGCAAGGGAATGCCAAAAGCCAGCAGATATTTCTTTCACATTTAAAATATTTAGAACTTCTAAGGGTATATTTGAATCCCTGCAATTTCCATTTCCAAGCTGACCATATTCATTATTTCCCCAAGCCCAAATATCGCCATTTAAATCAATGGCAAGAACAAAATCATTAAAACTTGAGATATTCAATAAAGGAGAAGAAATTGAAACTAAATTTGGTATAATTTTTTGATTTGTATCGCCCAAGCCTAATTGTCCCTTATCATTTTTTCCCCAACTATATAAATTATTATTAGAATCTATAGCATAAGAACAAAATTTCCCACAGGATATATCGATTATTCCTTCTAAATAAGGAATTTGAATTGGTAAAAGATAATCAATAAAGCTATCATTTGCCAGTTGTCCATCACTATTTGAACCCCAACCCCAGAGGGTTCCATCATTTTTCAAAGCTAATGTATGGAAATTTCCACAAGAAATTTTAGAAATTTCTGATATATTTTGATTTTTTTGTGGAAGATTGCATAACAAACAAGAATTAACACCCAATTGATACTTTAAATTATCTCCCCATCCATAGACATCACCATTTCCTGAAATTGCCATTGAAAAATACCAGCCAGAAGAAATTTTTGTAATATTTGGCAATCCAGAAACCATAACTGGAACATTTGAATGATTGTAGTTACCAATTCCTAACTGCCCATATCCATTATATCCCCATGCCCAGACAGTTCCATCATTTTTTAATGCTAAACAATGAAAAGCACCTGCTGATATAGAAACAACATTGGAAAGATTTAAAACTTGAACAGGAATATTTGAATTTTCATTTGTTCCATTTCCAAGTTCTCCAAATCTATTAAAACCCCATGCCCAGACAGTTCCATCATTTTTTAAAGCCACAGAAAAATAATAGCCAGCAGAAATATCAATGACATTTGAAATACTTTCAACAGGTATTGGAACTGTTGAATTTAAATTTACTCCTCCATCACCCAATTGACCAAAATCATTTTTGCCCCAGCTAAAAATATATCCACCTGCGGAAAGTCCTAAAGAATGGTTATATCCAGAAGCTATTTTAATAAAATTATTAGGAAAACCAATATTTATGGGAACCAAAGATAAAGAAGAGGAATCATTTCCAAGCTGACCATATAAATTATAACCCCAAGAATAAATATCTTTAGGATATAAATTTAAACTAATAAAAATTTGAAGTGAAATAAAAATAAGGCACCTCATAAATTCCTCCAAAAATTTATATTTAAAACTTTAAAGTATGAATTA
>JBBISU010000069.1:0-16829 GCA_037441225.1 Acidobacteriota bacterium
CTTATGGTTCTTTATGGATAACTGACTAATCAATTTGCAACATATCTAAAAAAGATCAACAGATAAATATAGAACTTCTCAAAGCAGGACAAGACAGCACAAATCCTTTAAATTTAAATTATTCAATAAATGCAAACTCTTGTTTAGGAATAACTGATGTATTTTCAGAATTTGGGTATGAAGGTGCCGGTGCAATTAAGGTTTCTGCAAATACATCAAATTTAAAGGTTACCTCAAGGACATATAACAATTCAACTGAAGGGACTTTTGGGCAGTTTATACCTGGGTATCATAAAGAAAAATTGCTTACGAAAGGAGAAGTTGGCTATTTAACATATTTACAAAAGAACAGCAATTTCAGGACAAACATTGGATTTTCAAGTTTGAGCGATAAAGATATAAGCATAACATTGGAATTTTATAACTCAAATGGCACAAAATTAGGTGAAAAAACAATAAACTTAAAACCTTATGGTTATATACAAATAAATGATGTATTTGGTTCAATTGGACAAAATGATATATCCTTTGGATATGCAAAGGTAAGATGTGAATCAGATGGGGCTTTTTATTTTGCTTATGCTTCAGTTATAGACAATAAGTCAAATGACCCTGTCTTTGTGCACTTTGAAAAATAAAGTTAATTATCTCAAAGAAAATTATCACTTGAAGAAATTCCTTCCATACTTTTACATATTTTTTATCTTCTTTTCATTGTGATATTAAAAATATCCCTTTAGAAGTAATAAGTCAGATATTTTATGGCATTTTAATAAACTGGAATTTATAATAAAAATAATTTATAATGAAGAAATGAATAAGGGAAAACTTCATATTTATACAGGTGATGGAAAAGGAAAGACAACTTCTGCCATTGGGCTTGCTATAAGGGCAGCAGGAGCTGGCTTGAAGGTTGCCTTTATCCAGTTTGATAAGGGCTGGGAATCTGAAGAATTTTATTATGAAAGAAAGATTTTAAGAAAAATAGAAAATATTGATTTATTTCCAACTGGAACTGTAAGGCATAAAAAGGATGGATCTTTTAGATTTAACTTAACAGATGAAGATATAAAGGAAGCAAAAAGAGCTTATGAAATTTCTTTTAAAATCTTAAAAGAAAAAAAACATAATTTAGTTATTCTTGATGAAATAATTGTTTCAATTTACACAAAACTTTTAAGTTTGGAAGAGGTATTATCTTTAATTAAGTACTGGAGGGAAAATTGTGAAAATGAGCTTGTTTTAACTGGAAGATATGCACCTGAAGAGTTAATAAAAGAAGCTGATTTGGTTACAGAAATGAAAAAAATAAAACATTATTATGATGATGGAATTAAAGCAAGGAAAGGTATTGAGTTTTAATGGATAAAACTTTTATAATTAAAGGCGGTGGTCCTTCTGGGCTTTCTTGTGCTATTTATCTTTTAAAGAATGGATATAAATGTAAGATTTTGGAAAAAGAAAGTTATCCTGAAAAAATGGCAAATAGAGGTTTCCAGGTCCTTGAGAATTATACAAAAAAAGAAGATTCTTTAAATTTGTTTAAAGGATTAGAAGTAGGAAATTTTTTTTATTATCCGTTAAACAAAGCTGTCTTCTGGGATTTTAATTATAATTTTTATAATTTTTTTTCAAAGGAAAATTTTGGTTATTTAATAAAAAGAGGGTCAGAAGAAGGATCAATTGATCTTGTTTTATTAAAGAAAGCAAAAGATTTGGGTTTAGAAATAACTTATAAAGATGAAAAATCTGATGTAATTGCAACTGGTCCTTCTCAGCCAGATGGGATTGCTCAAGAGCGGCATTTTAAAACAGATGATAATTTAAGGATTTGGGTTTTGATGGATAATAAAAGGATAAATGGTGGTTATTCTTATCTTTTTACTTTAAATGGTTTTGGAACCTTTGGTTGTGCAATAACTTATAATTTCAAAAAAATTAAAGAAATTTCACAAAAATGCTGGGATTTTTTTCAAAAAATTGAAAATATAAAGGTTGAAGGTTTAAAGATGTATCATTCTTATGTTAATTTTTATATCCCTGAAAGTTATGAAAAAGATGGGATTCTATATACTGGTGAAGCAGGTGGTATGCAAGATTTTTTTCTTGGTTTGGGAATAAGGATTGCAATTGAATCTGGCATATTTGCTGCAAAATCTTTTATTGAAAATTTTAGTTATACTGATAAAATAAGAGATAATTATCTAAATTTTTTTAAAAGATCCTTTGCTTTGAGAATTATTTATGAGAAAATTCCAGGTTTTATTTTTAATTATTTGATGAAAAAATATTCAAAAAGGGATGGGAAAGAAATACTTTATAAATTGACAAATTTAAAGTATCCAGAAAAATTATTTCCCTTTTTTTATTTTTTATGTAAAAATAGAGGAATATGCAATCACAAATTAAAGCCCCATTATTGCAGAAAAGTAAAAAAGATTTAATTTATTGTAGAAAGATTACCCATAGATTTGGTCCAAACTTTTCGCTGGGTTTTAGATTTTTGCCAAAGGAAAAAAGAGAAGCTGTTTATGCCTCCTATGCTTGTTGCCGCTTAATTGATGATTTGGTTGACAAGGGGGAAAAACCTCCAATTGATACATTAAAAAAATGGGAAGAAGAGATAGAAAATGCCTATAATGGAAAGCCAAGCCATCCAGCAACAAGGGCTTTAAATTTTTATCTTAAAAAATTTTCAATTCCAAAGAGTGCTTTTTTAAATTTAATTGAAGGTTGTAAGATGGATTTAGAAAAAAAAAGGTATTCTTCCTTTGAAGAGTTGTTAGAATATAGTGAAAAGGTAGCAACTTCAATATCTGACATTTCAATTTCTATATTTGGCGCAAAGGGAAAAGAAGCATACATTTATGGGAGGCGCCTTGCAACTGCCTTTCAACTTACAAATATCATAAGGGATATAAAAGAAGATCTGGAAAGGGAAAGGATTTATCTTCCTTTAAATGAAATTGAAGAATTTGGTTTAAAAGAAGAAGATTTTGTGAATTTAAACTTGTCAGAAAAAATGGAAAATTTTTTAAAAAGCCAATGCAAGAGGACACAGGAATTTTTTAAGCATTCCAGACCTCTTTTAAATTTTTTATCAAAAGATACACATCTTTGTGTTTCTTTGATGTACGGAGTTTACTATAAAATATTGGAAAAAATTTATAAAAAGCCCTTGGATATTTTTAAAGAGAGAGTAAAACTAAATTTTTTGGAGAAATCCTTCTTGCTTTTTTCTAAATCTTTTACCAAAAAATTGGTATAATCTTTATATGGGAATTTCTGGAAGTTTTTCCACTATGGGTTTTTCTGATTTACTTCAGTGGCTTTATCATGCCCAAAAAACGGGTACCCTCCTTCTCCATGGAATTGAGATTGAAAAGTCAGTATTTTTTGAAAAAGGAATAATAATTGCCACTTCTTCAAATGATCCAAGGGAATATTTGGGACAATTTTTAATAAATTATGGATATATAACCGAAGAAGAACTTAAAAAGGCAATGGAAGTTCAAAAGGAATTTAATATGCTTTTGGGAAAAATCCTTGTTATGATTGATGCCATATCTGAAGAGGAACTACAAACAATAATGAAGATAAAAGCAGAAGAAACATTATATGATATTTTTACCTGGGAAGAAGGAGAATTTAACTTTATTGAAAATTATTTACCTGAGATAAGGATGGTTCCTTTACAATTAGAAGCACCAAGGATAATAATGGAAGGGCTTCAAAGGTCTGATGAATGGAAAGTAATAAAAGAAGTGATTCCATCTCTTGAAACAATACCAAAAAAAATTGGTGATTTTCATTTTTCCAGTGAAGTAAAAGAGAGGGAAAAAATATTATATGATTTGATTGATGGAAAAAAGAACATAAATAATTTAAGCTATTTGATTAGATCAAGGCCCTTTTATTGTGCCCGTTCCCTTTTTTATATGTATAAGGAAAAGATTGTGGATTTTGAAATTGTGGAAAAGAAAGAAGAAAAAAATATAGAATTGGTTCAAATGGATGAGGGGTTAATTGAAACTGTAAGGATGATAACAAAGGCATCAATGCTTATAAAAAAAGGAGAATGGGATATTGCATGGGAAAAAATCCAAAATGCAAAAACATTAAGGCCTCAAGACCCTGATGTTTTGGAAAAATATGAGCAAATTCAAAGTTTTATCTTGACTGAATTAAACAAATTTGGAATTACGCCTTCTTCTATTCCAAAACTTACAAAAAGCTTAACAGAAATAACAAATGAATATATAACACCCAAAGAAAGTTATGTGCTTTCAAGGATAGATGGTAGATCAAATATAAAGACGATTGCATCCCTTATACCAATACATATAGTAGATACTTTTTTATCTTTTTATCATTTAAAGAAAAAGGGTTTAATCACAATTAATGAACCATAGCAAAAAATTATTTTTAATTTTTTTAATAATGTTTTCTTGGGTACCTGTTTTAATTTCTACAACCTATTTTAAAATAATTGGTTATTTTGAAATATTGAATGGAATAGTCCTCTTCTTTTTATCTTTTTTGGCTTTTCTTTTTGAGTACAAAATTGGAAGAGGGAGAATTGGAATAGAGCCCTTATCTCTTCTGCCAATTGCTTTAATCTTTAAATCTCCAATTGCTGTTGCTTTATCTGCTTTTTTTGGTGCTTTTTTTGGAAGTTTTTTTGTTAAGAAAAAGAAGAAAACCCTTCTTTCAAGAATTGCCTTTGCTTCCTCCTTTATTTTCCCTTATACCATATGTGCTATCCTTCCTTATAAAATAAAAATACCAATTTTATATTTAATATTCTTATCTATTTCCATAACATTTTTTATTTATATTTTTCTTTTTCTTATTTATTTTTTGTTTCATAAAAAGCCAATTGATGCCAAATTTTTTATAACAATTTTTGGATGGCTTATATCACTTTTATCCTTTTCTCCTTTAATTTATTTTGAAATAATTTTATATAATTCCTATGGAATTTTAGGCCTCTTTTTCCCTTTGTTGCCTGTTGGTATAATTGTTTATTCTTTTAAAAAAATTGCAGAAGAAATGATTGCAAATGAAAAGAGGGAAAAACAAAATGATCTGTTCATACTTATCAAGTCAATAATGGAAGAAACTTTTGTAATTGATAACCTTCTTTTCCCCTTTGAAAATATGTTAAAAAATTTAAAAAATATAATTAGTTTTAATTCTGCTTGCCTTGTTTTTTGGGAACCTTTATTAAGAAAAGGGAAAGAAAAATATGATATATTTTTCTTTGGGAATGTAAATTTAAAAAAAGAAGAAATAGAAAAGGGCTTAAAAGAGATTTCCTTACCTTTTGAAGTACCAACAATTGAACTCCTTGAAGAATTTAAAAAAAAATATCCTTTAAATGAACTTGAACCCTATTCCTTAATTCTTCCAATTAAAACATCAGAACTTTACCTTGGACTCATATACCTTTCAGGAAATGAGGAAGAAATTACAAAGGAAGAAACAAGGTTTTTTTTATCCCTTATTGCTGATACAATTGGAATTTCTTTTCAAAACAACATTTTAATAAAAGAAATGGATGAGGCAAGGGAAAAACTCCAAAAGGACTCAGAAGTATTATCTAATTTATTAAATATAAGTTATGAAATAACCTTAAAAACTGATATTCAAAGTGTTCTTCAAAGAATAGCAGAAAGTTTGCATAATATATTAAATGTCAAATGGGTTTTAATTTCTACTTATTTAAAAGAGGAAAAGGTTTTTTGCCCTAAAGCCCAATATGGTTTTGAAAAAATTTGGGAAAGGATAAGAGATGAAAAAATTCCAGAGGATGAGATATTTTTTTTGTGGGAAAATTCAAAAGTTGTTTTAAACTCTTATTTTATTTCAGCAAAAGATTATGTTTTAAAAAAATACAAAAAAAATTTGGAATTGCCTTTAAACCACCCTTTGACATCAATTTATATACCATTAAAAGTTCAACAGGAACTCTTAGGTTTTCTATTAGTTGAAGGGCTTGAATTTAACTCTGATATGGAAGAAAAAATATCTTTTTTGGAACTTTTTGCAAATCAAGCAAGTTATTCATTAAACATTATAAGTACTTATGAGAAACTTCATAATTTAAGCATTAAAGATTCTCTAACTGATGCTTATAATTTTAGATATTTTAAAGAAATCCTTGAAAGGGAAATAAAAAAGTATGGTAGATTAAAAAATAGTTTTTCAATTGCAATTTTGGATTTAGATAATTTTAAAGAGATAAATGATAAATATGGTCATTTGGTAGGTGATTTTGTTTTAAAAGAACTTGTTGAAATTTTAAAAAAGCAGATAAGAAAAGATATTGATATGATTTTCAGATATGGAGGAGATGAATTTGCTTTATTTTTTCCTGGTGTTAAGGAGGATAAAATAAAAGAACTTCTCGAAAGAATAAAAAGAAATATTGTTAATTATAAATTCAAAATCGAAAGCGAAAGGGGAATTTTAGAAATAAATGTAAATATAACAATTGGGGGTGCCACTTTTCCATATCATAGCAAAGAAATTATAAGTTTAATCAACTGTGCAGATAAAGCACTACTTAAAGGCAAGGGAAAAGGAAAAAATATTGTAGAAGTTTACAAGGAAAATGGAGAGGAATTTTAAAAGGGAAATCCTTTATATTATTACAATTTCTCTTTCAATTATATTATTGATTTATAACATTATAAAAAATGGAGGAAAAGAAATACTGCCTATTTTTTTAGGTTCCTTTTTAGGAATCCTATCTTTTGAAATGACTTATCATTTGGTGAATTCTTTAACAGGATCTAAAAAAAGAATAAAATTAATAATATCGTTTTTTTTTCTTTTATTTTTTTTGCTCTCTTTTTTAATAATCTTTTTTTCTAATTCAATAATTTATACTATTTTGGGTTTTTCAACTTTTGTGGTATCATTATTTATTATGGTTTTTAAGGAGATCTTGAATGCATGAACATTCAATTTTGTATGGACTTATAAACCCTTGGTTTAAAAAAGCCCTTGGTTTTGAAGTACCAGACCATATTTTAAATGGCTTGTTTATATTATTATTTTTAACAATCCTATCAATTATTTTAAAAAAATATATTTTAAAAATGGGCAAAGATAATCCAACAAAATTTCAAAGCTTTGTAGAAGTGGTTTTAAAGGGGCTTATTGATTTAATGGAAGATATAATTGGGCATAACAAAGGAGAAAAGTTTTTACCAATTGTTGGTGCCTTTGCTTTCTTTATATTCTTTTGTAATATTTCTGGTTTATTTTTCTTCCTAAATCCAGCTACTTCCAATCCAAATACAACCTTTGCTTTATCTATCACTGCTTTTTTTCTTTATCACATCCAGGGGATTGGAAAACATAAGACAAAATATGTAAAGCAATTTTTAGGTCCTCTTTTAGCAACAGCAATAATAATATTTCCAGTTGAGATTGTATCCCATTCAGTAAGGGCGCTTTCTCTGGGGCTCCGTCTTTATGGAAATATGTTTGGAGAGCATACAATTTCTGGATTTATTTCAAATATGCTTCCTATAATTGCACCCCTTCCTATGATGGCATTGGGTTTGATTGCTGCAACAATGCAAACCTTTATCTTTGTTGTTTTATTTATGGTTTATGTTGGTGGTGCCTTATCAGAAGAACATTAAAATTAAAAAAAATTTATTTATTTGACAATTCAAAAAATTTTGTTAAAATATAATTAAATATGGGGAGTCGTCCAATTGGCAGGACATAAGACTCTGGATCTTAGTATCGGGGTTCGAATCCCTGCTCCCCAGTTTAAACTTTAAATAATCATAGTTGAAATTTTCAAAAAAATATGTTAAAAATTTTAATCTTATGCATAGAGCAACTTTACCTGTAATTTTTATTATTTATCTCCTTCTTTTCTTTTTTCTTTTCAATCCTATGAAAGAAGGTAAAATACCTGTCTTTGACTTTTCTTTGTTTATTATGATTTTGATTTTTTGGGCTTCCTATTTCATATTAAAGAAAAATATCTTTGAACCCCTTTTAATGGTTTTAAAAGAAAGAGATGAATTTATTAAAAAAAAGGAAGAAATGTTTGAAGAAGCAATGGCACTTTTGAGGAAAAATCAAGAGGAATATGATAGGGAAATCCAACATTCAAGGGAAAAGGCAAGACAAGAATTTTTGGAATTTTCAAAAGCTTTAAAGGAAAAACAAAATCAAGAACTGGCATATTTTAAAAAAGAATTGGAAGAAAAAATGAAAATTTCTTTAAAAAAGATAAGCAAAGAAAAAGAAGAAGCAAAAAGTTTAGTTGAAAAAAATATAATTTATTATTCACAGAAACTTGCAGATAGGATATTAAGAAAAAATGTGGAATGAAATTTTAAAGACAATCTTAAAAGCATTAAACCTGTTTATATTTTTTTACTTAATTTACTATTTTGCCAAAAAACCTATAATTGAATTTTTGAAAAATTATAAAAATGAGATATTAAAGAAAAAGGAAGATGCAATAGAAAAGGAAAAAGAAGCAGAAAATTTAAAGAGAACTGCTATGGATTTAAAAGAAAAACTTCAAAGGGATTTAAGGGAAATATCATTAAAATTTGAAGAGCTTAAAAAAGAAACAATGACAGAAGTGGAACTTGAAACTAAAAAAATAATGGAAAAACTTCAAAGAGAATATGAAAATTCTTTAAAGGAAGAAGAAGAAAAAGCAAAAGGAGAAATTTTAAATTTCCTTCAAAAAAGAGTTGTAAAAGAAACAGAAAATATATTAAATGAAAAAATGGACCTTGTTGAGCAAAAGAGATACTTGATTAAAATATTAGGTGAGGAAAATTGAAAAAATTAGATTTGAAGTTCCTTGCAAGAGAAATTGCAAAAAATTTAACAAGATCTGATGAAAGTTTGGAATATCTTAAAATGTTTTCTTTAATCTTTGAAAAGAAACCAGATGTTTTGGGACTCCTTTCAAATCCATTAATACCTTATAAAAAAAGGGAAGAAGTATTTTTAAAGGCAATGGAAATGTTAAATGTTCCTCCTGCTACAAAAGCAATTCTTTTCTCTTTATTTAAAGGCTATGGACTAAATTTAATTCCTCAAATATTAGAAGAAATTGAAAAAGAATTTTTAAAAATTAAAAATATAATCCCTGTTGAGGTTTATTTGCCTTTGGATTTTGATGAAAATTTAAAAGAAAAAATTTTAGTTTATCTTGAAAAGAAATTTGGAAAAAAGATTTTGCCAAACTTTAAAATAAAGCCAGAAATTATTGGTGGTTTTGAAGCAAAATCTGAAAGTTATCATATAATTGCTTCACTTAAAGGCCAGCTTGAAACATTAAAGTTTAAGGAGGAAAAATGGGAATAGATGCTTTGAAAATTGCTTCTTTTATTGAAGATCAGTTAAAAAAATATGAGACAAAAGCAGAGCTTGAAGAGATTGGCACAGTTGTTTCAGTGGGAGATGGAATTGCAATAATCCATGGGCTTGAAAAGGTTATGGCAGGCGAAATGGTTGATTTTGGAGAAAATATTTATGGGCTTGCTTTAAATTTAGATGAGGACTCTATTGGCTGCGTTGTTATGGGAGAGGTTGAAAAGATAAAGGAAGGAGCAATTGTAAAAAGAACAAAAAGAATTTTGCAGGTCCCCGTTGGAGAATCGTTGATTGGAAGAGTTGTCAACCCCTTAGGTATTCCTTTGGATGGAAAAGGAGAAATTAAAACAAATAAATTTAACCCAGTTGAAAGATTAGCACCTGGTGTTGTGGATAGGTTAAAGGTAAACACGCCTCTTCAAACTGGAATAAAAGCAATTGATTCAATGATTCCAATTGGTAGGGGACAAAGAGAATTGATTATTGGTGATAGACAAACGGGAAAAACAGCTCTCTGCATTGATACAATAATAAATCAAAAAGGCAAAAATGTAATATGTATTTATGTTGCAATTGGACAAAAAAAATCAACTGTTGCTCAAGTTATAAAAACATTAGAGGACTTTGGTGCAATGGAACACACAATAGTTGTATCTGCTACTGCCTCTGAGCCTTCTTCCCTTCAATACCTTGCACCCTATGCTGGTTGTGCAATGGGTGAGTATTTCAGAGATAATGGGATGGATGCCTTATGTATTTATGATGATTTATCAAAGCATGCTGCTGCTTATAGGGAAATTTCGCTTTTATTAAGAAGACCTCCTGGAAGGGAAGCATATCCAGGTGATGTATTCTATCTACATTCTCGTTTGCTTGAAAGGGCAGCAAAATTAGATGATAGATTGGGCGGAGGATCCCTTACTGCCCTTCCAATAATTGAAACACAAATGGGGGATATTTCTTCTTATATTCCAACAAATGTTATATCAATTACAGATGGTCAAATTTATCTTGAAACCGATTTGTTTTATGCAGGTATAAGGCCTGCAATAAATGTAGGTCTTTCTGTTTCAAGGGTAGGGGGAAATGCACAAATTAGAGCAATGAGGAGGGTTGCAGGGACTTTGAGATTGGAACTGGCACAATACAGAGAACTTGCTTCCTTTGCTCAATTTGGCTCAGATTTAGATAAGGCAACTTTAAGACAACTGGCAAGGGGTGAAAGGTTGACAGAACTTTTAAAGCAACCACAATTTAAACCAATGGAAGTAGAATATCAAATATTGAGTATTTTTGCAGGGACAAAGGGCTTTTTAGATGGAATAAAAGTATCTTATGTGAGAAACTTTGAAGAAGAATTGCATAAATATTTTAAAGAAGTAAAAGGTGATATTTTAAAAGAGATTAGAGAAAAGAAAGATATATCAAAGGAATTGGAAGAAAAAATGATAGAAGCATTAAAGGAATTTGGTTCTACTTTTTTGAAGGAAAATCCGGAGGCACAAGTTGCGTAATTTAAGGGATATTAGAAGAAGAATAAAATCTGTAAAGTCAACCCAACAAATCACAAGGGCAATGAAGATGGTTTCTGCTGTGAGATTAAGGAAAGTGCAAGATAGATTAAACCAAATAAAAAATTATGCTGAAAATCTTGATTGTTTATTTGAAAGAATTTTGCCTCTTTATAAAAAAATATCCCATCCATATTTTAGAAAAGATGGGGTAAAAAAAAGATTGGTTCTAATGGTTGCAGGGGATAGGGGGTTATGTGGCTCTTACAATTCAAAGATTTTTGAAGAATTTTTAAAATATGGAGGCAAAGTTAATTTAACAACCATTCCAGTTGGTGCAAGGACAATTTCTTTTATTAAAAAATATAATTTTGAAATTGTGTCTTCTTTTTCAAATATCTTTAAGGATTTAGAAAAAATTCCATACAAAGAAATTTTTAGTTTAATTGAAAAACAATTTTCTGCTGGTGAAGTTCAAGAGGTCTTTGTTTTATCCCAAAGGTTTCAATCAATGGGTAAAACACCAATTATGTTTGAAAAACTTTTACCCTTAGAAACTAAAATAGAAGAGCCAGAAATAGATTATATTTTTGATCCGCCTTTTATTGAAATTTCTTCAGAGATTTTAAGAAGATATTTTGAAGCAAAAATCCTTCAAATTTTAATTGAGGCATATCTTTCTGAACAATTTGCAAGGATGGTTGCAATGGAATTAGCAACAAAAAATGCAGAAGATATGATTCAATCACTTACTTTACTTTATAATAGAATGCGCCAAGCATCAATTACAAAAGAATTGATTGAAATTGTTTCAGGCGCTGAAAGTATAAGGAGGAAATAATATGGAAAAAAGTGAAGGGAAAGTTATAAGAATTGTAGGTCCTGTTATAGATGTTGCTTTTAAACCAGAAGAAGTACCTGAAATATATAGTGCTGTTTATGTGGATTATGAAATTCAAGAGGCAGGAATTAATATAAAAGTTGTATCAGAAGTTGCTCAACATTTAGGTGATGGAGTTGTAAGGTGCGTTGCATTGCAACCAACAGATGGAATGCAAAGGGGGATAAAAGCAATAACTTATCACAAACCAATTACAATCCCTGTCGGAAAAGAAACATTGGGAAGGGTTTTAAATGTAATAGGTGAACCAGTTGATGGTTTAGGTGAAGTAAAAGCAGAAGAATATTTACCAATTCACAGGAAAGCACCACCCTTAGAAGAGCAATCCACAGAAACAGTTATGTTTGAAACAGGTATTAAAGTAATTGACCTTTTAGAACCCTATACAAAAGGAGGAAAAACAGGGCTTTTTGGTGGTGCAGGTGTTGGAAAAACAGTTCTGATTATGGAACTGATTAATAATGTTGCCTTAAAACATGGTGGTTTTTCTGTTTTTTCTGGTGTTGGAGAAAGGACAAGAGAAGGGAATGATTTGTGGTTAGAGATGCAAGAAGCAGGAGTAATAGCAGTTGAAAAGGATGAAAAAGGACATATAAAAAGAGATGAAAAAGGAAGGATTAAGCTGATTCAAGGGAAGTCAAAGGTTGCTTTAATATATGGGCAAATGACAGAACCCCCTGGCGCTCGTTTAAGGGTTGGGCTTACTGGCTTAACTGTTGCAGAATATTTTAGAGATTATGGCGGACAGGATGTGCTTTTATTTATAGATAATATATTCAGGTTTGTCCAGGCAGGTTCTGAGGTTTCTGCCCTTTTAGGCAGGATGCCTTCTGCTGTTGGTTATCAGCCAAATTTGGCAACAGAGATGGGGGAACTTCAGGAGAGGATTACATCAACAAAAAAGGGCTCAATAACTTCAGTTCAAGCAATTTATGTTCCAGCAGATGATTTAACAGATCCAGCTCCGGCTACAACCTTTGCCCATTTAGATGCTACAACTGTCTTATCAAGGCAAATAGCAGAGCTTGGGATTTATCCAGCTGTGGATCCCCTGGCTTCTACATCAAAGATTTTGGATCCAAGGATAATTGGAGATGAACATTACAGGGTTGCAAGAAAAGTTCAAGAAATACTACAAAGGTACAAGGATTTGCAGGACATTATTGCAATCTTGGGCATGGAAGAGTTATCCGATGAGGATAAATTAGTTGTTGCAAGGGCAAGGAAAATTCAAAGGTTTTTATCCCAGCCCTTCCATGTAGCAGAACAGTTTACTGGACTTAAAGGAAAATATATAAAAGTTCAAGATACAATTGAAGGATTTAAAGAAATAATTGAAGGAAAATGTGATGAGCTGCCAGAACAGGCATTTTATATGGTTGGCTCAATTGATGAGGTTTATGAAAAAGCAGAAATGATAAAGAAGGAATTATTTTAATGTTACAATTAAAGGTAATATTAAAAGAAAAAAAATTAATTGATGAAGAAGTGGAAGAAGTATATTTGCCCTGTGTAACTGGGGAAATTGGGGTTTTGCAGGGTCACAGGCCCTTAATTGCTTTATTGGATGTTGGGCTTTTGCATTATTTAAAGGAAGGCAAGAAATATTTTATTGGTATATCAGAAGGTCTTGCAGAGGTCTTAAATGACAATATAAATGTCTTTGCAGATGAAATAATTTTTAAAGAAAGAATAAAGGAAGAGGAAGAAAAGGAAGCCCTTTTAAAAGCAGAAGAAAGTTTAAAGCATCTGTCAGGTAAAGAGTTAGAGGAAGCAAAGAAAAGAATAAAAAAAGCAAAAATCTCTCTTCAGCTTTTGAAATCTTCTTATTAAAGCTTCAGAATAATATATTTAAAATTCCATAATAAAAGGAGGTGGAAATATGTTTTACTACAATGAAATTGCAAAGGAGTGGGATAGATTAAACTCTCTCTCAAAAGAAGAAGCAGAGGAACTGGATTCATCAATTGAAGAGGGGGTTTTTCAGTCCTTTAATCAGTTTACTCATCAATTGATAAACTTTTTAATAGAAATATTTCCAGAGATAGAAGAATTTTCTGAAAATGAAGTTGAAAAAATCAAAAGGGCAATATCAAATTCTGTATTATCTGGGTATCTTATTTATATTGCTTACCAAAATATTGCAGACATTGAAAGGAAAAAGGAAATAAAAGGGATCCAATATAACCCAACTTTAAGGGAAGAATATAATGATATTGTAGCCCCCAATGAGCCCAATGCAAAAAGCATTGCTTTTAACAAATTGCTTGATGAAGAACCTGCCATAGAGCTTCTCTTTGAAAAGGTTTCTTCCATTGAAATGAATATACTTAAAAAAAACTATCCTGAAATAAAAGAAATTCCTTTTAAAATAGGGTATATGATAAAAGATTTATTAGTAAAAGCTGTATTTATGGGTTTTGCTGTTGGTTATTCAGAAAATAGTTTAAAAAGTTAAAAAAAATTGCACTTGACAAAAGGAGTTTTTTAAATTAAAATTTTTATTGATTTTTATTAAGGAGAGGATATATGAAAATTTTAAAATCTTTTCTATTTTTGTTTTTCTTTTTTGGAGGAACATTCTTGTTTTCACAGGAAAGAAATGGGAGTTTTGAAATTTCTCCCTTTTATGGAGATTTTGTCCAGATTTCTGGTGATAGGTTGCCAGATGCTAATTTGTATGGTTTAAGGTTAAGTTATATGCTACTGGATAAAATCAGCTTAGAAGGTTCTTTTACAAAACTTTCAAATGCTGGGGAAGAAGGGGATATTTATGAAGTAAATGGTTTATACCATCTCTGGCCAGAGAAAAAATTTGTTCCTTTTATTACAGCAGGTATTGGACAAGTTTCTTTATTTGATGAAAATGATTTTTCCTTTAACTTTGGTTTTGGAGTTAAATATTCTTTAAATGATTTAATTGGTTTGAGAAGTGATATAAGAAATGTTATAAGTGGTTCTGATTTTTATAAAAATTCTCTTGTTTATACATTAGGTTTAACATTCCAATTTGGTGGAGAAAAAAGAGCACCTATTGAAATTCCTTTAGCTCCTGACAATGATAATGATGGAATAAGGGATTCTCTTGATTATTGTTTGAACACTCCGCAGTCCTCAAAGGCATTTGTTATGAAAGTTGATACAAGAGGTTGTCCAGTTGATACAGATGGAGATGGTACACCTGATTATATGGAAGATGATGATTCTGATGGTGTTATAAATTATAATGATATGTGTCCAAATACACTAAAAGGTTATCCAGTAAATGAAGAGGGTTGTGATAAGGATAGTGATGGTGATGGAATTGTTGATGGAAGAGAGATGGAAATTGGCACCGATCCTAATAAGACAGATACAGATGGCGATGGCTTATCTGATTATGATGAAATATACAAATACAAAACAGATTCTATAAAAGCAGATTCTGATGGTGATGGTTTGTCAGATTATGATGAAATCTTCAATTACAAAACAGATCCTTTAAAATTAGATACCGATGGTGATGGATATAAAGATGGCGATGAAATATTAATTTATAAATCAGATCCATCAATTTATGGTGATGTTTATAAAGAATTATTTGGGACAAAAATGATTTATTTTGATTTCAATAGTTTTAAGATAAGAAAAGATGCAAAACCTGTTCTCGATGAAATTGTAGAATTTATGTTAAAGTATGCAAAAGCCCACCTTACAATTGAAGGACATACCTGTTCAATTGGACCAGACAATTACAATATGAAACTTTCCTTAAAAAGAGCAGAAGCTGCTAAAAAATACTTGGTGAAGAAAGGGATTCCAGAAGACAAAATTTCAACAGAAGGATTTGGTGAGACAAAACCAATTGATGATAATAAGACATCAAAAGGAAGGGCAAATAACAGAAGAGGAGAATTCAAAGTAGAATAGTCCCCCCCCGGGACTCTTCATGACACACCTCCATTAGGAAGGGCTAAAAGCCCTTCCTATTTTTTTATTTAGCAGTTCGTTATCCGTGTCCGTGTTTTATTTGAATTATTATGGCAATTTAAAAATTTTAATTTTTTTTAATGTAGCAACGGGTCTTTAGCCCGCGAGGAATCAGTGCAGCTTGGAGGGGCTATGCTTGTCATCGCCCGCACATACGCAAAGTACTATCAGCAGTTCGCATTTAGAATTTAGAAGATAGGGTTAAAATCAGAAATGCACGATGCGGAATGCAAAAACAAGATTCCTCGCTTCGCACGGAATGACAGTAAAGGGGCAATCGGAATGACAGAAGGGAGACTCTGAATGATCCCCAAATTGTCTTTGCGAGGCGAAGCCGAAGCAATCTCGTTTTTTTAAAGATAAAAATGAACCTAATATTTATCTTTAAGCACTGAGAATGATGCTGTCATTTTCATTTCAGGGATATTAAACTCTCAAATTCGTTTTGGAAAGAGGTTATGCTGACAAAGAGGGTGAAATATAGTTTAAAATATTTAATTTTTATAAAATATGATAAAATTAAAAGAAGGAGTAGATAAAATGATTGAAAAAATTACAAAATCAACAAAAATTGAAATTTTTCAAAAATTAAAAGTTATATATCCTGAAGTTTTTGAAGATAATAAGTTTAATTTTGAGAAGTTGAAGGCATTATTAAGCGGTGAAGTTATAGAAAAGGAAGATGATAGATTTTATTTTAACTGGGCTGGGAAGAGCAATCTTTATAAACTTATTCAAGCACCTGCTTATGGAACTTTAAAACCGGATAAAGAAAAGTCAGTTGATTTTGACAAGACAGAAAATATTGTCATTGTTGGTGAGAATTTAGAAACCTTAAAACTATTGCTTAAACCTTACTTTGGAAAAGTTAAAATGATTTACATAGACCCACCATATAACACTGGCAAGGATTTTATTTACCGTGATAATTTTAAACAACCATTAAAGGATTATTTAGAAAAGACAGGACAGATTGATAGTGAAGGCAAAAAACTCACTACAAATACAGAAGCAAGCGGAAGGTATCACTCTGATTGGCTTAATTTTATCTATCCAAGATTATTTTTAGCAAGAAGTTT
>JBBISU010000070.1:0-16208 GCA_037441225.1 Acidobacteriota bacterium
TTAAATTTTAAAGGCTTAATTTTTTTAACCTCAAATAATTTTTGTTTCCTATAAACACAGTTTTGAAATATTTATAAAGTGCTTAACCAATATAAAAATTTATTTTAAACCTTTTATGCCTTTATCAATCCCTGGTGGTTGAATTGGTACTGTTCCAGCTCCAGGAATTGATAATAAGGCTTCTGTAAATTCCCAATCACAGTATCTTTTCCTTCCCATAAAAGTTTTTAAAGATTCTTTTGTGGAAGTTGAAAAAACACCAATTATTGGCATTGGAGGTGGTTCACCTTCAGCAGTTCCTTCAAGAGGTTTTATTTCTAGGGAAGAAAAAGGAAGATTTGAAGTGGGAAGCCCTTCTATTGGTTGTGGGGGTTGAATCGCAGGCCATTTTATATTCCCTTGAAAAATAAGCCCCCATTTTTCTGAATTTGTAATTGGATCCTTATATAACTTTCTTATACACCTTGGTTTTCCAGGTCCCTGTTCAATCAATTCTTTAAGTTTCATTGGATTTCTTCCATTCCTAATTTTAAAGACCCTAATTGCTTCTACATATTGCATACCACGAAATATTAGTTCTTCCTCCCTGTCCCTTTGAGTTAAATTAGACCAACTTTGAACAACCACAGTTAAGCTAATCATCAAAAGGGTTGTAAAAATTAAAACTGCTGCTAAGGTATATGCCTTTTCTTTTACCATTCGGAATAAGGTGTTCCATCAAGAGATACTTTATTTGAAGCAGAATGAACATCAACAATTCCTTGTACTGGTTCACTTTCACTTTCAAAGACCTCTTCCTCTGCATATTCAACAACCCAATCTGCCTGCCCTGTAATTGGATCTATTGGGATCTTCCTCATATAACCTTTTGAAACAAGTTCCTCCAAGGAAGATGGATATGTTTGCCTGTCTGCATAAAATTGATCAATGCAGGATCTTATTGTAAAAAGGTTTTCTTTTAAAGCTGCTTCCTTTGCCCTAACTGGTGCCTCCCTCATAATTGGAACTGCAATTGCTGCCAGGATTCCAATTATTGTAATTACAATAATTAATTCAATTAATGTAAATCCATATTTACCATTCACTGTATTTACTCCCATCTAAGGCAATTCCTTCGCTTAAAGAATAAACATCATATACATTTTGTCCTCCCCAGGTTGTAGAATCTGGTTCATCTTGTAAAGACCTTAAACCCCACTCTGCTTTTCCTGTCATAGGATCAACAGGAATTCTCCTTAAAAACTTATATTTTTTGTTATTTATTTCAACCCCTTTCACTAATTCTTCCAAAGATGGTGGATAACCTTCAGAACCAAGGGGAACTGGAAATTTAAACATATCATATAATTTTTTATATTCATCAATTGCATTCCTCATTTGTCTCAGACAATATCTTAACTCTATTTCCTTATGCCTTTTAACTGAAAATTTTGCAATAGGAATTACCATTGCACTTAATATACCAATTAAGGTACAAACCATCAGCATTTCTGCAAGGGTATAACCCTTATTTAAATTGAGCATTTTTGACTTCTGCTTCATTTGTTTCAATGGGCCAGCTTTGTGAAAATTCATCATAAATTATACCATCCTCAATTTTAATTTTTGCTTCTTTAATTGATTTTAATTTAAATTTTAAAGTAGCAATTTGTTCTTTGTTTTGAGGAAGCTTTATATTTAACTGAATTTTTGATTTTTCTATAAATTGGTATTCAATTTCAACATCTGGAAAAGGAGATATTCCTGTAAATTCCAATTCTTCTTCTGAAAAAGAAATAAGAAGAGATGCTTCTTTAAAGCCCTCAAAGGATCCAGAAAGGTTTAAATTAACATATTCCCCAGAGGAACCTAAAATTGTGGAAGGATTAAAATAAAAAGAAGGAAGTTCTGACTGATCTCCACCACCGGGTCTTATCCTTTTTTGAAATCCTTCACCTCCTGGCCTTTGCATAGTTGGTCTTCTCTCTTGTGGGGCAGGTCTTTCTGTTTCCATTGGATGAGGAGGTTCTTCTGGTCTTGTTTCTTCTTCTCCTTCAAAGGGTGAAGGTAGACCTGATTCAATTCTGCTTCCAGAGCCTTTATAAGAAACATTTTCTTCTGTTCCAGCCCAAATTGGCAATAGATCTTCTTCTGTAATATCAGGCATTTTTATAATTTGAGGAGTAATTGTTAAAATAAGATCCGTCCTTGTCTCTGTTTTACTAAATTTTGAAAATAAGTTTCCAATCAATGGTATATCCTGTAGCCAGGGGAAACCAGATTTTCCAGTTGATTTATCAGTCCTTAAAAGTCCTGCCAATAGGTTTGTCTCACCATCTTTTAATCTTATAACTGACTGAATAGTCCTTGTTGAAATTTTTGGTGCTTTTTGTCCACTTCCAATTTCAACCTCTCCGCTTATTGAAGATACTTCAACTTTTAACTCAAGTGTAACTTCTCTGTTATGATGAATCCTTGGCTTTATATCAATCTTTATACCTACATCAATATATTGATACGAATTATAAGGATAATAACTGCCTGTTTGTCCTGGATAATAGGGCTGAAAAGAAGCAGTTACAATAGGAACCCTATCGCCAATATGAAGTGATGCCTTTTCTCCTTCTGAAATCCTTAATTGTGGTTGTGCTAATAGTTCTGCTTCTGTTATGTTTTTAACAAGATAATATGTAATTGACGGAATTGTCAAATTCCACATATGGGTTGAAATGTGGATTTTATCTAAATCCATAGGAGTGTTAGTATCTGGTGTTGTCTGAAATGAATAAGTGCTTAGTTCTGTTCCAATCTGTCTTACTTTTTGCGAATCTACTTGAAGCAATTCTACATTAAGGAGAACTTCTGCTTTTGCTTTATCATTTGCCTCTATTATCTTTGTTGCAAGTTCAACTTTATCTGATGTATCTCTTATTACAATTGCATTTAATTGGTTATTTTGTCCTAAATTTTTTGTTTGTATTATAGATCTTAAAACATTTGTTACATCCTTTACGTCTCCATTTGATAAATAAAATGTCTTTATAACCAAGTCCTCATAGGTTTTTCTATTTTGAGGGGTATCAGGAACAATGATTATTGTTAAAGGATCCAAAACCTTATAAAAAGTCCCCCCCGATTGCATAAGAGCTTCCAATGCCCCTTCTGGTGTTACATCTTGTAATTCAATTGTAATCTTTTTTTCTTTCATCTGAGGATCAAATATAACATTAAATCCAAAACCTTTTGCAATTGCCTTACATATATCCATAAACTCCGTTGGTTTTGGAAAAGAAAAACTCATTGGTTTTTTTGATTTAGGATTAAGTTTTGGTGGTTGCGCCTTTGTTTTTTTTGCTTCTTCTTTTGCTTTTTCAATTTCTGTCTCTTCTTTTTTTAAAAGTTCATATTCTTTTTGGGCTTTTGCAAGTTCTTGGGCTGCAAATTGATTTGTAGGATCAAGCTGATAAGCAATTTGGTATTCAAGTATTGCCCCTGGGTATTGTTTTGCTTGATGTAATTTTTTACCATTTTCAAAGTGAACTTGAGATGCCCTGAGTTTTGCTCTTTCCAGATAAATCTTATACTTTATATTTTCTGGATCCTTTGAAAGGGCTGATAGATATTCAGCAACTGCTTTGTCGTAGTCCCTTATTTTTTCTGCATCTTCACCATTTTTAAAAGACCTATAACCCGTACAAGCAAAATTAAAAATTAATAAAAATAAAATTAATTTTTTCACGGTCCCACCTCTATTTTTTGTATTATATCATCAGGGAAGCCAACAAATCCAATTGTAACTGTTTCAAAACCAATGCTTTTCACTATAAACTTGTCGGCAATTATTTCCCCTTCAAAAACATCCATTATTTCCTTTCCATCTGAAAATACAGCAAGCTTCTTATTTTGAGGTCCAAAAAATCCTAAATATTTATAATTAAAAGGGGGTGGTTGCTTTTTGTGTTCCTTTTCAGTTGGAGAGATAGGGGTTCCAGTCTCTGTTGCAAGGGGTTCTGGGGGAACCTTTGGAGGTAATTTAACATTTTCTCTGCCAGATGGCTGTCCTGGAATTTGAGGGGTTTGAGTTGTTTTTGGAGGTCCATATCTGAAAATATTTCTCCCAATTAAAAAACTTTCTTCCTTATAATTTTTACCAATTGTTTCAATTAATAATTTTGGTGGCTTAAAATTATCTTCTTCCTTTATTTCTTTTGGTTTTTTTTCTTCCACCTCCAAAACATCAAAAGTTGAACTTGTTTTTAGTTTTGGAATTACCTTTACAATGATAAAAGCAATTACTGATAAAACAAAAATTATAATTAAAACTTTTCTTGGCATTACTTTTCCTCTTTAGCAAAATATGTTGTCAGCTGGAATTGGAGGCGGATTTTCTCTGACATTTCACCTGTTGTATTTAAATTTATTGAATTTAGAGTTATAAAACTTGGCGTAAGTTCCAAAAGATGCAAAAAATTTCTTATATTAGAATAATCTGCTTCAAAAGGAAAATTAATTATGAAGCTAATAAAATTTTCTCTTTCCTTTTCATTAAAATTAAAACCATAAGTATGAGGAATAACACCTGACTTTATTGATAGTTCTTCTATTTCTTTTATAATTTTTGTCATATTTTCTTTAGGAGTTCCCAACATTTTTTTAAAGTTGTCAATTGCCAACAAAACTTCTTCCCATTCTTTTAATTCCTTTTGAAGTTTTGACTTTAAGTTTTTTTCTTCTTCTAATTTTTTTTCAATATTTTTAACCTTCCTTTCACTTATTGAAAATTTGTTTTTTAAGGAAAAATTCCAAAAAATTAAGGCAAAAAGGCATATAATTATTAAAATTATTGGGGGTAAAAATAAATAATATTTTTCTTTTAATATCTTTATATTATTCATTTTCAGTCCTTTTTGGCATATAAACAAACTGCATTTCAAATTTTTTTCCTATAGTTGAACTTTTCTCTTCATCTTGAAAATTAATTGGTTTTACATTTTTAAAGGAAGGATCTGCTTTTAATGCTTCTATTGTTTTTAGCATACCTTCTCTTTTTGTAGAAAGCCCTATAATTCTTACCATTAAAAAACCACTCTCTGACTTGGAAGTTGCAAGGGTCAGTAATCTTACCTCTTCAGGTAATACTTTTTCCATATCTTCAAGCAAACTTGACCAAGAAAAATTTCTTTCTTGAATAACAGAATTTATCTCTTCTGCTAATTGAACTAATGATTTTTTATCAATAGGCCTAATTCTTTCTTTTAAATTTGCATTTTCCTGAACTACACTCTTTAGTTCCTTATTTAAATTTTCTATTTTAATTTTTGAATCTTCTGAGAGTTTGAAAATTCCATATAATTTACTTATGGTAAAAACAGAAAAACCAATAGAGGTAGCATAAACCAAAATTACAGATATTAATAAAAACCTAAAATTATAAAATGGCTTGGAGCTTAAATTTAAACTACGATAATCCATAAAGAGCTCCTAAAAAAATATTCCCTAAATCTTCCCACCATAAAGGAGGATCCCTCATAAAAATTATATTTTCTAAGGTTGGCTTTAAGAAATTATAATTTAAAGTAAAACCATTTTTTTCAATTTCTAAATTATTAAAGTTAAAATAAAAATAATCTATTGGTTTTTGATTTAACTTCAAAGTCCTCTCTATTTCTTCATTTAAAATAGAAAGGTTTCCTACAGGTATTATTTTCTGCCTAAAACTTAAAAGTTGATCTTCTTCAAAAATACCTAAGGTCCAGGTATCTTTTTCTATATTTAAGAGAGCCCAATTTCCCTTTTTTGGAATTAAAAAAGATAAAGCCCAGAAAGAAGATATAATAAAACCCAAATGCATATTATTATTATTAAAAATAGTTTCAAGAGAAGAAATTAATTTTTCAAGGCTAAAAGTAATTAATAATTTGTTTTTTCCATTTTGATTTTTTAAAATATAAGAAAACCTAACTTCTTCTGGCTTTAAATTATAGGACTTTTTAAAATGCCATTCAATAAATGTTTTTAATTCTTTAGTTTTTTTTGGAATGTTTTCTTCCTCTAAATATATACATTTCTGCCAGGAATCAGGAAGTACAAGGCACCATTTATTTATTTTCTTATCTCTAAAAAGCAATTCTAATTTTTCACTGAGTGCTTTTAAATCCTGAGTATAGGCACCAAAAGGAGTAATTTTAAATAAATCTTTTGATATATTATCTTCAAGGGAATCTTTTATAAAGATTTTTCCCTTTTTTAGAAAAAAATTTACATTAAATAAGGAATCTTCTTTTAAATATAAAAATCCATATCTCTTCATTACTCTACAAAAGTCACCTTATTTGCTTCTTTTAAGGAAGTTATTCCTTGAAAAACCTTTTCAAGGGCTGCCTGCCTTAAAAATATCATACCTTCTTTTGCTGCCTGTTTCTTTATTTCAGAGGCAGGTTTCTTTTCAAGGATCAAAGTTCTAATGGTATCAGTCATATCCAATAATTCACCAATTGCTGTTCTCATAAAATAACCTGTTCCTGAACAATTCACACAGCCCTTGCCTTCATAAAATGGAAAATTTCTATACTTCTCAGGCGGAAGCCCTGACTCTTCAAGAAAATCATCACTATATTTTACTACTGTTTTGCAATGTTTACATATAACTCTTACCAATCTTTGTGCCAAGACACAGTTTAATGCAGAAACAAAGTTGTAAAGTTCTACATTCATATTTAAAAACCTACCAATTACATCTACGACATTATTTGCATGGACTGTGGTAAAGACAAGGTGCCCTGTTAAAGCAGATTGAATTGCAATTTGAGCTGTTTCTTCATCCCTTATCTCACCAACCATTATCTTATCTGGGTCATGCCTTAAAATAGAACGAAGTCCCCTTGCAAAAGTTAACCCTTTCTTTTCATTCACTGGGATTTGGGTAACCCCCTTTAATTGATATTCAACTGGATCTTCAATTGTTATTATCTTATCTTCCGAGGACTGGATTTCTGAGATGCAAGCATAAAGAGTTGTGGTCTTCCCGGAACCAGTTGGACCTGTAACAAGGACCATTCCATAGGGCTCTGAAATAAATTTTCTCATCTTTTTTAATATTTCGGGGTTAAAACCCAAAATATCCAGACGCAAATTTTTAAACTCTTCATTTAAGGATTCTTTATCCAAGATTCTTATTACGGAGTCCTCTCCATGAACTGTTGGCATAATTGAAACTCTAAAGTCAATTGTCCTTCCATGGATTTTAAGTTTAAATCTTCCATCTTGTGGAATCCTTTTTTCTGCAATATCAAGTTCTGACATAACTTTAATCCTTGAAATTATTGCAGAATGATACCTTTTATCTATTGGTTCCATTGCTTGATATAAGATTCCATCAATCCTGTACTTGATTATTACTTGCTTTTCCCTTGTTTCAATATGAATATCAGAAGCTCTTCTCTGGATTGCATTAAATATTATTGAATCAACAAGTTTTATTATTGGAGATGTATCTGCTGTAATTCTATCAATTGACAAACTTTCTTCACCTTCTTCATCACTTATAATTTGAATCCTGAAATCTTCAGTTGCTTCTTCCAAAATCCTCTGGCCGCTTTCACCTTTTTCCAACAATTCTTTTATAAGATAACTTTCTGCAACTTTTAAACTTATTGGCTCTTGAAGCAAAAGTTCTAATTCATCCCACTTATTTTGAGCTTCTGGATCTGATACAATTATTGTCAAAACTCCTTTTTCCCTTTTTTCAGGTACAAACTGGTATTTAACCATCAATTCAAGTGGAATTGTTCTAAACAACTGGTAATCCAGTTGAAAATTTGATTCATCTACAAAAGGCAAATTTAGTTTTTGAGCAATTTCTAATAATTTTGATTTTTCCTCAAAAATTTCAGACATTATTCCTCCTACTTAAAATGACCAATTAAATAAACAAGGGGAAGATAAACAGAAGCCAAAAGGGTTGCCACAATTGAACCCATAAATATTAAGATTACCGGTTCAATCAAAGTCATAAGGCGCCCTAATTTTATTGAAATGTCTTCATCTAAAAATTCTGAAGCAGAAAAAAGCATCTCATCCAAGGCACCTGTTGCTTCTCCCACTTTTATCATTTCAATTGTAACAGAAGGTATTTCCTTTGTGGTTTCAAGGGATGCCCAAATTGCCTCCCCTTCTTTCACTTTTGATATTATGCTTTTAATTTTTTCAGAGATATAAATATTTGAAATAGAAGAACTGGCAACTTCAAGGGCTTGTACAGCAGGGGTTCCTCCACCAACAAGTGTTCCAAAGGAACGAGTAAATTGACTTATGGCAAAAAGATGAGCTATTTCCCCAATGAGTGGTATTTTTAATATAATTTTACCAATTTTTTGTTTTCCTTTATAGGTTTCTTTGTAAGAAAGAAAGAAAAATATTAAAACAACAATTGTAATTAAAATAAATGGAAAAAACTTCATTACAAAATTAGAAAGCCCTAAAACAACCCTTGTTAAAAAAGGTAATTTTGCTTCCATTTCACCATAGAAAGCAGTAAATTTTGGAATTACATAAGTTAGCATTATTGTAATTAAAACAATTGATAAAATTGTTAAAATTGCAGGATAAACAAGGGCTTGTTTTATTTTACTTTTGACCATTGTAATTATTTTTTGGTATTGTATATATCTTCTAACAACTATTTCCAGTTCTCCAGATTTTTCTCCGGATTTTAAAGTAGTGTAATAGAGTTTTGGAAAGAGTTCACCATAGGACTCAAAAGCTTCAGATAAAGAACTTCCGCCTTTTATTTTATCTATTATTTCAACTAAAATTTTTTGAAAAAAAGGATTCTTTTGCCTTTCTGAAAGAATTTGAATACATTGAAGAAGTGGAAGCCCTGCTTTAAGAAGAGCTGCTAATTCTTGATTAAAAATTAAAAAGGTCTCAAGAGAAACCTTCTCCTTCCTACCTTTGAATATCTTCCCTTTTTTTTCTATGGAAAATACATAAATCCCTTTATCCGATAAATTTTTTTTTAAAATTTCAATGTTATCTGCCATCAATGTTTCAATTTTTATTGTCCCATCAGGGTAACCTAAACGACACAAAAATTCTTTCATTTATTGCTTACAAAGAAAACAAAAATTAATGCTTTCCCTTCTTTTTGTGAAGAAGAAGCTCCAAGGATTTGTGTTCTTTCCAAAAAAAGGTTTAGAGATGTCTTCATCAAAGGTGATATAACTTTAACATTTTTTTCTCCCTTTTCCACCTTTGAAAATTCCATATCTAAAAGTTTTACTGCTTTTGGATTTCCAATAAATCTTTTTAGGAAAAATGTAATTTGATAATCCTTTGCAACTGATTGGTTAATATAGGCACCTGGTTCAGCTTCCACTGAAATTTCATCTAATAATTTGTAAGAACGATAAGGAATGACTTTTTTAAGTTGAAACTTTAAACCTTCCACTTCTTTTGTTATGGTGCTTTCTGTTTTATTAAAGGAAGCTTCAAAAAGCTTTATGGATATTTTATATTTTTGTGGAGGTAAATCTGTATTTTTTATAAAATCTTGAATTAATCTTAACCTTTCAGGATAATCTGAAACCTGAATAGAATTTTTTACTGGTTGGAATCTGATATCACCTTCTGGTGAAATCATTTTTTCAATAAAAGGCAAAACTTCTGTTGCTGAAACATATTTTAATTCATAATAATGAACTTCCCTTTGTTGAGAAAAAAGAAAAGAACAAAATAAAATAATTAAAAATATTCTAAAAACCATTACCATTCTATATTTGAATCTACAACAAAAGCAACTTTTACATCCTGTATCTGGGACTCATAAATAATCTCAGGGCTGCCTTCCCATGTCTCAATCATTGGTATTGAATAATTTGATGCACTATGGATTGGTTCCTTTTCTTTCAATGAAATTTTTGTTAAAAAACCAATTCCAAAAAATAAAATAATAATTGCTGCAATTTTAAGGACCATTAAAGGAAGATTTTTTCTCTTTTTTTCATAAAGTTTTGCTTTAATAGATTTCCAGATTTCTTCCTTTTCTGCCTTTGATAAAGCTTCACTTATATTCTTCCCTTTTAGTTTTTCAAAAATTTTATAGTCCTTCATTTAAGTACTCCGGATATTTTTCTCTTAATTTTTCTGTTATAATTTTCCTCGCATGAAATAAATGGTTTCTTATTGTTGCCTGACTGCTTTTTAAAATTTTTGCAATTTCAGGAGTTGGCACCTCATCAATTTCATGGAGTAAAAAAACAGCTCTTTGCTTTGGAGAAAGTTCCAAAGATAATTCTTTTAATATTCTTTCAACTTCTTCTACTTCAAGCTCAAAAAATGGAGAAAAAGGTTCTTTTTTTGTTTTTAAAACTTCCAAATACCTTTTTTCCATCTGTTCCACACTTTTTCTATGCCTTATGGTATCAATGCATAAATTATAAGCAATTCTATAAAGCCAGGTATTTAAAGTAAAGGAAGGATTAAACTTATATGCCTGTTCCCAGATTTTCAAAAAAACCATCTGGCATACATCCTTTGCTTCTTCTCTATCCCCTAAAAGACGAGTACAAAAACTATGCAACTTGTCAATTTTCCTTTCCATAAGGATTTGCAGTGCTTCTTCTTCTCCTTCTTTTATCCTTTCAATAAGGCTTAAATCATCAGTTTCCTTATCTTTTGAAGGAAATACCATAAGTTTCAACATACAAAATTATACGAATTTATCATTTAATTCGTTTACTTTTAAAACCTTCCAATTTAAGAAGATTTTTCTTCAAATTTAAACCACCAGAAAAGCCACCTAAACTCCCATTTGATCTTATTATTCTATGGCAGGGGAAAAAAATTGGCAAAGGATTTCTTTTTAGTGCCTGTCCCACAGCTCTTGCTCCATTTTTTTTACCAATCTTTTCTGCTACTTCCTTGTATGTTTTTACTTCAGCGTAGGGAATTTTTTTAATATAATTCAAAACTGACTTTTGAAAAGAACTTAAATTTAAAGAAACAGGAAATTTTAAAGTTTTTATCTTTTTTTTAAAATAATTATCAAATTCTTTTAAAGCCAATTTAGTGATTTCATTTTTTTTTGATTTTCCAATATTTTTTACAAATTTTATTGAAAAAACACCTTTTTTGTTTGCAGAAACTTTTATTGTACAAAAAGGTGCTTTATAAAAATCAAAATAAATTTCTTCCATTTTTATATTTTAACACAAAAATTAGATTTTGAAAAAATTCTTTTTTATGATAAAATTTAAAAAATTTTAATTAAGGAGAAAATTTATGAGCCATCACAATCTTTTTTTTACAAAAACCCATGAGTGGATTTTGCCAGAAGAAGGGAAAGTTGGTATTTCAAATTATGCCCAAGGAAGGTTAGGGGATATTGTTTATATTGAACTAACTGCAAAAGGAAAAGATGTAAAAAAAGGAGATGTAATTGCAGTTATTGAATCAGTGAAAACAACTTCTGATATTTATGCACCTTGCGATGGGAAAGTTATTGATTTAAACCCAGAAGTTTCATCAAATCCTGCACTTATAAACCAGGACCCAGAAGGAAATGGATGGATTATAAAGATGGAAATTATAAATTTTTCACCAGAAGGATTGATGAAAAAAGAGGAGTACGAAGAATACATTAAAACAATTTCGGAGTAAAAAATGAAAAATCCTTTTATTTGTCTTTCAGAAAAAGATTTAAGTGAAATTCTATCCTTTTTAAAAATAAAAAAAATAGAAGATCTTTTTAATCATATTTCAGAAAATTTAAAAATATCAGAAAATATTGATTTGAAGACCTATTCAGAACAGGAAACCTTTGAAATAATTGAAAATCTTTCAAAGAAAAACAATTTGCCAGAAGCTTCTAATACATTTATTGGTGGTGGTGCTTATAACCATTATGTTCCTGCAATTATTGACCATTTAGTTGAAAGGAGTGAATTTTTGACCTCTTATACGCCCTATCAACCAGAGGTTTCCCAGGGAACCCTTCAAGCAATATTTGAATTTCAAACATTGATATGTCAACTTACAGGGATGGAGATTTCAAATGCCTCCCTTTATGAGGGAGCAACTGCTCTTGTAGA
Source organism: Acidobacteriota bacterium (assembly GCA_037441225.1). Taxonomy (GTDB): domain Bacteria; phylum Acidobacteriota; class Thermoanaerobaculia; order UBA2201; family UBA2201; genus JBBFMJ01. The sequence goes on from JBBISU010000070.1 coordinate 12,069, forward strand.
AGCAGTTTTCTTATCAACAAGGATTTATCCTGAAAGGAAAGAAATCTGGCTGGCAGAAACATTAAACCCTGAGGCAATAGATGTTTTGAAAACATACTTACAAAACTTTGATTATAAATTAAAGATTGTCCCAAAGACAAAGGAAGGAATCTTTGATTTAAAGTGGCTTGAAGATAATATTTCAAAAGATGTTTTGTGCTTTGCCTTTGGATATCCAAATTATTTTGGGATAATTGAGCCAGTAAAAGAAGCATTAAAAATTATTGAAAAAGAAAAAGTTGTTTCAATTTCTTTTACCTCAGAGATTTTATCCCTTGGAATTTTAAAAAGCCCTGGTGAGCTTGGTGTAGAAATAGCATGTGGTGAAGGTCAGTCATTGGGTATTCCTCTTTCCTTTGGTGGACCTTATTTAGGTTTTCTTTCAACAAAAGAAGAACATTTGAGAAAGATGCCTGGAAGGATTGTTGGTGAAACAGAAGACAGAGAAGGAAAAAAGGGCTATGTTTTAACAATTTCAACAAGGGAACAACATATAAGGCGTGAAAAGGCAACTTCAAATATTTGCACAAACCAATCTCTCTGTGCTTTAAGAGCTTGTATCTATATGTCCCTCTTAGGAAAAGAGGGTATAAGAGAACTTGCTTTAATCAATGCAAAGAGAGCTTATGGGTTATATAAATTGTTAAAAAAGTTTACTGTTTTTGATAAGCCATTTTTTAATGAGTTTTTAATAAAAGTAAAAGATGTAGAAAAAATAAATAAAAAAGGTTTTTATTTTGGACCACCTGTTGAAAAGCACTTTCCTGATTTAAAAGATTGTTACCTTGTTGCAGTAACGGAATTAAATAAAAAAGAATCAATTGAAGAATTGGCAAAAATTTTGGAGGAGTTATGAAAATAAATTATAAAAAAGCTCCAAAGACAATCTTTGAATTATCTGGAGATGGCAAAAAAGGGATGAATTTACCAGAAGCAGGTTTTGAAGACTTTTCTATTCCAAAAAACTTTTTAAGAGATGAAATAGAGTGTTTTCCAAACTTAAGCCAGACAGAATTGGTGAGGCATTTTACACTTTTGTCTTCTTTAAACCATTCAATTGACCATGGCTTTTATCCTCTTGGCTCTTGCACAATGAAGCATAATCCAAAATTAAATGAAACATTATCTTCTTTAAAAAATTTTAAAGATTGCCATCCAAACCTTCCTGAAAATTTGGTTCAGGGCTCCCTTGAGTTGATTTATTTATTAGAAGAGGCATTAAAAAAATTAACAGAAATGGATAAAGTGACCCTCCTTCCAGCAGCGGGTGCCCATGGGGAACTCTGTGGAATGATGATGATAAGAAAAGCACATCAAATAAAAGGAAATCCAAGAAAATTTGTCCTAATTCCTGATTCTGCCCATGGAACAAATCCTGCTTCTTCTGTTTTTGCTGGTTATCAAACTAAAGAAATAAAATCAAATGAAAAAGGTATGGTTGATTTATCTTCCCTTGAAAAGGAAGTAAATGAAGAAGTGGCAGCTTTGATGCTAACAAATCCAAACACCTTAGGAATTTTTGAGACAAATATAAAAGAAATATCAGAAATTTTACATAAAAAAGGAGCTTATCTTTATTTAGATGGTGCAAATTTTAATGCCTTTGTAGGGCTCTTTTCTCCAAAAAAGATGGGAGTTGATGTTATGCATCTGAATTTGCATAAAACCTTTTCAACTCCTCATGGTGGAGGTGGCCCTGGTTCAGGTCCTGTGGCAGTTGTAAAAGAATTTAAGGAATTTTTACCTGTTCCAACAATTGAAAAAAATGAAAAAGGTTTTTATTTAAATTATGATATTAAAAATACAATTGGTAAAGTGAGATCCTTTTATGGTCAATTTTTAGTATTGGTCAGAGCTTATTCTTATATTTTGCAGCTGGGAATAGATGGCTTTAAAGAAGTATCAAAAATATCTGTTCTTTTAGCAAATTATATTAGGAAAAGTTTAGAAGGAATTTATAGATTAAAATATGATTCTCCAACAATGCATGAAGTTGTTTTAGATTCCTCTAATCAAGAAAAAAAAGGTGTAAAGAATATGGACATTGCAAAAAGATTACTGGATTTTGGTCTCCATCCTCCAACAGTATCCTTTCCATTGATAGTTCATGGTGCCTTGATGATTGAGCCAACAGAAACAGAACCAAAAGAAGAAGTAGATTATTTTATCTTTGCAATGAAAAAAATTGCAGAAGAAATTGAGCAGGATCCCGAATTTGTAAAAGGTGCACCTTATACAACACCAGTTTTAAGGCTTGATGAAGTAAAAGCAGCAAGATTTCCAAAATTGAGGTGGAAAAAATAAGTTCACCTTTCTTTTGGAAGGTAAACTAAATAATCATCAATTATTTTATAAAGATAAGCATTTTCCTTTATACATTTTATAATCCCTTCAGGCAAACGTGCCTGTCTTTGCCATTTTAAAGGTTTTTCTATCGGAGAAGTCAAAACAACAATAATTTCTCCTTTTTTAAACATTTCTTCAATTTTTTCAGATGACCATTTACCCTTTTTTTCCAGGTAACTTAAATTAAAAGGATCTATTAAAAAGGGCTTCTTTGATAAAAAAGAAAAGCGAGGATTATCTGTTATCAAAATTTTTTCTTTTTTTAAAATAAATGCCTTTATATTATCTTCCTTTTTAAAACTTTTATTATTTAAAGTACTTGTTATAATAATTAAATAATAAATAATTGGAAATAAAAATATACAAAAAAATACTTTTTTATTTGCTTTTAATATTTCTTCAGTAGTTCTTCCAGAAAGAATTGAAAATAAAAAAAGAGTTTCTATAAAATAATTAGTATTTGAACCAAGTTTTAAAGAAAAAAATAAAGAAAAAATTAAAGAGGCAATGGCATAAAGAGACAATAAATTGTTAAATTTTGAATTTAAAAGGGAAAATAATCCAAGGGAAAGGATTAAAAAAGAATTTTGTAAAAAAAGTCCAAAAACAAAAACCAAATTTTTAATCTCCATTGGTGCCTGGTTTGCAAAAAAAACATTTAAAAAAAATAAACCTTTTGTCTGATAGTTAATAAAAAATAAAGGGATAGAAACTAAAATTAAATAAGAAATAAAAAAAGCAAAAGCTTTTTTGTAATTTCTATTTGAAAGATAGAAGATAAATAAAGAGATAGGAAATATAATGGAAGATTGCTTAAAATAAAAAGAAAATGTACAAAAAATTAAGGAAAATAAAAAATTCTTATAGAAAAAAAAGCCAAGAAAAGAAAAAAGATTAGAAAAAAGATCTGCTCTTAATGTAACTGCCCATGGATGTAATGTAAAATTTGATAAAAGCAACAAAATTGCAAAAAGGGTTGAAAAATTAGAAATATTTTCCTTTTTTAAAATAAGATAAATTATAAAAGAGGTAATTAAAATAATAAAAAAATTCATAGCCCTACCAAAATAAAAAATATTTTCTGCATTTAAGTTTAATAATTTGATTGAAAAAGAAAGAAAGTAATAATAAAGGGGGGTATAAGGTGCAATGTTGAAAGGGAAATCATTAAAATTTTTATAGAGCTTTTCTCCTTTGCATATTTCAAAAGCATTATAAGCAAAAGCACTTTCTGGAACAGTTGTGTCTTGAGGATTTTTTATTTCTAAACCTAAAAATGTTAAGTTCAAAAAAGTTAAAATAATTAGCAAGGAAAAAATTGAATATTTCATTTTATTTTATACTACAAAATTAGAATATTTTTGTCAATTAATGTTATAATATAATGGGGTGGCAGATGGAAGCGGGCAGTTGCGCCCTTTTATTTTAAGGGTGAGGAAAGTCCGGACTTTGTGATGGGCGCCTGCTGCTTTTCAAGCAGAACCCGAAAGGGTATGGAAAGTGCCACAGAAAAAATACCGCCTGCTTTTTGGCAGGTAAGGGTGAAAAGGTGTGGTAAGAGCACACCGCTTCTTCTGTGAGGAAGAAGGCTAAGGCAAACCCCAGGCAAAGCAAAGCCAAGCAGGGGGAGAGGTAGCCCATCGCCTCTGTTTTACCCCGGGTAGGCTGCATTAGAGAAATAACTGCTAAAACAGAATCCGGCTTACGGCTTCCTTCCTGCCACCTTATTTTAATTTTTTATCTTTCTTTTTAACC
>JBBISU010000071.1:0-15814 GCA_037441225.1 Acidobacteriota bacterium
AAGGAAAATGTAGGACATTTGAGGCAAATGAAAATATCCTTTATTCTTCCCTTAAGGAGAAATAGTAGGTTAATTCCCTATAGGGAAAAAGGTGAAAAATGGGAGGGATTTTTTCAATATCATAAACAATATATTTGGTATTTTACAAAAAAATTAGAAGATGGATTGAGAGTAATTCTTTATCAAGATGAGCGATTAAGGGTGAAGGAAGAAGAAGATTACCTTTCTCGTATAGGGAGTTATCCAGGGGAAGGTTATACAATGGAGAAATTTCAAGATATAAGGGAAAGATTAAGCACATTAGCAGTTCTTACAGATCTTTCCTTTTCGGCAGAGGAAGTATATGGCTTATTAAAGACCAGATGGGAGATAGAGCAAATGTTTGATATTTACAAAAATCTTCTGAAAGTAGACAGGAGTTATGTTAGGAGTGATGAGGCAGTGGAAGGATGGATGTTAGTGCATCATTTGGCAATGGTTTTGTATTGTCGCATAAAGAAATTGTTACAAAAGAAGGGGCTTTTGAACCACTATTCACCATGGGATGTATTGTTACATTTAAGTAGAATCAAAAAGCTTAAAACACTATCTAATTGGATTGATCTTGAAATCCCCAAACAAACAGCAACTCTAATAAAAAAATTAGATATAAATATTACTTAAAGCATGAAGAGTTAGGGATTAAATTAAAAATCTGATCTTTAACTTATAATAAAAAAGGAATCCTTGATTGAATTAAACCCAAAAAATTCAATTTAAAATGAAATAGTGGTAAATAGAGCTGTTCGGGCGATTACAAAGGTGGAACCTAAAAAAAATTTTGCTAATTTCATTCTTTATTGCTGACCGAAGTCGCTAACCGCATAACGCATACCCAAATTGTGATATAATTAAAATATGGACTTGCTTATAACAGGACCTGAAGGGGAGCAAACAGTTAAGCTTCAAAAAAAAAGGAATTCTTTAGGTAGATCCAAAGAATGTGATATACAACTTTCTGATTTTTCAGTTTCTCGTACCCATTGCTTTTTATATGAAGAAAATGGGGTCTGGTTTATAGAAGATAATAATTCAACAAATGGAGTTTTGATAAATGGTAAAAAAATACAAAAATCAAAAGTAGATATAGGTGATGAGATAACTCTTGGCAATTTTAAATTAGAATTAGTTCACACAACAGAAATTGCCTCCGGTACTTTTTATAGAACTCTCCATGATTTTCAAAGGGATTATGATTTAGATGGTTTATCAAAAGTGGAAGAAAAAGAGATGCCCCAAGAAGAAAAAAGAAAAAGCAAGGTTCTTTCAATACTTATTCAAATGGCAAAGACACTTTTAACTGCTGAAAGTTTAGATGAAGTTTTAAATAAAATTATGGAAATTGTTTTTGAAGCACTGGATGCTGAGAGAGGTTATATTTTGCTGAAAACTAATGGAAATTTGGAACCAAAATTGATAAAAGCAAAAAAAGGAGAATTGACAAAAGATTCTCTTCCTTTTTCAAAAACAATAATTGATCAAGTAATAAATCAAAAGATTTCTCTTATAACCCATGATGCCCTTGCAGATTCAAGGTTTGAAGAAGGAAAATCCATAAAAATTCACCAAATCCGTTCTGCTCTTTGTGCTCCCTTATGGAATAAGGAAAGGGTAATTGGAATGATTTATGTTGATTCCCCTTCCAAAACAGGTCTTTTTTCTATGGAGGACTTAGACCTTTTAACTGCTCTTGCAAATATGGCAGCCGTTGCCCTTGAGAGAGCAATCTTGACTGAAAAATTTAAAGAAGAAGAAAGGATTAAAAACCAATTAGCAAGATATCATTCCCCTTCAATTGTAGAAGAAATAATAAAAGGAAAAGAAAGGACTTCATCCTCCTTAAATGCATCAATTATTTCTAATTTGACTGTTTTTTTTGCAGATATTGCAAAATTTACAACCTTAACTGAAAAGATATCACCCCTTGAACTTATGGCTATCTTAAACAATTTTTTTTCAATGGCAACAGAATGTATTTTTGAAGAAGGGGGAACCCTTGATAAATTTATAGGTGATGCAGTTATGGCTTTTTTTGGAGCCCCTCTTCCTCAAAAAGACCACGCAGATAAAGCCATAAAATGTGCAATAAAATTGCAAAAATTGTTAAAGGAATGGAATAAAAAAAGGGAAGAAAAAGGGGAAGAACCATTGCTTTTAAGGATAGGTATCCATTCCGGAAATGCTATTGTTGGGAATTTTGGATCTGTAAAAAGATTGGAATATACTGCTTTGGGTTCCACTGTTAATATTGCATCTCGCCTTGAAGAATATGTAGCAGAGCCAGGGCAAATTGTTATATCAGAAGATTGTAAAAAGGCATTAAAGGGAGAGTATAATTTAATAAATCTTGGAAAATTTTCTTTAAAGGGTTTAACAAAAGAAATTTATGTTTATTTAGTTAAATATGATTAAATATGTTATAATCAAAATATGGAAAGAAGGATAAGGGTTCTAATTGCAAAGCCAGGGCTTGATGGCCATGATAGAGGAGCAAAAGTAGTTGCCCGTGCATTAAGAGATGCAGGAATGGAAGTAATTTATACGGGCTTAAGGCAGACACCAGAGCAAATTGTAAAATCAGCAGTTCAAGAAGATGTTGATGTCATTGGCTTATCAATTTTATCAGGTGCCCATATGGTTTTGGTCCCTGAAGTATTAAAAAAATTAAAGGAAATGGAAGCTGAAGATATCGATTTGGTAGTTGGGGGTATAATACCTGAAAAAGATGAAAAAGAACTTATAAAAATGGGAGTTAAAGCCATCTTTAAACCAGGAACATCCACAGAAGAAATTATAGAATTTATTAAGGGTTTACAAAAAAATAATAGGAGGTAATATGCCAAGAAAGGTTTTGGTTGCTGATGACAGTTTAACGATACAAAAGGTTATAGAATTAACTTTTTCTGAAGAAAATTATGAAGTAGTTGCTTTTTCAAATGGAAAGGATGCCCTTGAATATTTAAGGGGTGAAAGAGCAGATATACTTCTTGCAGATGTAGTTATGCCTGAATTAAATGGATATGATCTTTGCAAAGAAGCAAAAGCATTATATCCAGAACTTCCTGTTATATTGCTGACAGGAACCTTTGAACCTTTTGATAAACAAAAAGCACAAGCAGTAGGAAGTGATGATACAGTTATAAAACCTTTTGATTCTCAAGCACTGATACAAAAAGTAGAAGAACTTATAAGCAAAGCCCCACAAATTCAGGAGATTCCTCCATCAGTAAAAGAAGAATTTGCACAGGAGCAAGCACCACCTATTCTTGAAGAATCAAAACCATCTCTTGCATCAGAGGAACCACCCTTAGAAGGACTTCTGCCAGAAGAAGCAATTGAAGAAAGAACTGAAGAAAAATTAATAGAAGAACCTCCCCTTGCTGAAATTCCACCTGCCCCAAGTCTATTTGAAGAAACGCCAGCTCAAGAAGAAGCAATCCTTGGAGAAACTTCTCCTATTACTGGACAAGTGGCTCAAGAAGAAATAGTTTCAGAGCAAATCTTGGAAGAAAAACCAGTGGAAGAGCTAATTTCTTTAGAAGGAAAGAAAGCAGAAGAAGTTTTATCTGTGGAGAAGGCAGAAGAAGCTTTAATTGAAAAGAAAGAAGAAATTCCTTTTACAGAAGAAAGAATTGAAATGCCAACTGAAAGAGAAGTAGAAGTTCCAGAAGAAGCTTATAAGCCACCGTCATTAGTCCAAGAAGAAGTTTTTTATGAAGAAGCACCTTCTTACGAGCAGCCAACAATTCCTTTTGAAGAAAAAGAAGGAAGGATAGAAGAATTAGAAGAAAAAATTCCTGCAATTGAAGAAGCAAAGTCTTATGAAGAAAAAGTTGAAGAACCTGCATTTTTTGAAGAAAAGCCACAAGAAGCGCCTTTATTTGAAGAAAAGATAGAAGAAAAGCCAATGGAAACGCCAGTATTTGAAGAAAAAGTTGAAGAAAAATTAGAGAAGCCAATATATGAAGAAATTCCAAAGGAAGAAAAATTGGAAGAAATTCCTCCAAAGGTGGAAGAAATTCCAAAAGAGATGCCAAAATTTGTACCACAAGAGCTGACAAAAGAACAAATAGATTTGATTGCAAGAAAAGTTGTTGAATATATGTCAGATGAAATTGTTCAAAAAATTGCCTGGGAGGTTGTCCCGGAACTTGCTGATTTATACATTAAACAAAAGATTAAAGAATTAGAAGAAGAAGAATAAAAACATCTTCATTTAAGGAAAAATATTATGAAAAAGGAACTTAAAACAAGTTTTGAGGCAGGGAGCTTTGAAAATTTTTTGTACAAATTTTGGCTTGATGAAAGATATTTTACACCTGAAATAAATTCAAAAAAGAAAAGTTTTTCAATTGTAATCCCACCTCCAAATGTTACTGGGAAACTTCATATGGGACATGCCCTTGTAAACACATTGCAAGATATTATTATAAGGTACAAGAGGATGAAGGGTTTTAATGTTTTATGGCTTCCTGGAACTGACCACGCTGGAATTGCAACTCAAATGGTTGTAGAAAGGGAACTTAAAAAGGAAGGCAAAACAAAATATGATTTAGGAAGAGAAAATTTTTTAAAAATAATGGGGGACTGGAAAGAAAAATATAAAGATAACATTAAAAATCAGCTCCAGATGCTTGGTTGCTCCTGTGATTGGACAAGAGAAAGGTTCACCTTAGATGAAGGGCTTTCCTATGCTGTGAGATATGCCTTTGTAAAACTTTACAAAGAAAATTTAATTTATCAGGACTTCTATATTGTAAACTGGTGTCCAAGGTGCAGAACTGCCCTTTCTGATCTGGAAGTAGTTCACAAGGAAGTAAAAGGAAAACTTTATCATATCTTATACCCATTCAAAGAAAGAGAAGGAGGTCTTGTTGTTGCAACTACAAGGCCTGAGACGATGCTTGGGGACTCTGCAGTAGCCGTAAACCCAAAGGATGAAAGGTATAAGAATTTTATTGGTGAAAAGGTTATCCTTCCACTTCTTAAAAAAGAAATCCCAATAATTGCTGATGAAAATGTTGATTTAGAGTTTGGAACAGGTGCTTTAAAAGTTACACCTGCCCATGATCCAGTAGACTTTATTATTGGAAAAAAACATAATCTACCATATTATTTAATATTTGATGAAAAAGGTGTTATAAATAAAGAAGGAGGTCCTTACGAAGGGTTTGACAGATTTGAAGGCAGGAGAAAAGTCTTAGAAGATTTAAAAAAAGAAGGGCTTTTAATTAAAATTGAAGACCATTTGCATAAAGTTGGTCACTGTCAGAGATGTGAGACAATGATTGAGCCATATTTTTCAAAACAATGGTTTTTAAAAATGGAAGATATGGCAAAAGAAGCAATAAAAGTTGTAAAAAGTGGGGAAATCAAATTAATTCCTTCTTTTTGGGAAAAAACATACCTTGAATGGCTTGAAAATATCCATGATTGGTGTATATCAAGGCAACTCTGGTGGGGACATAGAATACCTGCTTTTTATTGCACCTGTGGAAATATAATTGTAGAAATGGAAGACCCAAAAATTTGTCCAAAATGTGGCTCTGAAAACTTAAAACAAGATGAAGATGTTTTAGATACCTGGTTTTCTTCTGCCCTTTGGCCCTTTTCAACTATGGGTTGGCCTGAAGAAACAGAGGATTTAAAAGTTTTTTTCCCTACTTCCCTTCTCATAACTGGTTTTGATATTTTGTTTTTCTGGGTAGCAAGAATGGTTATGATGTCTTTAAAATTTACTGGAAAAGTCCCTTTTTATGAGGTTTATTTAAATGGATTGGTAAGGGATGCAGAAGGTGAAAAAATGTCAAAGACAAGGGGAAATGTAATTGAACCAGAAGAGGTCTGTAAACTTTATGGTCCTGATGCTGTAAGGTTTACCTTGTCAGCTCTTACAAGTTATGGAAGGGATATACCACTATCCCATGAAAGGATGGAGGGCTACAGGAATTTTATGAACAAATTATGGAATGCTTCAAGGTTTGTTTTATCAAACATTGAAGAACCCCTTCCTTTACAGGTTGATAAAGAAATACCCCATCAGTACATTTTATCCAAACTTCAAAAAACAATAAAAAATGTTGAAGATGGTTTTTCCTTATATCGTTTTGATATTTTAACAAATGAAATTTATCATTTTGTATGGAATGAGTTTTGTGATTGGTATATAGAGATTTCAAAATATTATTTAAAAAAAGAAAAAACAGAATCTGTTAAGTCAATATTATTTTTTATTTTAAAAAATATTTTAAAACTATTACATCCAATAATCCCATTTATAACTGAAGAAATCTGGCAAAAAATGGAAATCTCTAAATCAATTACAATTGAAGATTATCCAGAATTTGATGAAAATCTTTTAAATGAAGGTGCAGAAAAGGTCTTTGAAAAATTTAAGGTATTAATTTCAAAGATCAGAGCTTATAGAAAATCTTTAAACCTTGGAAAAAATGTAAGATTAAATTTATTTATAAAAGGCGAAAGGGTTGAAGAATTAAAAAATTTGATTGAATTTATGGAAAATGTTGAAGTTGAAGTTACTGAAAAAGAAAAAATCATAGAAGGAATTAAAGATAAATATGAGGACTGGGAATGGTTATTAAAAGTTCAAAAGGATTTTTTAAGCGAAAATTTCTTAAATACAATAAAGAAGGAAATTGAAAAACTTTTATGTGAAAAAGAAAGGATAGAAAAAAGATTGAAAGATGAAAATTTTATAAAAAAAGCAAAAAATGAAGTGATAAGCATTCAAAAAGAAAGGTTAAAAGAAGTGGAAGAAAAAATAGCTTTTTTTAACGAAAATTTAAAAGTTTATGGAGAATGATTTATCTTTTATTTGCATATTTGATGAAATTGATTCAACAAATGAGTTCCTTTCAAACATTGCTTTAAATTTTAAAGAAGAATTAAAACCAATCCTATTATTTTCAAAAATCCAAAAAAAAGGAAAAGGAAGGGGTGGGAAAGAATTTTATTCTCCAAAAGGGGGGCTTTATTTTTCAATACTTTTATCAAATTTGTCTCCTGATACAACCTTACCATTAAAAGTTGGCTTATTTTTTTCAAAAAATTTAAAAAATTATTTTAATCTTCCAGTAAAGATAAAATGGCCCAATGATTTAATCATTGAAGATAAAAAATTTGGTGGAATTCTAATTGAGGTTAAAGGCAATTTTACAATAATTGGTGTCGGGATGAACCTGGAAACGGATCCTTCATTAAAAGTAAAGGATCAGGAAACTACATATTTAAATAAATATATAAGGATAAAAACCCCTCAATTTTTAAAGTTAATTGAAAAATGGATTGAAATAGACTTTATTAAATTTATAAAAGAGCCATTAAATTTTAATGATTGGGAGAATTTTTCTTATTTTAAAAAAGGCGACTTAATTAATTGGCAAGAAAGGGAAGAAATTTTTGATGGTATTTATGAAGGTATTTCGGAAGAGGGTTTTTTAAAAGTAATCAAGGATGGGAAAATCTTAAATCTTTTATCAGTTGAAAAAATAAATAAAAGATAAAATTTTTTTTAAAAATTGCACTTGACAAGGGATTTTTTTTATGAAATAATGATAATGAGAATTATTATCATTAAGCATTTATTATGAAAAGAAGATTTATGAATGATTGGTTTTATGGAAGATTAAAAGGGCTTGGATGCAGGATGACCCAGGCAAGGGATATAATTTTAGAAATTTTAAAAAAAGAAAAACACTTATCTGCTGAAGAAATTTATTTTAAAATCCATAAAGAATACCCAAATATTGGAATTGCAACTGTTTACAGGACTTTAAACCTTCTTGTAACTATGGGGATTTTATTAAAAAGGGATTTTGGAGATGGAAAGGGAAGGTATGAACTTATAGATGAAAAAGAAGAAGATCACCACCATCATTTGATTTGTATCTCCTGTGGAAAGATTATTGAATACAGGGATTTTATGGAAGAAGAAGTAAATTTTCTCAAAAGTTTAGAAAAAATTTTATCTGAAAAATATGATTTTGAAATTAAAGATCACTTAATTAATTTTTATGGTCTTTGTAAAAAATGTAAAAATTTTATAGAGAAAGGAGGTGATAAAGATGCCTTATGGTGATAGAACAGGTCCTTTAGGTTACGGACCAAAAACAGGGAGAGGGATGGGGTATTGCTCTGGTTTTCCTTATCCCGGTTATATGAACCCTTCCTTTGTAAGGGGCTATTTTTACTGGGGTGCAAGGGGTAGGGGCTGGAGGAACTGGTATTACGCAACTGGTCTTCCTGGATAGATGAGAGCAGGTATGGGTTATCCTGCCTTTGGCTATGCACCTTATCCTTTTGCACCTGAAATTTCTGCAAAAGAAGAAATGGAAATCTTAAAAAAACAAGCAGAGTTTCTCAAAAATCAGTTAAAGGAAATTGAAGAGCAAATAAGCGTATTAGGAAAAGCAAAAGAAAAATAAAATTTAAGGAGGTCCAATCCCTCTTTAAATTTTGAAAGGAGAAAAAATGAAAATTGCAATTTCAACAGAAGGAAATTATGTATCAGAGCACTTTGGGAGGTGTCCTTATTTTACAATTTTTGAAGTAAACAATGGAAAAATATTAAAAAAAGAAGTCATTCGAAATATTGAACACTCCCCCGGTGCAGTTCCAAAATTTTTAAAAGAAAAAGGTGTTGATTTAATAATTGCTGGTGGAATGGGAAGGAAGGCAACGGAGATTTTTAACCAATATGGAATTGATTTTATTGTTGGAGTGAGCGGAGATGTTGATGAAATAATTTCAAATTTTATAGAAGGAAAATTAAAAATTGAAGATGGGTTAAAGGAGCCCTGTTCAGGAGGGCATAAAGAAGAAAGATGCCATAAAGAAGAAGAGGGAGAAGAAATAATCTGTATAACTTCTAAAGGGAATGACTTAAATTCTAAGGTAGATGAAAGATTTGGCAGGTGTAATTATTTCTTATTTATTAACTTAAAAGATTTGAGTTATGAGGCAGTGGAAAACCCATACAAAGAAGCACAAAGTGGAGCAGGAATAAGGGCAGTTAAAATTTTGACAGATAGAGGTGTTAAAACATTGCTTACAGGAAACCTTGGGACAAATGCAAGTGAAGCATTGAAAGCAGCAAAAGTAAAAGTACACTTGGATGTCAGTGGTACAGTAAAAGATGTAATAGAAAAATTTAAGAGAAAGGAGCTTTTATGAGTATGAATTTTAAAGGATCAGGCAGAGGAGGTGGAAGGGGTCAGGGAGGAGGACAGGGTGGTGGTAGAAAAGGGAGGATGGGAGGAAAAATGAGAGGTCCATCGGGCGATTGTGTTTGCCCAAATTGTGGAAAAAGGGTTCCTCATAAAATAGGAGTTCCCTGCACTACTTTGGAATGCCCTGATTGTGGAACAAGGATGATTAGAGAATAGTTTTATGATAATTTCCATTGCCAGTGGAAAAGGAGGAACAGGTAAGACAACTGTTGCAACTTCTTTAGCACTTTCCTTAGAGGAAGAAATTCAGTTTTTGGATTGTGATGTAGAAGAACCAAATGCACATATATTTTTAAAACCAGATTTTTTTAAAAAAGAAAGTGTAAAAATAGAGATTCCTCAAATTGATTTTTCAAAGTGTGATTTTTGTGGAAAATGTGCTGAAAATTGTGCTTTTAATGCCATCCTTGTCTTTAAGGATAAAGTATTAATATTTGAAAATTTATGTCATAGTTGTGGGGGTTGCAAGTTAATTTGTCCCAGAAGTGCTATATCATTTGGGGAAAAAGAAATTGGAGTTGTAAATTATGGAAATTTCAATGGTTCTACCTTTGTCAATGGCTATCTAAATCTAAAGGAGCCAATGCCGGGACCAGTGATAAAAAAAGTTAAAGATTTCATAGATGAGAAAAAATTAGTTATCATTGATTCGCCTCCGGGGACTTCCTGTCCAATGGTTAATTCAGTTGAAGGAATTGATTATTGTTTGCTTGTGACAGAACCAACTCCTTTTGGGCTAAATGATTTATCTCTGGCAGTAAGTGTTTTGAGAAAATTAAATATTCCTTTTTCAGTAATAATAAACTTAGCAGATATTGGAAATGATGATGTTGAAAGATATTGCAGGAATGAAAAAATAGAAATCCTGATGAAAATTCCTTTCTCAAAAAAAATTTCTTCGGGTTATTCAAAAGGTATTCCTTTGATTGAAGTATTTGATTCTTATAAAGACAAATTTAAACTTTTAATTGAAAAAATTAATAAAAGGAGTTTAAAATTATGAAAGGTTCTATTTTGGTAGTCGGTTCTGGCCCAGCAGGAATGAAAGCAAGTTATGAACTTCTACAAAAGGGCTTTAAGGTATATTTATGTGAGGAAAAGCCAACAATAGGTGGAAAAATGGCTCAAATAGACAAGATGTTTCCAACAAATGAATGTGCTACTTGTACTGCATTACCTTTGATGCTTGAACTCACAAATAACCCTAATTTAAATGTGCTTGCTTTTACCGATATAAAAAATGTTGAAGGTTCAGCAGGCGATTTTAAAGTTAAGTTGGTCAAAAAACCAAGATATGTAAATCCATTAAAGTGTACTGCTTGTACTGATTGTTTTGCTGTATGTCCTGTTTCTTCAGTTCCAATGGATTTCAATTTTGGAAGGGGAAGCACAAAGGCAATCTTTTTTTATTCTCCTTTTCCTCCAAGGAAGGCATTGATTAATCCTGAAAAATGTGATTACTTATTAAAAGGAAAATGTGGAGAAAAAGAAATTCCGCCTTGCGTTGAGGCCTGCCAACCAGATGCAATTGATTTCCAGCAAAAGCCGCAGGAAATAGAGATTAATGTTGGTGCAATTGTTTTAGCATATGGAGCAGATGAATTAAAGGATGGTTTAATTAAATATGGTTATGGCAAGTACCCTCATATATTTACATCCCTTGAATTTGAAAGAATATTATCTGGTTTAGGTCCTACTGCTGGAGTTCTTAAAAGAGATGATGGTAAAATCCCAAAGACCATTACTTTTATTCTTACTGATAATACTTCTCCTGTATATTTTATGCATCTTATTTCTGAAGCATGGGGAAGTATTGAAAAACACAAAGATGTTAATGTATTTATATTGCACGAACATATTTTATTTCAGAAAAATTCCTATGAAAATTATTATAAAAAATCAATTGAAGCAGGTGTCAAGTTTATATCTGTAAATTCTAAAGATGAAATAGAAGTAACTGGAGAAAAAGATGGTGGCATAAATATTACTTTTGTCAAAGATGATGAAAAAAATATTATAAATACAGATATGTTAATTTTATCGTCTTCTCTTAAGGTTTCTCTAAAATCAAAAAAAATAGAGGAATTGTTTGGTTTTAAAAAAGAATCAATGACTGTAAAAACCTCAAAAGAAGGAATTTATCTCTGTGGCACAGCAAATTCAATAATGGGGATTGATGATGCTATTGCCCAAGCATGTTCAGCTGCCTCTAATTGCAGTGAGATTTTGTATTCTGTCAGGGGATCTGAAACTGTAGTTGCTCCAGAAAAGGAATTTATACCTGTAAATCCCAAAGATGAACCATCAATTGCAGTGGTTATTTGTGAGTGCGGTTTAAACATAAAAGGTTTATTAAATATGGAAGAACTTGTTAAATATACTGAATCTCTGCCATATGTAAAGAAAGTTGAAGTTACTCCTTTTGGATGTGATGGAATTAAAATAAAAGAGCTAATAAATACAAAAAAATATAATAGAATTGTAATGGGCGCTTGTTCACCAAAAACTCATGAGGCATTGTTTAGCATGCATTCGGAAAATGCAGGATTGAATAGGTTTTTAGTTGAGATAGTTAACATAAGAAACCATTGCACCTGGGTTCATTCAAAAGACAGAGGGGAGGCAACAGAAAAAGCAAAAAATCTTATGAGGATGGGTGTGAAAAGAGCCCAGATGCTGGAATCTTTAAATGATATTACAATACCTATAAAACAAAACTGCCTTGTAATTGGTGGAAATTTAAGTGGAATATCATGTGCTTTAAAACTTTCTAATATGGGATTTTTAACCTTTTTAGTAGAAGATAGTTTAAATTTTCTAAAAGAAATTGACACAAGCAATTCCTTAATAAAAGAATTGCTTGAAAATTTCAGGAATGCTAAAAATATAAAGGTTTTTGAAGGAGCAAAAATTGGCAATGTAAAAGGTTTTATAGGAAATTATTCTGTGGAAATATTAAAGACGGAAGGAAAAGAAGAATTAGAAGTTGGAAGTATTGTTATAGCAACAAATAAGGATATGAGAGGACCTGAAAATGACTTTGAAAAAAATTTAGCATTACAAAGAGATGAAAAAAACCACTTTATTCCGTCACTTGGAATATTAAACATATTTGACACAAATACGGATGGAACATTTATATGTGGTTCTGCAAGGAAAGAAACAATCGGATTTTTTGATGAGATTATGGAGGGTGAAGCTGTCTCATCTCGTGTATCAAACATTATATTTAAGGATAGAATATTAAAATCTCCAGCCATTTCTTTTGTAATAGATGAAAATTGCGATGGTTGTGCTTATTGTATTGAGCCATGCCCATCTCATGCTTTAACGCTTATTGAATACTTGCAAAATAATTCAATCAAAAAAACAGTTGAAGTCAATCAAGCAGTTTGCAAAGGATGTGGAATTTGTATGGCAACTTGTCCAAAGAATGGAATTTTTGTAAGAAATTTTAAACCAGAGTATTTTAATGCAATGTCTGAAACATTGAATGAAATTCCTACAAAAAAAGAAGAATTTAAGCCAGTAATTTTAACTTTTTGTTGTAATTGGTGTTCTTATGCTGCAGCAGACGCAGCAGGAACAGCACGTCTCCAATATCCCTCTGATATTCACATAGTAAGAGCAATGTGCACAGGAATGATTCATTCAAATATGATAATGGATCCTTTAATCAAAGGATGGGCAGATGGTGTTTTGGTATGTGGTTGTCATATAGGTGATTGTCATTATCAGGAGGGAAATAAAAAAGCACAGGCAAGGGCAGATGCTATTAAATTAATGTTAGATGATTTTGGGATAGAACAGGAGAGATTTCGTCTGGAGTGGGTCTCAGCATCTGAAGCTTCAAAATTTTCAAAAATTGCAGAAGAAATGTCTGATACTATTAAAAAACTTGGACCAAATCCATTCAGGAGTAAATAATATGTCAGAAGAAAAAGATGAATACAGTAAAAAAGCAAAGGAATTACAGGATTTGATACTTGAAGAGGCAAAGAAAAATTATTCAGAAAAAGCAATTCAGCATTTTATGAACCCTAAAAATTTAGGCAAAATGAACAATCCAAATGGATTTGCATCTGTAAAAGGAAAATGTGGAGATACAATGGAAATTTATATTAAAGTACAAGATGAAAAAATTTCAGATATTCTTTTTTATACTGATGGTTGTGGAGTGACAATTTCGTGTGCTTCTTTTATTACAACCCTGGCAAAAGGAAAAACTATCAAAGATGCTTTAAAGATTTCTGCAAATGATATTGTGGATGAATTTCAACTTTCAAAAGTTGACACACATTGTGCTATATTAGCTGTTTTAACTTTATATAGCGCAATCTCTGATTATATATTGAAAAGGTGATTGTAAATGAAAATTAAACCAATTGGTATAATTCATACTCCTTTAAAGAAAAAAAAAGATACCCCAATTCAATCTTCTTTTTCTTCTGTTGAAGGAAAAGTTGTTTTATTTAAAGAATTTGAAGAGGGTCTTGATGGAATTGAAGGTTTTTCTCATATAATTTTAATTTATAAATTTCATAAATCAAAGGGATATAAATTAAAGGTAGTTCCATTTTTAGATGATAAACCAAGGGGCTTGTTTACTACAAGATATCCAAGAAGACCAAACCAGATTGGTTTAAGCGTTGTAAAACTAGTGAAAAGAAAGAAAAATATTTTATTTGTGGAAGGAATTGACGCATTAGACGGCACCCCCCTCCTTGATATCAAGCCCTATGTTCCATCTTTTAATCCAGAAGGAAAAATAAAAATTGGCTGGCTTGAAGGAAAGGTAAAATGAAGCAAATTGTTGTAGTAAGTGGAAAAGGGGGAACTGGAAAGACATTTTTGACTGCTTCTCTTTGTGCAATATCAGAAAATAGTTGTTTTGCTGACTGTGATGTAGATGCAGCAAACCTTTATATCTTATTGAAGCCAGAAGTAAAAGAAATTTATCCTTTCTTTGGAAGGGATAAAGCAATAATTTTAAAAGATAAATGTTCAAAATGTGGAATGTGCATAGAATTATGTAAATTTAATGCAATTGATCAAAATTATGAGATTTCTGACTTCTTATGCGAAGGTTGCAAAGTTTGTTACAACTTTTGTCCGGAGAAGGCAATTGAATTAAAAGAAAATAAAGCAGGTGATTATTATTTTGGTTTAACAAAATATGGAGAAATGGTCTATGGAATACTTGGAGTTGCCCAAGAAACTGGAGGCAAACTTGTCTCAAAGATAAGGGAAAAATTAAAGAAGATGGCAGAAGAAAAGAAAAGGAAATATTTAATAATTGATGGTCCACCCGGAATTGGTTGTCCGGTTATATCTTCAATTGTTGGAACTTCTCTTGTTTTAGTTGTGACAGAACCATCCATTTCTGGAATTGAAGATATGAAGAGGGTTACAGAACTTGCCTTAGGTATGAAAATAGAAGTAAAAGTTGTTATTAACAAATTTGATATAAATCTGGAAAATACAAAAATAATAGAAGATTATTGTAAGGATAAAAGGATTGAGGTCTTAGAAAAAATCCCCTACTCTAAAAAGGTAGTTAAATCAATTTTAAATTGCAAGCCCTATGTGGAAGTTTACAATGATGAAATTAAAGAAAAAATAATATCAATCTGGGAAAAAATAAAATAGGAGGAGATATGCAAATTTATGAATATAAATGTAAAAATTGTGAAAAAATAAATGAATTTTTTCTCTCGGACTTTAATGAAGGTGATTTAAAATGTAATTTTTGTGGTGGAAAAGAACTTGTTAGGTTATTTTCAAAAACCTCTGTTTTAAAGAATACAAGAAGTAAAGGAAAGACCTGTTGTGGTAGAGATGAAAGATGTGATACCCCTCCTTGTTCAGGGGATAGCAGGTGCAGGAGGTAAAAGTGGAATTAAAATTAATATTTGATAGCAAAGGGATAGATAAAAGATTTTCTACTGGATGGGGTTTGTCCATATTGATTGACGATTTTTTTCTTTTTGATACTGGAGAAAATGGAAGTTATATTTTGAATAATTTCAAAATTATGGGTATTGATATAAAAAAAATTAAAAAAATTTTTATTTCCCATGAACACTGGGATCACACAGGTGGCTTGTGGGAAATATTGAAAGAGGCAAAAGCAGATGTTTTTGTTTGTAAAAGTTTTAGCAATGAATTCAAAGAAAAAATTAAAAATTATAATTCAAATATTTATGAAATAGAAAAATTTACAGAAATAGGAGAAAATTTTTTTTCCACAGGTGAAATTGAAGGAATCTTTGCGGGGCTTCCAATAATTGAGCAGGCACTGGCAATAAAAAGAAAAAAAGGTCTTGTAATCATAACTGGTTGCAGTCATCTAAGAGTTGATAAGATTGTGGAAATAATTAAAAATAAATTAAAGGAAGAAGTTGATTTAGTTCTTGGAGGGTTTCATTTGATGGATACAAGAAAAAGTTTAATTGAAAATTTAGTAAATAACTTAAAAAATTTAAAAGTCAACAATGTCTGCCCAATCCATTGCATAGGTTTTAATG
>JBBISU010000072.1:0-15744 GCA_037441225.1 Acidobacteriota bacterium
TTAGAAAAAATATCCTTGAAAAAGGTGGAACAGAAGAACCAATGGAACTTTATAAAAATTTCAGGGGAAGGGAGCCAAAAGTTGAACCACTTTTGAGGAAAAGAGGTCTTCTGGATTAAAAGATTTATAAATCTAAAAATACAATTGAGATCAATATTTGAATTGAATATGAAAGGATTGCGTCTGCTCGCCCTATAAATTAAAAAATGTAGCCGCGGGTCTTTAGAGGCTGTCCGACAATAGGATGTTTTGATAGACGTTATACAATATATAGTGTTTAGAAATAAAAAGCGAAACAATACATTGTGTATATATTTAAAATATTTGAATTATTGGACAGCCTCCTTTAGCCCGCGCTTTTTTGCTTTTTTAAAAATAAAATTTTAAAGTGGAATTATTATTAAATAATAATTGTTATAATTTAAACTATGTTAGAAAAGATTTATAAAATCTGCAAAAAAGATGATCTAAAAATAACTGCCGAAAGAATTAAAATATACAAACAGGTAATTAATTCAAAAGACCATCCACCTTTGATTAAAATTTACAAAAAAATTAAAAGGAATTTGTAAAAAATGTCAAAAAATATAAAAGGAGTAGATTATGAAAAACAAAAAATTTAAAGAATTAGTTGAACAATTTGATTTAAGGGTTTTACATCAAAATTGTCCTTCCATAAGTCCTCTTAAAAAGGACTTTAATTACAAAAAGGAGTTTGAAAAATTAAATCTGGAAGAAGTAAAAAAGGATCTCAAAGAAATTATGACAAAATCAGAAAAGTGGTGGCCTGCTGATTTTGGCCATTATGGAGGGCTTTTTATTCGTATGGCATGGCATAGTGCTGGGACTTACAGGATTGCTGATGGAAGGGGTGGTGCCAATTCAGGGCAGCTTCGCTTTCCCCCTCTCCATGATTGGCCCGATAATGTAAACCTTGATAAAGCAGTACGCCTCCTCTGGCCTGTTAAGAAAAAATATGGAAAGAAGATTTCCTGGGCTGATTTAATAATTCTGGCTGGAAATGTTGCCCTTGAGTCAATGGGATTTAAAACCTATGGGTTTGCAGGTGGAAGGGTTGATTGGTGGGAGCCAGATTTTAGCGTTGACTGGGGAACTGAAGCAGAATGGCTTGAAGATAAAAGAAGGGATGAAAAAGGGGAGTTAAAGACGCCCTATTCTGCTGTACAGATGGGGCTTATTTATGTGAATCCAGAAGGTCCTGGTGGAAATCCAGATCCCATTGCAGCAGCAAAAGATATAAGGGAAATTTTTAAAAGAATGGGTATGAATGATGAGGAAACAGTGGCATTGATTGCAGGAGGCCATTCCTTTGGAAAATGCCATGGTGCTGCCCCTGAAGAAAATTTGGGACCTGAACCAGATAAAGCACCAATTGAAGAACAAGGACTTGGCTGGAAGAATAAATTTGGAACAGGGAAAGGACCTCATACAATAACAAGTGGGTTAGAACTCATCTGGACTGAAACTCCTACAAAATGGAGCATTAATTTTTTGGAAAATCTTTTCAAATATGAATGGGAATTAACTAAAAGCCCCGCTGGGAAATACCAGTGGGTTGCAAAAGATGCACCAAAAACAATTCCTGATGCTTATGATCCTGATAAAAAGCACAAACCAGGAATGCTTACAACAGACCTTGCCCTTCGCTTTGATCCAGTTTATGAAAAAATTTCCCGCAGGTTTCTCCAAAACCCAGATGAATTTGAAAAGGCATTTGCAAAGGCATGGTTTAAATTAACCCACAGGGATTTGGGTCCAAGGGTTTTATGGCTTGGCCCTAAAGTTCCAGAAGAAGTGGAGCCCTGGCATGAGCCATTGCCAGAAGTGGCTCACCCTTTAATTGAAGAAAAAGAAATCGAAGAGTTAAAAAATGAGATTTTATCATCGGGCTTGACCATATCTGAACTTGTTTATACTGCCTGGTCTTCTGCTTCCACATTCAGAGGTTCTGATAGAAGGGGTGGGGCAAATGGTTCAAGGATAAGGCTCAAACCACAAAAGGACTGGGAAGTCAATATGCCAGAACAACTGAAAAAAGTTCTATCTACCTTTGAAAAAATTCAAAAAAATTTCAATGAAAAACATAAAGATACTGACGGGGAAAAGGTATCTTTAGCAGATTTGATTGTTTTAGGTGGCTGTACTGCTGTGGAAGAAGCAGCAAGAAAAGCTGGTTTTAATTTAAAAGTTCCATTTACTCCTGGGAGGGTTGATGCCACGCAAGAGCAAACAGACATTGAGACCTATAATTTTATGGAACCAAAATATGATGGCTTTAGAAATTATTTAAAAGGAAAATACAGTGAACTTCCAGAAGAATTGCTTATTGATAAGGCACAACTTTTAAATTTAACTGTGCCAGAAATGGCTGTCCTGATTGGTGGTTTGAGGGTTTTGGATGCTAATTATAATAAAGAGCCATACGGTGTCTTTACAAAAAACAAAGGAGTTTTGACAAATGATTTCTTTGTAAACCTTCTGGATATGTCCACAGAGTGGAAACCCTTATCAGAAGATAACCTCACCTTTGGTGGCTATGACAGGGAAACAGGAGAACTTAAATGGAAAGCCACAAGGGTTGACTTAATTTTTGGGCATAACCCCCAGTTGAGGGCAGTTGCTGAATATTATGCCTGTGATGATTCAAAGGAGGAATTTGTTAAAGATTTTATTTCAGCCTGGGTGAAAGTGATGAATTTAGATCGCTTTGATTTAAATCAAAAGGAATAAAAAGACAGGAAATTTTATTTTATTTTTGTATGGACAAAATTTTATTTTCTTTATTTGTTTTAAGTATTATATTATTCTTTTCTTTTCCAAAAGAAAAAAAAGATGAAAAAGAAATAAAAGAAGCCCTCTTTGCTGGGGGATGTTTCTGGTGCACTGAATATGCTTTTCAAAAAGATGGGATAATTGAAGTTGTCTCCGGCTATGCAGGAGGTCAAAAAGAAAATCCAACTTATGAAGAAGTTTGTTCCAAAAAAACAGGTCACAGAGAAGCAGTTTTAATAAAATATAATCCCGATAAAATTTCTTATGAAAATCTCTTAGAAATATTTTTCCAGAACATAGATCCAACTGATGAAGAAGGACAATTTTATGACAGGGGAGAACAATATAAAACAGCAATTTTTTATTTTAATGATGAACAAAAATTTCTTGCAAAGGAAGCAATAAAAAGGATTGAAGAAGCAGATATATTTGAAGGAAAAATAAAGGTGGATGTTCTCCCCTATAAAAATTTTTTCAAAGCAGAGGAATACCATCAAAAGTATTATAAAAAATGCAAAATCCAATTTGAGACATATAAAAAATCTTCTGGAAGGGAAGATTTCTTTGAAAAATCAAAAGAAAAGTTTAAATATTTCAGATTATTTCCTGAAAGAAAAGATTACTGGAAGGGCTTCAAAAAGCCATCAGAAGAAGAGTTAAAAAAAATTTTAAATCCCTTAGAATTTAATGTAACTCAAAAGAATGGAACTGAGACACCTTTTATAAATGAATACTATGAAAGCCATAGGGAAGGAATTTATGTTGATAAAATATCAGGTGAGCCCTTATTTTTATCAAAAGATAAATATAATTCTGGCTCTGGCTGGCCCAGTTTTAAAAAAGCCATAGATGATTTTTTCATAGTAGAAAAACTTGATACTTCCTTTGGGATGGAAAGGATAGAAGTAAGGTCAAAGTTTGCAGATTCCCATCTGGGGCATTTATTTTATGATGGACCCCCACCTGAAAAAAAAAGATATTGTATAAACTCTGCTTCACTAAGATTTATCCCAGAAGAAGACTTCTCCAAATACGGCTATTCTTTTTTCAGAGATTAAAAAAATATTATAATTTTAGGTTATTTAAAATTTAAGTATAACATTTTAAAATTTTAACCACAAATTCATAAAAAGATTTTTAAAAAATTTTAAAATTATTGTAAAATAATATTGGAAAAAAGAAATTTTAAGGTTTTAAGGATAAAGAAAGAGCCTTTATAATGATTTAAAAGAAAAAGTAATTAACTGGAGAAAAAACAAATATCAATGCAGTTTTTCAACTATTTCAGAAATTTTTGAATTTAATTTTTGTAATGACTCAAACTCTTTAAGATTTTTGAGAAAGGCACAATTTGAGGTAAATGCAACATAATTATATTTGTCTTTCTTTGATGGAAGCAAACAGAAAATTCAATATAAATATAAAAGGATTGAATTCTAGCAAATTGAAATATGAAATCTTGATTATTGAAAGAGATGAAATAGGATTTGAGTATGAATATAAAGAAAAAGATGGCAGAAAAAAAATTTAAACCACCTGAAGAATGGGTTAAGCAAGCAGAATATGATTTAGAGACAGCAGAAGCTATGTTTAATAGTGAAAGATATATTTATGCAGTATTTATGTATCATTTGTCAATAGAGAAAGCCCTAAAAGGGTTTTATGAAAAAAAATTTAAAAAAGACCCACTAAAATTACATGACCTGGCTTATCTTATCCATAAAATAGAATTAAACCTTCCTCATCAATATAAAGATTTCTTAAAAATTTTAAATGAACTAAGTGTGCCAACAAGGTATCCAAATGAAATTGGGAAACTTTTAAAGGAATATAAAAAAGAAAAAACAGAAAGCTTGTTAACCCAAACAAAGGAGTTGCTTAAATGGCTGAAAGAGAAATTATAAAAATTAGAAAAGAATTATTAAAAGCACTTAAAGAAGAAGGAATTAAAGTTGATAAAATAATTGTTTTTGGCTCTTATGCAGAAGGAAGAACAAAGGAAGAGAGCGATATTGATATTATATTGGTTTCAAAAGATTTCAGAGACAAAGATATATTTGAAAAAGTTGAATTAACAAAAGATGTTCACTGGAAATTAGTTGAAAAACTAATGATTCCTTTTCATATTCTGTATTACTCAGATGATGAATGGAATAAAGGGAATTCTTTAATAATAAAAGTTGCAAAAGAAAAAGGAGAGATCATTTACGGATAAAGGGGCCAAAAATCACACCCGCAAAAGGGACTCTCAAAACTATACTGATACTGACAAATAATTAAATTTTTAAAAATGGAACTCAGTATTTTATCAAACATAAAAAATTCAATGAAAAGAAAAATAGACAGCTAAAACCTGCGCCTACATTTCCACATAATTTAATTTAACATAATGTAGCTGCAACCTTTAGAGGCTGTCCGACAATCTGGTATATTGACTTGTCGTACACAATATATATGGTATAATTAAAAAAGATAATACAATATATTGTATAACAATTTTAAAAATTTTAATTACAAGACAGCCTCGAACGAGTGCGACCCTTACACTGCTGCACTGCTGCTCTATTTTTATATCATTTTTAACTGAGTTTTTTGGGTTTTGGACGAAAATAAACATTTTTTAATTATGTCTTTTTTTGATTCATCTTTTATTTTAAAATTTTGCTTAAAACCTTTTTTCTTATTTCTTTTGGAGCAGGTAATTCCTGTAAAATTTCCCCTTTGCTTAAAATTTTCTTTAAAATTTTTTCTTTTTTTCCACCACAGGTGCAAACCTTTTCTTCTTCTTTAAATAAAACAACTTCCCTTTCCCAACAATTTTTACATAAAAGAATATCTTTTTTCCCTGATTTTTTACCTTTTTTTGAAAAAGGTGTACCTTCAATTTCAACTATATCCAAAGAAAAATCAATGATAGGGGCATTTGATATGGAAGTTCCAATACCAAAACCATCAACTAAAGGATAAAGTTCATCAATGTCTTCTTCTTTTAATCCACCAGAGACAAAAATTTTTACATTTTTATAACCTTTTAAATTTAATTCCCACTTAACTTCTTCAATTATTTTTTTCAAATTTCCTCTCCTGGAAGGAGGAGTATCAAGGCGAATTCCATTTAATTTATCTTTCATTATTTCTGCCAGTTTTATGCTTTCAAATTTTTCATCTTGAAATGTGTCAATTAGTGCAATCCTTGGGACATCTTTTTCTATTATTTCATCAAATGCCAGGACTGCTTTTTCTGTTGAACCAAAGCATAAAATCAAAGAATGAGGCATTGTCCCAACAGGTGTTTCTTCAATCAAAGATGCCCCTTTAATTGTGGCAACTCCATCACATCCACCAATATAAGCATTCCTTTCAATCATAGGTGTAATTGCAGGGTGCATTCTCCTTGCACCAAAGGATATAATTGTTTTATCTTTTGCTTTTCTTTTAAACCTTGAAGAAATTGTTGCAATTCCTGATGCCTGACATAAAAGCCCTAAAAGTGCTGTCTCATAAATTATGAAATCCTGATAGTTTCCTTCAACTATCATAACAGGTTCCTCTGGATAAAAAATCTCACCTTCCTCCATTGCCCAGACATCCACTTTTAAATTTTTTAAAAGATTTATTGCTTCTTCAAGCCCTGCAAAAATGCCATATTCCCAGTTTTTTGGAAGGGATTTCGTTGAGATTTCTGCAACAACATAAGGATTTAATTTTTTTTCTTTTAAAATCTTTAATGCTCTTTCAAAATAAACATCTGTTGTCTTTCCTTCCAAGATCTCTTCTTCTTTTGCAATATGAAACATAACACCACCTACTTTCTTAAAATTTTAAAAAAAAAGGAAAAAAATAATGATAAAAGTAAACTTAATAAAATTGAAGTTGTTACTGGAAAGTAAAATTTAAAATTTTCCTTTTCTATATAAATATCTCCTGGGAGTTTAAAAATTTTTATTTTTTCAAAAAAGAAAAAAAAGATAGAAAGGAGTAAAAAGATAATTCCAAGAATTAGAAAAAATAAAGCAACATTTTTTTCCATATTTTTATTATAACATTTAAAATTAAATTTTCAAATTTTTGAAAATTTTTTCAAAATTTTGAAAAAAAACTGCTCATTTTCTAAAAAAATGTCTGGCATAGGATTTGCATAAGAATTATTGAAAATTTTTTTAAGGAGGTAGTTATGAAGTTTTTTAAATTTTTAATTTTATCTTTGCTTTTTGTTTCCCTTTGTTTTTCATTGCCAAAGGATAATTTTATTAAAACAAAAAGGGATTTTAAAATTGAAAAAGGATTTAAAGAAATTGGTTTGAAAGAAAAAACAGTTTTAAGTGGAAAAGAAAAAATTATGAATACAGCTGTTTACTTTGGAATGAAAGAAAATCCACAAAAGTTATCTTCAGAAGATAAGATAAATGCAAAAGATAAAGATTTTCAGCTTAAATTAGCTGAAACAAAAAATTATGATGGAAAGAAAATAATTAAAAGCTGTGATTTGAAAAACTCAATTGGCTCAATTTCAGGTTATGTTTATGATTTGAAAGAAGCCCCACTTAAAGGTATTCAATTATATCTTTTGCCAATCTCTTTTTCAAATGGGGAGATTGGTTCCTTTCCACTTTTTAATTATTATGCAGAGACAGATGAAAATGGCTTCTTTTTATTGTATTTTGATTTAGAAGGTTCTTATATCTTACTTGCTTCTGATCCTAATTCAATTTACCTTCCACAATATTATGACCACAAAGATTCTTATGAAGAAGCAGATGTTTTAATTTTAAAAAATGGTGATGTTTTAACTAATTTAAATTTCAATTTAAAGAAATCTGCTTCAATTTCAGGAAGAATAATTGATGCTAAAACAGGTGAAGGTGTTTGGGGTATTTATGTTTACACAGTAAATCCTAACCAAGATTGGGAATATGGCTTGCCTTACTTTATTGATGACATAACCGATGATGAAGGAAACTACCATATTTCAGGGCTTTCTCTAGGAACTTATGAGATCCATACAATTGATTTTGGAAATTTTTATGGTGAATATACATACCCTGAAAAAATAACAATAACTGCCTATGAAGATATAACAGGCATAGATTTTTCATTAAATCCAACTTCAACAGGGATAAAAGGTAAAATTTCTCTTCCAAATGGTGAACCTGCTTCAAATGGCTGGGTTTATGCTACAAGTAATACACTACAAGACCCTTGGGATAACTACTGGACTTATACAAATTCAAAGGGAGAATATAGGATAGGAACAAAAGTAAATAAGTATGTTATCTCTGCTTCAACTTTTGACGATACAACCCTTACAACTTATTATCCAGGTGTGAGGAATTTTAAAGATGCAAAACCAGTAAAAGTTGATGAAAATACAATAGTTGAAAACATTGATTTTCAACTGCTCCCAGCTGGTTTTATAGAAGGGAAGGTATTATCTGATTCTTTGGAACCCCTTCAATCAATTTATGTTGAGGTCTTTGATAAGCAAGGTTTTTTTGTCAACCATTATGTGACAAATGAAAATGGAGAATTTAAAATTGGTGGCCTTGATGAAGGAATTTACTATTTATTTGCTTGGGATAGCGAAGGAAATTATTCACCCCAATGGTATAACAACAAAAAAACCTTTGAGGATGCAGATCCTGTAAATGTAAAGATGGGAGAGATAACAAGTGGGATTTTGTTTAAATTAAAGAAAGCAGGAAAAATTGTTGGCTATGTTTTGGACTCCCAAACACTAAATCCAGTAAAAGATATTTTTCTTTTTGCTTATGATGAAAATTTTTACTATGAATCCTATGGATTTTCACAAGAAGATGGATATTTTGAAATTAAGGGACTGCAAACTGGCTCCTATATAGTTTTTAGTTATGATTTAAATGGAGAATATATTCCAACTTATTATGACTCTGTAACAGATGTATCCCTTGCAACAGAAGTTCAAGTTATAGAAGGAGCAGATACAAATATTACCTTTAAAATTTTAAAAGGTGGAAAGATAAAAGGAAAAGTTTTTTCAAATACAAATCTTCCTTTAAATTATGCTTACATAACTGCCCTTGATTTAAATGGAAATTGGTGTGGCTTTGGCTATACTTCAGATGATGGAAGTTATTATATAGGTGGTTTAATGGGTGGAACTTATATTTTATATGCCCAGGATGGAACAGGTCAATATGCACCAAAATGGTATGAGAATGCTGATTCACCAGATGAAGCAAAGCCAATAAATCTAAATTTAGGTCAAACAATTGAAAATATTAATTTTTATCTTCCCCCTGCTGGTTCAATTTCTGGGAAAGTAACTGACATGGAAGGAAATCCTTTAAGTTATATGATTTTATTTGCAGAAAAAATTACTCAAAGTAATTTTAATTCTTATGAAGTTCAATGGGCTTCCACAGATGAAAATGGAAATTATAAGATAATTGGGTTAGGCACAGGAGATTACAGGGTTGGAGTTTTTCTGCCAAATGGCTTAATTTATTACTATGATGGAACCTTTGATCCGGATAAAGCAAAACCAGTTCCTGTTTTACAAGGTGAAGAAACAAAAAACATTGATTTTAAAATAGATTTAAATGGAGGAAGAATAAAAGGAAAAGTTTCAGATAGTTCAAATTCAGAGCCAATTGCCTATGCTGCCATAACAGTTTTTGATGAATTTGGAATTCCTGTTTCCTTTGGAATGACAGATGAAGAAGGAAACTTTTTTATTTATTTTTTAGCTCCAGGAAAATATAAGGTCTCTGCTTGGGCATATTGTTATAAGGAAGAATGGTATAAAGAAAAAGATTCTTATTCCTCTGCAAATACTATTAATATTAGAGAAAATGGCTTTGTCTCTGGAATTGATTTCACCTTAGAGCCAGATGAATGCATTTATTAAGCCAAAAATAAATTTGTTTTATTTTTTTTAGGTGGATAATTATTTTATCCACCTATTTTTTTTGTTATAATTCAATTGTGGAAAATTTCTTTAAAAGCTTTTCTTTTAGATTTTTCATTAGCTTCTTAATTTTATCTTTTCTTTTTTTCTTCATAGGAAGTTATTTATTTATTAACATTATGAAAGGTTATTTTGAAAAAGAATTAGAAGAAAGGCTGACACTAACTGGAAAAATTATTTCTTCAAATTTAAATATTTATTTTATTGGGAAAGAAAAAAACTTTGAAGAAGGAAAATATTTGAATTATTTGAGAGAAAAGTTAAAAAAGAATAAAGAAGAACTAAATTTAGAAAGATTATACATATTTAATTTAAAAGGTGAAGCAATAGTTGATACTGAAAATTTAACAAAGGGAACACTTTTAAGCAACTTTTTATTAAATCCTGTTTCTCTTGATAACTTAAAAAAAGGAATTGTTTATTCTACTTTACTTTATGAAATTAAAGGTGAATATTTTAAAAGTTGTTTTATTCCTATAAAAATAGGAGATGAATTTTTATTAGGACTTGGGATTGATGCCCCTGCTGAATATGTCAAGAATTTTAAAGTTCTTCAATTGAAAATTTTTTATTTCTTTTTAATTTCTCTTCTTTTTGGCTTGGTAGTTTCCTTTTATTTAAGCAAAAGCATTTCAAAACCTTTAAAAAATTTAATTAAAGAAACAGAAAATTTAATTAAAAGTGATTTTGAAAAACCTTTGACTTTTAATTCAAGAACAGAACTTGATAAAATAGGAAATACTCTGGAAATTTTAAGACAGAATATAAACAAAAGAGATGAGTATTTAAAGATGATGGTTTCTCAAATTGCCCATGAAATAAAAAACCCTTTAAGTATTTTTAATTTTTATTTATCCTTTCTTTTAGATGAAAATATAAATGCAGAAGAAAGAAAAAATTATGTAAATATTTTAAAGGAAGAAACAGAAAAAATTGAAGGGCTTTTAGATAACTTTATAAATTTTGTTAAGAAAAAAGAACCTAAATTTGAAATTTTTAACTTAAAAGATTTATTTTCAAAAATTGAAAAACTATATTCAAAAAAAGCAAAAGAAAATAATATTAATTTTATGATTGATATTTCTGAAAACTTAAAGATTTTTTCAGATAAGGACTTCCTTTTTCACATTCTTTTTAATTTAGTAAAAAACAGTTTTGAAGCAATGGAGGAAGGTGGAAAATTGGAAATGATAGGAATTGAAGAGGAAAAAAATTTTAAGATAGTAGTTAAAGATACTGGCTGTGGTATAAAGGAAGAAATCAAAGATAAGGTTTTTGAACCATTTTTTACAACAAAAGCAAAGGGTATTGGACTTGGTTTAACTGTTGTAAAAGAATATACAAAAAAATTAAAGGGAAATTTGATAATAAATTCAAAAGAAGGGAAAGGGACTGAAGTTATTATTTTATTTAAGAAGAGGAGGGAAAATGGATATATTAATAATTGAAGATGAAGAAAATTTATTAAAGGCAATAGAAATTACTTTAAAAAAGGAAAACAATTCTGTTTATATTTCAAAAAACAAATCTGAAACAATGCAAATTTTAAAAGAAAAAAAAATTGACCTCTGCTTTTTAGATTATAAACTTCCAGATTCAAATGGTATGGAAATTTTAAAAGAGATTAAAAAATTATATCCAGAAACAGAAGTAATTTTAATGACTGCTTATGGGACAATTGAAATGGCAGTGGAAGCAATGAAAAATGGTGCCATTGATTTTATACAAAAACCTTTTTCACCTGAAGATTTAAAATTAAGATTGGATATATTCAAAAACTCAAAATTTTTTTCAAAAAAAGGAAAATTTGAAGAAATTATAACTGAAAATAAGGAAATGACTAAGATTTTGGAAGAAGCAAAGAAAGTTTCTTCAACAAAGGCAACTGTTTTAATAAGGGGTGAATCAGGGACTGGCAAGGAACTTTTAGCCCATTTTATCCATAAAAACTCAGAGAGAAAAAAAATGCCTTTAGTTAAAGTTAATTGTGGAATTTTAAATGAAAATTTATTGGAAAGTGAAATCTTTGGACACGAAAAGGGTTCCTTTACTGGTGCAATAAAACAAAAAAAGGGAAGGATTGAAATGGCAGAAGGAGGTACATTGTTTTTGGATGAAGTTGGGGATATTCCTTTACCTCTTCAAATAAAACTTTTAAGGGTTTTGCAAGAAGGGGAATTTGAAAGGGTTGGGGGTGAAAAAACATTAAAAGCAGATGTGAGATGGATTTCAGCAACCCATAGAAACTTAGAAGAGATGGTTGAAAAAGGAACTTTTAGAGAAGATCTATTTTATAGAATTAATGTAATTCCTTTTTACCTTCCACCTTTAAGGGAAAGGAAGGAAGACATTTTGCTATTAATTGATTATTATTCAAATTATTTTTCAAAGGAACACAAAAAAGAAAAAATAAATTTTTCAAAAGAAGCAATAAATTTTCTCTTAAACTATCCCTGGCCTGGAAATATCAGGGAACTTAAAAATTTTATTGAATGGGCAACAATTTTATATTTTGGCAAGGAATTAGGTTTAGAAGAAGTCAAAAAAAAGTTATCTTGCAAGTCCTATGAGAATTTTGAAACACTAAAAGAAAGCACAGAAAAGATGGAAGCAAAAATTATAAAAGAAACGATCCTTGCTTGTGGTGGAAATATTTCCAAGGCAGCAAAAGTTTTAGGGACAAAGCCAAATACCTTATTTTATAAGATAAAGAAATATAACATTGATGTGGATTAAATTTTTAATTTTATTCCAACTAATTTTCTTTGAAGATTATAAAATACAATATGAAGAATATATAAAAAATAAGGAAAAATGTTATATTTTAAAAGAAAGGTTGGAAAAAATTGGAAAAGAAGTTGATTTTTATGAGAGTAAAAAAGAAATAGAAAAGGCAAAAAAATTATTAAAAGAAAGCCATTCTTTATCAATTGAGTTTACAAATTGTCAAAAGGATTTAAAAATTAAAGAAAAAAAATTAGAAAAATTGAAAAAGAAAGCAAGGGAGGAGTTAGAAAAAGAAATTGAAAAGATTATTTCTTCAAAGGTTTCTTCAAAAGAAAATTATAGTTCTTTAATTGATTTAATTGAAAAATTAAAATATTTAAAGGAGGAATCTTATTGCTCTGTTTTTTCAATAAAAGAAATAGAAATATCAGAAGAGGAACCAGAAGAAATTATAAAGGAAAAGTTAAAAATATTAGAATCAATTTTGTTTGATATAAAAAAAGAAATGGAAAATACAAAAACTATAGTGGAAAAATTAAGTAAGGAAAAAGATTTAAGTGAAAATCTATTTCAATTTATGAAAAAAATGGAGATGGAAGGTGGAGCACTTCTTGATACAAGAATTTCCTCTGAAAGCATTTCTTTTGAAATTGAAAGGATTGATAAAGAAATAGAGAACTGCAATAAAACATTAAATATATATAAATCAATAGTTGAATATTTGGAAATAAAAAGAGAAGATATTTTTAAAAGGAGCAAAAAATGAAATTGAAAAATATTTTAATTATAATTTTTATCTTTTCAACTTTTTCTAAGTGTGAAAATATTATAAATTTTGGTATTGATTACAACTCTATGCTCTATGAATTTGAAAAAACAAATGAACATTCTTTTTATTACAACTTTGGCTTTAATGGAAATCTTAAAGCAAAAAAAACTTCCTTAAACTATAGTTTTTCCTTTCTCTATCCCTTTTCTTATTCCTTTAATGAAAAAAAACCATTGGAAATTAGGATAGGAAATCTAAATTTTAAAAATTCCTTTCCCCTTCATAAGAATAAAAAGTATGAACTTTCTTTTTTCCTTAACTTTAAAAAAACAGAAGAGAAAAAAACAAAAGTTCCAGTGGAAGAAGAGACCTTTAATTTTTATGGAATTGATAATTCAATTGATATATTTTCAAATTTTAAATTTAAATTTGGCTTTAACACACTTCAAACAAAAAATTATGAAATTTTTCAAAATAAAAAATTTTATTCAAACTTTAAGTTTTTAATTGAAAAAAGCGATAAACTAAAATTTTTTTCTGATTTAAATTTTTCAAAATATTATTTTGATAAAAAAGTATTAGATATTTCTGAAATGCCAATTCCAAAATTAAAAGAACATAATGAAAAGGTCTTTTCTTTTGACCTTGGTCTTGAATATTTTTCTCATTATATCTTTAATTTTATCTTATTTTTCCAAAAAAAAGAAGCAACAATTGAAGATCTTTCAAATAAAAGCATTGGCTTTGAAGGATTTTTTTCAACAAATATTGATGAAAATCTGAAGATTATTTTTTCAATTAGATTGGAAAAAAGATACCTTAAAAAAAGTTATTTATTCTTTGAGCCAAATATTTTAACTGATATTGGAACTTCATACATTTATGTTAAGTTTAATAAGGACTTAACAAAAAAAGATGATTTTTCAATTACAATAGGAAGATTTGTCCATGATGCAAGGGAGGATTTCTTTGAAACAAATACTGCAAGATATAAAATTAGCATTTCCTTTAATCATATATTATAATTTCTTCTATGAAAGAAGATTTAAAAAGCTCTGCTCTTTTTGTAACTTCCCTTGCTTCTTTTGTAAATCCCTTTATGGGCTCTTCAATAAATGTTGTCCTTCCATCCATTGGGAAATACTTTAATTTAAATGCAGTTCTTTTAAGTTGGATTGGGCTTTCCTTTCTTTTATCTTCTTCTATTTTTCTTGTTCCCTTTGGGAGATTGGCTGATATTTATGGGAGAAAAAAATTATTTATTTTGGGAACCTTTATTTATGGGGTTTCATCTCTTTTCTGTGGAATTTCAAATCTTCCTTATCTTTTAATCCTTTTTAGGTTTTTTCAAGGATTAGGTGGTGCCTTATTCTTTGGCACATCCATTGCACTTTTAACATCAATTTACCCGCAAGAAGAAAGAGGAAAAGCTTTAGGGATAAATGCTTCAATGGTTTATTTAGGGCTTTCCTTAGGTCCTTTTTTAGGTGGTGCAATAGCAGAACATTTGGGATGGAGAGATCTTTTTATCTTAAATTTTTTCTTAACAATTTTTTTGTCAATAATAACTTCAATAAAATTAAAAGGCGAATGGGCAGATGCAAAAGCAGAAAAATATGACCTTTTTGGTGCTTTAATTTTAATTTTTTCCTTTTTATTTATGCAATTGGGCTTAAGTTTTTTAAACAAAAAGGGTTACATTTTATTGATTTTATTTATTGCCTTCTTTTATCTTTTTGTTTTATATGAAAAAAAACAAAACTTTCCATTATTTAACATAGAACTTTTTAAAAACTCATTATTTTTATTTTCAAACTTATCTGCCTTTATAAATTATTCTTCAACTTTTTCCTGTGGCTTTATGTTAAGTTTATATTTACAATACCTAAAAGGATTTTCACCTTTTAAAACAGGAATAATTTTATTTATCCAGCCAATTATAATGGCAATCTCATCTCCCTTTATTGGAAAACTTTCAGATAAAAAAGAGCCAAGAATTTTATCATCACTTGGTATGTTTTTAAATTTATTTTCTTTAATCCTTTTATATAATTTAAACTTAAATACTAAAAATTATTATATATATTTAATACTACTATTATTAGGGCTTGGAAATGGATTTTTTGCTTCCCCAAATACAAATGCCATAATGGGTTCTGTGGAAAAAAAATATTATGGAGTTGCCACAGGAACTCTTTCTTCTATGAGGGCAATGGGAATGTCAACAAGCATATCATTAACTACCTTAATTTTAAGCATATTTTTAAAAAACAACCCTATAAAGATTGAAAACTTTAATTTATTTATATCTTCTATTAAAACATTTTCAATCCTTTTTTCATTTTTTTTATTTATTGGAATCTTTACCTCTTTTTCAAGAGGAAAATTGCATAATTTTGATTAAAAATTTTGATAAACTTAACTCTATTTGTTGAAATCTTTCAAAAAAAGTTTTTAACCCAACTTGAACAATTGTTCGTAAGTGGGGTCAGGTCTTGATTCTTGAATT
>JBBISU010000073.1:0-15729 GCA_037441225.1 Acidobacteriota bacterium
AGAAAAAAGGAGGTTTTTTTCTACTCAAAATTTTATTTCAATTGCATTTTCCGGGATTAAAGGGGCAAAAATAAAAGAATTTTAGGTGTAACCCCTTTGTGGCCCCCAACATACGGATAATACAATCAAATTCCGTTTTCCTTTGCCGTGTCCGTTATCTGTTTTTGAAAAAGATCTGGGTAATTCGTAAATTGTCCCTACTGTTTTATTTCGGGGGGATAAACCCGCCCCTACAAATTGCCACAATATTTTATAAAAAAACGAACACGGACAAAGGCATACTGCTCTACTGCTCTATTAGTCTTTTTAAACTGCATTTTTTGTGTTTATGGATTTTTATTATTCTTTCGACCTTAATTCTACTTTTGGTATATACCTATTTTGTCCTTTGTTTTTTTGGCTTTCTTCCTTTTATATATCCATACCTTGCTGCATATTTTAAAAGAGTTTCTTCTAACTTTTTTCTACCTCTATAAAGCCGTGACATAACTGTTCCAATAGGTAAATTTAAAGAATCAGCAATTTCTTTATAGGATTTGCCTTCTATATCAATCATAATTATTACTTTTTTATATTCCTCAGGCAAACTATCCAAGGCAAATTTAACTTCCTCATCTAAATCAGAAAAAATTCCAAACGCTTCATCTTTTTCCATTTCTTTCAATTGTGGTACTTCTGAAATTGTAAAACTTTCTAAATTGTCTTCTAACTCCATAAGTTCTATTTGATGAGGAGTTTTTTTTCTTTTCCTATAAAAATTTATAAAAGTGTTCTTCAATATTTTAAAAAGCCATGCCTTAATATTTGTACCAGGTTTAAATTTGTTGTAATATTTAAAAGCCTTTAAAAAGGTCTCTTGAACTAAATCCTCTGCATCTTGGGGATTTGAAACCATTCGCAATGCAGTTAAATATAAAGAATCTGCATAAGGCATTAAATCCCTTTCATAATTAAATTTATTTTCTTTGCTCCCCTTCATTCAAATTTTCAATAAATAGTTTAACACATTCCTTAAATTATTTTTATAGCTTATATGTCAAAAATGCAATAAGCAAAGCATAAATTACAATTGATTCAATAAAAGCAAGCCCTAAAAGAAGGGATGTCCTTATGGCACCAGCCGCACCTGGATTTCTTGCAAGCCCTTCGCAGGCAGATGAAATTGCTTTTCCTTGCCCTAAGGCACCTGCAAAGCCAGTTATTGCAATTGCAAAAGCAGCGGCAAAAACACCATAGCCTACTTCTTTCTTTGCACCTTCCGGTGCCTTTTCTCCTTCTTCAGCCAGCAAAGGCAAACTTAAAAAGAAACAAAATAAAAATAGAAATAAAATTTTTTTCATAAAAACTCCTTTCAAAAATTTTGATTCTTTATTATATCATAATATTATTGTTTTGGGATTTCAAATTCATCTGTCTCATCATTCCCACAAACAGGACATAAAGCAGAAACAATTTTCCCTTTGTGTATTTCAAAATTATAACAAGGTGTTTCACATTGTTTACAAACTACAAATTCAACTTCCCTTTCTTCCATATTTGCCTCCTATTGATATCTTAATAATATATGAAATCCACCTGGGGATTCCACAATTTCTGATACTTCGTTTATTTTAAGATTAAAAGCTACCTCTTCCAACTCAATTGGTATGAATTTATCAATACAAATCAATCCCAAATCTCCATTATTTTTTCTTGTAGATTTATCATCAGAATATTTTTTTGCAATCTTGCCCCAATCTTCTCCTTCAATTATTTTTTTTCTTAAATTTTCTGCCAGCTCCTTTGCTTCTTCTTTAGATCTTGTAATTGTAAAAGGAGCCATAAGAGCACCTTGATATGCAATCATTATATGTTTTAATCCAACTACATCCTCCCATGGCTTTGTAATTTGAAAGATATGAAAACCCAATGGAGATTCAAGAATTGGGCTCATTTCCCCAAAGTTAAGGTTTAAAACTTTTTCTCTGTGTTCTTTAAATAATGCTTTTGGGACAAGGTGACCCAAATATCCTCCCCTCTTTGCTTCTAATCCATTTGAATATTTTTTTGCAACAATATTGAAGGGTTTCCCTTCTTTCAGTTCAAAGGTTGCCTCTTCTGCCATTTTATATGCTTGATCCTTTGTTCTTTGAATTGCCAGAGGACAGGCAAGTGCGCCTTTCCAGGAGATTAATATATGGTTTAATGCTTTATCTTCTATTATTTCTTCTTTCTTTAAAATAGCAAAATCTGAAGGGAGTTCAATTACTTCAGATATTTCACCTACCTTTAAATTAAATAAAACTTCCTCAGTGCTTTCAGAAACAGGCAGGGCAAAGAGCCCAAATCTTTGTATTCCAATAAAACCTTCCCTTACTTTAAGCAAAGGATTGCTATCTGATAAAACTACCCCTTCTTCAAAGGAAATTTTTTTATCAACTATATCTTTATAAATTTTATTTGCCCTTTCCCTTGATTTTAATGGATTTGTTGCATCTTTTTTAATCAATATTAAAGAGAAAGCACCCTTCCTTTTAAGCTCAATTTTTCTTTCGACCTTTCCTTTACAACTAAAAATAAAAAAAATTAAAAAAATTGATAATATTTTTTTCATTTTATCTCCTTTTTTCTTCTTTCATATTTTTTAATATGTCAATTTCTTCCTTTGATATTGTCTTTGGAAGGTCAAGAAAAAGGTAAACATTTCCTCCACTTTCAACTATGCCTTTTATATAATCCACAACCATACCCTCTATTGCAGGTGGAGGCGGAAGGATTTTGTCTTCTTCTACTGCAAAAATTTTATAAAGATCATCTACTTTAAACCCAAGAGTCAAATCCTTTATTTTTGCAATAAAAATCTTTGGTTTTTTTGTCTTTTCTTCTATTTCACCAAATAATTTTTTTTTCAAATTAATTACAGGTATAACCATATTTCGAAGTACTATTATGCCTTCAATAAAAGATGGGGTTTTTGGTATAGGAGTTGGTTTTATGTATCTTATAATTTGAACAAGGTTATCTATTTCAATTACAAAATCTTCTTCTGCTATTTTAAAAATTAATAGGTTTAAAGTTTTCATTTATCCTCTAATTTTAAACCTCTGTATTTCCTCTTGGAGTGATTGGGATTGCTGAACCAATTGTTCATTTATAATTTTCAATTCTTCTATTGCTTCTTTCATTTCAACTCCCAACCTCTTCACTTCTCCCATTGCCTTTGTTATCTTTTCAGAACCCTCTGCTTGCTGTGAAGTAATTTCTAAAATATTATGAATCATTTCCATCATTTCTTCAGTTGCTTTTGAAATCATCAAAGACCCACTCTTTTGTTCTTGAATTGCTTGCTGTACATATCTTGTAATTTCTCTCATCCTTTCCGTTGCTTCTTGTATATGTTGTGAACCCTGGGATTGTTCTGATGTTGCCTTTGAAACCTGTTTTACCATTTCCCTTACTTTCTCAATTGCCCTTGTCACCCCTTGAGAAGACCTTGCTTGTTCTTTTGTTGCTCTTGCAATTTCCTTTGCCATATTTGATACAGCCAAACTATTTTCAAGGATCTTTTCCAATATTCTTCCTGATTGATTTGCCAAATTTGCACCCTCCCTTGCCTCCCTTACTCCTATCTTTGTTGATTCAATTGCATTTTTTACTTCTTCTTGAACTGTTTTAATCAAGTTTGAAATTTCTTTTGTGGAAGAAGCTGTTCTTTCTGATAAATCCCTTATCTCCGTTGCCACAACAGAAAAGCCCTTCCCATGTTCTCCTGCTTGTGCTGCAAGGATTGCTGCATTTAAAGCAAGTAAATTTGTCTGTTCTGCTATATCATCAATAACATTTACAATCTTGCCTATTTCTTCTGATTTGGAACCTAATTTTAATATTACTGATTCTGCATCTTGAACTGCCTTTTGTATGTTTGTCATACCCTGAATTGTTTCTTGAACTGCTTTTAATCCTTCTTCAGTATATTTTGAAGCTTCCAAGGTAAAATCATAGGACTGGGAAGAATTTCTTTCCACTTCACTTATTGATGCATCCATTTCAATCATTGAAGCAGATGTATCGGAAACAAAAGCAGCAAGTTGTTCCATAGACCTGTCAACTTCATTTATTGAAGCAACCATTTCTGTTGTTGCATTTGCTGTTTCTTCAACTGCACTAAATAAAGAATCTATATTCTTTGAAACTTCTTCAATTGTTGCAACCATTTCAAGTATTGAAGAAGAGGTCTCTTCTGAAGAAGTTGAAAGGGATTCAACATTTTCATTTATTTTCTTTATTCCATTATTTAATCGTTCAATTGAGTTATAGGTTTGATCTGTTGATTGAATCTGTGTCTCTGATTTTTGTATAACTGCTTGGCTTGCCTTTGAAATAATTTGTGTTGCTCCCAAAAGCCTGCTATAACCACTTTTTACCTTTGAAACCATTGATTCAAGATTTTCTGTCATCTGATTAAAGGCATTTATAAGTTTTCCTAACTCATCTTCCCTCTTTGATTTAATCCTTTGTGTTAAATCGCCTTTGGCTACAATTGTTGCAACTTGTTGTAAATTTAAAATTGGTCCAATTGTAAATTTATAAGCAAACTGAACAAATATTAGAGATAAAACTAAAATAAAAATTGTAATTAAAAGCCCCCAAATTGTTAAAGAATATTTTGCTGCTTTAAAGGACTTTGTTGATATTGCAACCCTTAAAAAACCTAACAGGTATTCACCTTCATAAGAAAAATCTTTTATCTTCTCTTTCATTTTTTTTATTTTACTTTTACTTAATGTTTCAATTTCTTTCTTTTCTAATAGAGGCATCCCGCCACTCTTGCTATGGCATATAATACAAGGTACATCTTCTAAGTTTTCAAAATTTATATTCTCATGGACTTTGTTTTTTGAAGGGTCTAATATTGGGTATGAAAAGATTAGAACATCCTCTCCTTCTTCTGTTTTTGCTTTTTTTCCAATTATAACAGAAGGAACAAAGGTCTCAAACTCTTTTAATTTTTTCCTTTCATCTGTTTTTGCTAATACATTTCCAAAAGGGTCAAGAAAATCAACATAAACTGCTTCTGTGGAGTAAAGTATTGTTGAAGCCATATCTTGCAAATTTTGCTTTAAAGAAAATTGCAAATAATAACTGGAATTTAAAGAAACTGTCTTAGCAATTCCATCTCCTTGTTTTTTTACTTGCTCATACATTAAATTTCTTGCCTTCCAGTTAAAAGTAATTAAAACTAAAATAGAAAATACCAAAAGCAGTAATACTGCACCCCAAATGAATTTAAACCTTAGTGATTGCTCTGAAATCTTATCTTTTAATCTTTCCATAATTTCTCCCTTATAAGTTTAAACTATTTTTATTTAAAAATACAACTGAAATTTTTTCAATATAACTCTTAGACTCCAATGGATATACAATAATTTCTTCAATGTTCTGGGCTTTTTCTTCTAAATCAACTTCAATTTTTTTTAACTCTTCATCAAACTCTTCTTTTAAAGAAATTAAATCTTCTTCCAGTTTTTTTAACTTTTCTTTTCTTTGCTCCACATCCATTTTTTCTTTCATAACTTGTTTTTCTTTTCTTCCTACCTGCCCTGCTTTTGAGATTGTATTTTTTATCTTTGTTACAGCCCTTTTTCCACCAAATAATATTGAAAGTCCTGCTTCCAAGAGGTTAATATTTCTTTCAGCTGACCTTAAAGAAACTTCCTCTTCTTCTTTTTTAAGATAATACCTTTCTTTTTCTACCTGTTCTCTTATCCTTTCAAGTTTTAAATCATAAACTTTTTTTCTTTCCTCTATTTTTTCTTTAAAAACTTCGAGAGAAAGTTCTTTGCATTTTGATATGAACTCTTCCTTGCTTTCATCAAAAGAGGAATATAACTTTAAAAAAGGATTTTGATAAATTTTTATTGGGTTTATTGTTGAAATTTTTTCTTTTAAGTACTTTTCTGCAAGTTTTATTTCCTTTTCAAAATCTATCTCAAAATCCATTATTATCTTATAATTTTCTGGCTCCCTTAATGAAAGGGTTGGCTTTTCTTTAAGGATTTGCCAAGAATAAACGCCCTTTCCAATTTCAGAGATTAAGAAAAAAATTTTATTAAAATTTAATTTTGCACTTTCTTTACTATAAAATAAACTGACTTGAGAAAGTAGATATGGAAAAAGGTCACCTCCCTTTTCATCATAAAAAAAAGAAATATTTGAAGGAATAAAAAATGTTTTCTTTTGTTTTTCTTTTTTTTCAAAATTAAAAGGAACTGCAAAAACTTTTAATTCTTCCGTTGTCATAGGTCCTTTAAGGAAGCAAAAAGTTTGAAGGGATCTAATAATACAAGGAGTTTTTGGATCCTTTACATCCTTTATCCAAAATTCTCTTGGCTTTAAATTAGAAATTAGTTCCATTGCCTTTTCATCTCTTCCAATTATATCTTTTATTCTTTCTTTATCTTGTTGAGTATGTAATCTTCCTATTATATAAATTCCAATATTTGACAAAGCCCTATAATCCAAGTCAATGGGGTTTTGAGTTGCTAAAAATAATCCAAGTCCAAAAGCCCTTGCTTTTTTAAGCAATGTCAAAAGGGGTCCCTTTGATGGTGGATTTGAAGGAGAAGGTGGCAAAAAGCCAGAAATTTCATCAAAATATAAAAGATACTTTAAATCCTCTGTTCCCTTTTGTTTTGTAATATAATTAAAAAGTTCTGATAAAATTATTGTCACAGCAAATTGTTTTAACTCCTCATCTAAATGGTTTAAATAAACAATTGTATGGCAGGTTTTGCTATTTGAATAAAATATTTCATCAAAATTTAGTGGAAAACCAGTAAACCAGGAGGAAAATTGAGGAGAAGCAATTAAATTATTTAACTTAAAAGCTAAATTTCTCCTCTCTTGAAGAGGAAAAACTTTTTCCAGAGGCATAACTCCAATTGATGAAAAAGGAGGGCTTTCAAGGGATAAAATCAATTCTTCCAAACTTAAATCTTTTCCGCTCTTAAAAAAATGTTCACAGCAAAGGGATAAAAAGATAAAAGAAGTGTCTGTAAAAGGGTCGGGCTCTTTTCCTAAAAGTTTAAAAATTGCAGATACAAGATTCCTGATTCTTTCTCTTACATTTTCAATATCTTCTTGCATTTCAGTATTTGAAGGTGCTTTAAAAGAGGGAAGGATATTTAAAGGTGAAACAGAGGAAAGCCCCGGTGTTAAAATCCTCCTTTCAACAGAATCCTTTAGTTTTAATAAATCTTCCTTTC
Organism: Acidobacteriota bacterium; assembly: GCA_037441225.1. GTDB lineage: Bacteria > Acidobacteriota > Thermoanaerobaculia > UBA2201 > UBA2201 > JBBFMJ01. The sequence goes on from JBBISU010000073.1 coordinate 7,245, forward strand.
CAATGCCATCTTTTTTAAAATTTTCTCTCCAAAGGGATGCCACTTCCTCTGGTTTATCAGTCCATCTTTCAAAATCCTCCTTTTGAAGCTCTGGAAAGATTAAAAAAAGATTTCCCAAATCCCCTTTTGGATCTAAAATCAAGGCAGGAACTTTAAGAAGAGCCAGTTTTTCAAGGATGGAAATTGAAAGCCCTGTCTTACCACTCCCTGTCATTCCAACACAAAGTGAATGGGTTGTAAAGTGGTTATGGCTTATATCCAAAAAATTTCCATTTACATCCTTACCTATTAGCATATTTAATATCCAATCCCTTCCATACAATATTATAAGGCAAAACCTCTCCTTTGAGCAAATTTAAATTATTTTTAAAAGTTTCTTTTCTTTCTTCTGGTACTAAAAAACAAATACTCCCACCACCTGCTGCTCCACAGGGCTTCCATCCCCATACACCAACCTTTTTTGCAACCTCTATTGCTTTATCAATTTCAGGGTGGTTAAAGGAGGAGGACAATTCCTTTCTTGAATCCCATTCTTCCTTCATAAGGAGCCCTACTTTTTTGAAATCTCTTTTCTTAATAAAATTATACATATCATTTGTAATCCTTGAAATTTCTTTTAAATTTTTCCAAACAAAGCCATCTTTTTTTTCAATTGCTTTCTTTATAACATCAAAATTTTGTGAGCCCGAATGGTGTTTTACACCTGTATTATATATTAAAATATATTTTTCTATTTCCTTCAAGCCTTTTATTTTTTCTATCCTTTCCTTTCCAAGTTCATAATTAATGCATAAAATTCCACCATACAAAGGTGGATAAAAATCTTGAGTTCCCGTTGGATAACCCATATTCTTTGCTTCCAAATCTTTCCCTAAGGATATTAAAAAACTATTTGATACCTTTTTATCAAAAAGAAAAAATAAACCTTTTAAAAGACACATAAGAAGGGAAGAAGAACCACCAAGCCCTGAAAATTTTGGTGGAACCTTTAAAATCTCAATTTTAATTCCTTTTAAATTAAAATAAGAAAAGACAAGGGCATATAATTTAAACTGACCCTCCATCATTTGTTTTAAATTTTTAAACTCAAAAACTTTCTCTTCTTCTTTTATAAAAAAATTTGAATTTAAAAGAGAAATTTTTATCTCTACATATCCATCTATTGCAAAATTTATTGTCTTTGGTTTTTCATAAAAGCAAAAAAGAGGCCAGATATCAAGGGTTCCACCAGATAAGTCAACCCTTGTAGGTGCTTTAATCAATAGTTCCTTTTTTTTCAAACTTATTCCTGTATGTAGGACCTGCATTGTAAGAACAAAAGGGATATGCTTTCCCGTCTTCTCCTACATAGTGTACTACGCACCTTTCTAACCTTTCTAATAAATAATTATAATTATCCATAAAATGCATACCTGCTGCTAAAAATAATCTCCAGGGGTACCTGTTTTTCTTTGCAATCCCAAAACTTTTAGAACCTGTTAAGCCATCAAAGATTTTTAAAAGCTCCAAAGCACCAATAGGTGAATCTTTGTATTTATATTTATATAAAAGTTTTCCAAAATTTAAAGCACTTTTTATCTTCCAATAGCCATATCTTTTCTTTTCTTTTTCTATTTTAAAGTGAAGTTCTGATAATATTCCATCCCAGTCAAAAATCTCTGGAAGAGGAATAAAATTTTTTGTCTTTTCATCAACTAACAAATATGTTCCAAGACCACATAAAGGATGGCAGGAACATTCCATAACCTTTGGAGAGAAGGGTGTTTTTCTCGTTAAATTAATAAGTTTTGAAATAGGAAGGATTGAAGACAAAGGATAAAAATCCCTTAATTTCTTTAATTTTCCGCCTGTTGTCCTTTCTAAGTCCTCTGTTAGATGGGATATTGTATATCTTTTTTGTATTCTTTCTTCATAAGGAACCCTACCTGTAAAACTTAAAGGTTGAAAACTAATTCCAACAACAGTATCAATATTTTCAAGGGCATAATTTAATATCTTTCCCACTTGATCTCCATTTAAACCTTTTACAAGGGTTACAACCAATATTACTCTCAAACCTGCCTTTCTACAATTTTCAATAGCAGCATTCTTTATATCCATAAGGGCTTCACCTCTTGTCAATTTCCATACCTCATCATCTACCCCATCAAATTGAAGATAAAGTCCTTTCAAGCCAGCTTCTTTTGCTTTGATTGTAAAATCCAATGACTTCCCAAATTTTATCCCATTTGTAACTGCTTGAATCCAATAAAAGCCAACTTCCTTTGCAATGGCAATTGATTCAAAAAAATATGGAGATATAGTTGGTTCACCACCAGAAATTTGGAGGACAGCCATTTGCCCTCTATTTGGCTTAATACTTTTTAGCATAAATCTTATTTTTTCAGGTTTAAGAAATAACTTTTCCCCTTCATTTGAAGAAGCAAAACAAAAGGGACACTTTAAATTACAGGAATTTGTTAAATCAATATTTATAATAGATGCTGCACTTTTATGGTACCCGCACAAACCACAATTCTCAGGGCAATTTTCATTTGAAGTTCCTTTTTCTAAAAAAGAGGAAAATTTTAATGTCTTTTCAAATAAATTAACATCAGAATAAAATAAATCTTTGAAATCGCCATGTTCTGGACAGGTTTTATTTAAAAAAACATTGTTTCCTTCATAGTTAAAAATTGCTTCTATACTTCTTAAACATTCAGGACAAATGGAATTTAACTTTTTTTCCAAATATAAAGGATTAGTCGCCATTAACAACTCCTTTTGACTGAAAATAAATCTTTCTCAAATATATCCTGTTGAGTAAAATCAAAAAGAAAGGTAAACCTAAGAGAGTGAAAGGGATTCCAAAAAAAGTTAGAAACGGAATTATCTTTGGATTATTTTTAATTGTCTCTTTTGAAAAGCAAAACCTTATATATGAAAAGATTGAAAAATATACATCAAATATTTGAGAAGAAAAAGTGGCACCTTTTCCATAAAAACCAACAGGGCTAAAAGGCAAATCTAAAAAGGTATAACTGGAAGCTAATCTATAAGGATTATGTGCATCAGATCCAGCTATAAGCAAAGGTTTCTTTTTTAAATCCTTTAATATTGAATAAATTAAAATACTATGGGATTTAGGCAGAGAGCCATTCCAAATCTCCCATAATTCAAATTTTTGCAAAGAAAATTCCCAAAACTTTTGCAAATTTTTCTTTTTTATTGGGAAACTAGCTGGGTGAAATAAAGCATAAGGAATTTTTTCCTTCTTTAAATAATTTATCAAATCCAGACAGTTATCCTTTAAAATTTGGATTTCTTTGTGTTTTTTTTCATCTATATAAAAAACACCAATATGAACCTTTGCTTCTGCTTCTTTAATATAACTTGTAACTTCTTCAGAAATAATAAAATCCCTTAAATCTGGATATTTGTTTAAAAGATAAAGGCAACCATCAATTGTATCATGGTCTGTAAAGGTTACATAATCCATCCCTCTTGATTTTAAAATAGAATAAGCAATCTCTGGTTTTGTTACTGCATCTGAGGCGGTATAACTTTTAAAGGAAGGTGATGGTGAAAAGCTTGTATGGCAATGGAGGTCAATTTTCAATTTTTTCACCTTTTAAAAAAGTTATATAAAGCATAACAAGGATAGAAACAATTGATAACTTAATCAAAAGATCCTTATAACCTGTAAGGAAAAAATATCCCAGCGAAAATATAACTGGGATTTCTGCCAAGGTGAAGGCAAAAATTTTCTTTTGAAAGGTTTTAAATTTTGCAAAATATAAAGAAAGTAAAAAAATTAAAAAACTTAAAATAAAAATTATATTACTTATATCTTTTTTAGAAACAAAAGATGGCTTAATAGTATCTTTTAAAAAAATTGCAATGGCTAAATAAATACAAACAGAAAAAATGAATGAAAATCCAAAAACTATATCTCTCATAAAATATACCCCTCTGGCAGAAATTCTTGTAAATCCTTTGGAAGAGAAGAAATCCTATCCATTAAAATCCCTTTCATTTTTTTAATAATATTTTCAATTCCTTCAAATCCTACCTCGAGCATCTCATTAAATGTAGATAAAGAATAAGGCGAATTTTCTGCAAATGCCTGAATGTCTAAAAGGTGTCCACTTTCTGTTATTGCCAAATTTAAATCTACATCTGCTTGTTTGTCCTCTTCATAATCTGGATCCAAATAAATTTCCCCTCCAATTAAACCTACAGATATAGCACCAATATACTCTTTTAGGGGCCATTTTAATATTAGCCCTTCCTTTAAATATTTAATCATTGCAAGATTTAATGCCAGAAAAGCACCATTGATTGCAAGAGACCTTGTTCCTCCATCTGCTTGCAATACATCACAATCAACCCACAGTGTCCTTTCAGGTATCAAGTTTAAATTTGTTATAGCTCTTAAAACTCTTCCTATCATCCTTTGAATTTCATAGCTTCTTCCCGAAAACCTCCCCTTATGTATATCCCTCTGGATCCTTGGTTCCCCTGCCCCGGGAAGCATTGAGTATTCTGATGTAATCCATCCCTTTCCCTGACCCTGCAAAAATTTTGGAACATTTTCTTCTAAGGTAACAGTGCATAAAACTTTTGTATCGCCCATTTCAAGCAAAACGGAACCATCTGGATATTTGAGATAGTCCAGATAACAGTTTAATGGCCTCAGCTCTTGAAGAGCCCTACCGTTTTTACGCATAATTTAATAATATAACTTAAAAAAATCAAAAAATCAAATTTTGGCAAATTAAGAAATTATTATCAAAATTTTTTTATTTAAAAAGGCATACAAAATAAGACCTTAAATTCTAAATTTGTCTTAATAATGTTATTCAAGGGCTACTCATATAATTAAATAATTTATAAGGACTTAAAGGTTTTTTCAATAAAAAAAATTTAATTTGTTTAACAATAAATATCGCTTTATATAAATTATTGTCTAAAAAGAAAATTAATAGATTTATTAAAAATTATTTTTTTATAAACGAAATTAATATTTTAGTGGTATAATTTTTGTATGGTATTTTTTATTACTTTATTATTTGCTTCAAAAGTTTCAATTTCCGTGTCAGGTGCCTTTGCCCTTTATCCTTTAATGGTAGAATGGGCAGAGGAATACAAAAAACTTAATCCAAAAGTTGAAATCTCAGTTCAAGCAGGTGGTGCTGGAAAAGGAATGACTGATCTTTTAAATGAAATAGTTGATATTGCAATGGTTTCAAGGGAAATTTCAAAGGAAGAAGAAGGAAAAGATGCTTTAAAGATTGCTGTTTGCAGGGATGCAACCCTCCCAATTATATCTTCTAAAAATCCTTATCTTGATTTAATCCTTAAAAAAGGAATTAAAAAAGATGAGTTTGTTGATATTTTTACTTCCAAAAAAAAATACTGGAATGAAACTTTAAATATAAAAGAAAAAAAAGGAATAAATGTTTATACAAGATCCGATGCTTGTGGAGCAGGAGAGACCTTTGCTTTATTCTTAGGACTACACAAGGAAGATTTGGAAGGTATTGGCATATATGGAGATCCACAAATAGTTGAATCTGTTGGAAGAGACCCCTTTGCAATTGGATATGCAAACATTGGATTTATTTATGAAAAAAACACAAACAAACCACATAATAACATTACTGTTTTGCCCATTGATTTAAATGGTGATGGGAAAATAACAGAAGAAGAAAATTTTTATAATCAAAGACCTGAAATTTTAAAAGCAATAAAGGAAGGAAAACTTCCCTCTCCTCCTTCCAGAAACCTTTATCTTGTTGTAAAAAAAGGAAAAGTCAAGAAAGAAATTGAAAAATTTATAAGATGGATTTTAAAGGATGGGCAAAAAGTTGTTGAAAAAGCTGGATTTGTGAAGATAGAAATAAAAGAAGATACGATTAGATTTTAATGTTTCTTGCAAAAATAAAGAAAAATTTAATAAATTTATATATATTGCTGCCTTTTTTTCTCTTTTTAATCATTTTTTTTTATCTTTTAATAAATTCCTTTGATTTTTTAAAAGGAAGAGATATTTTTAAAACTTTATTTAGTTCAAATTGGAAACCCTTGAAAGGAAATTTTGGCTTTTTGCCTTTCTGGTTTTCTACATTTTATGTAACCTTACTCTCTGCTATAATTTTTATTCCTATGGGGCTTTTAATTTCAATTTACATTTCAGAATATTCAAGCAAAAGATTTAAAAACTTTTTAAAACCAGTTTTTGATGTTTTAAGTGCCATACCTTCTGTTGTTTATGGGTTATGGGGCTTTACAGCCATTGTTCCTTTTGTTTCAAATCTGGGAAAAATTTTTGGAATTCAGACTTCTGGTTTTAGCATTCTTTCTGCATCAATTGTTTTATCCTTGATGGTTCTTCCTTTTATGATTAGTTTATGTATATCTTTGTTTGAAATGGTTCCTTTTTCTTTAAAGGAAACTGTTTTATCCTTAGGAGCAACTAAATTTGAAATGATTGAAAAGGTATTAATTCCGGAGTGCAAAAAGGGAATTATTGCAAGTATATTTTTATCTTTTGGGAGAGCAATAGGTGAAACAATGGCAGTGATGATGGTTATAGGTTGCACTATTAAAATACCAAAAACACCCTTTGATCCTGCCTATCCTATTCCTGCATTAATTGCAAATGAATTTGGAGAAATGATGAGCATTTCTTCCTACAAAGGTGCTCTTTTGTTTTCTGCTTTTTTGCTGAATTTATTTGTTCTTATTTTCCATTTCCTTTTCAGAAAAGCATTCTTAAAGGAATAAAATATGAACAGATATTTGAAGGAAAAGTTTTTTTTGATATTAATGAAAATTTCCTTTTATCTTTTCATTTTTATGGTAATTTCGTTGTTTTTTTCAATATTTCTTAAGGGTATATCTTATTTAAATCTTGAGATGGTCACATCAAAACCAGCAAAGGGATTTTATTTAGGTGGTGGTGGTGGGATTCTTCCTTCTATTGTTGGATCACTTGTATTAGCTTTTTTTTCAACCCTTTTAGCATTTTTAATATCCCTTCCTATGGCTATCTTTTTAAATTTATATTCAAAAAAAAGGTTTTCAAATTTTATAAGAAATTTTTTTGATTTATTATGGGGAATTCCTTCCATTGTCTATGGGATATTTGGATTTTTTATAATGGTTTACATTGGATTAAAAGCATCCATTCTTTCAGGAATAATAACCTTAACCTTTGTTATATTTCCATTAATCTTAAGAAGTTTGGATGAACTTCTTCAAAATGTTCCATTTACTTTAAAAGAAGCAAGCTTATCCCTTGGCTTGAACAAATTTCAAATGGGGATAAAAGTATTTTTAAAGGCAATTGCTCCTGGTGCTTTAAGCTCAGTTCTTATTTCTTTTGGAAGAGCAATTGGGGATTCTGCTTCAATTTTATTTACTGCTGGTTTCTCAGATAATTTTCCCACCTCTCTTTTTTCACCTACCTCTTCCCTCCCCCTTGTTGTATTTTATCTTTATTCAAGTCCTGATAAAGATGTCTCAAGGAGAGCATATGCTGCATCAATTATTTTGATAATAATTTCCATTTTAATTTCAATAATTTCAAGGAGGATAGGAAAAAGAATTTATGGAAAATGAACATATTATAATAAAAAATTTTTCTGTATGGTATGGAAAAGAAAGGGCATTAAATAATGTTAATCTTAAAATTCCAAATAATGCAATAACTGTAATTTTAGGGCCTTCTGGATGTGGAAAATCAACCCTTCTTAAATCCTTAAATAGATTACTTGACGAAATTGAAGAGGTAAAAATTGAAGGAGAAATTTTAGTTGATGGAAAAAATATTTATGATAAAGATGTAAATCTTCCAGATTTAAGAAAAAAAATGGGGCTTTTACTTCAAAAACCACAGGTTTTGCCTTTTTCTATTTATAAAAATGTAATATTTGGTCCAAAGATAAATGGTATAAAAGCTAAGAAAATATTAAAAGAAATTTGTTTTAAGTATTTGAATATGGCACATTTGTGGGATGAGGTTTCCCAAAAATTAAATGAACCAGCCCATAAACTTTCAATTGGCCAACAACAACGCTTATGCCTTGCAAGAGGACTTGCTGTGGAGCCAGAAATTTTGCTATGTGATGAGCCAACTTCTGCTTTGGATCCAATTTCTTCCAAAAAAGTTGAAGAAACCCTTTTAGAACTAAAAAAGAATTATACAATAATTCTTGTAACTCACATATTAAGACAAGCAAAGAGATTGGCTGATTATATCGGTTTTTTTTATTTAGGAGAACTCGTGGAATTTGCCCCATCAAAGGAGTTTTTTGAAAATCCAAAGGATGAAAGGACAAAAGCTTATATAAAAGGTGATATATCATAAAAGGGTAAAAGGTATGGTTTTTGGAAAGGAGTCAGCAATGTGATGACCAGTGCAAAAATAGAGCAGTACAGCAGTAGTTCGTTGTCCGTGTCCGTGTTTTATTTGAATTATTGTGGCAATTTGTAGGGGCTT
>JBBISU010000074.1:0-15643 GCA_037441225.1 Acidobacteriota bacterium
AAAATCTTTATTATTAAAAACTATTAATCAATAAAATTGAGCAACTTGGGTTAGCATAGAAATGCCGAGCTCCTTTGTCATTTTCTGATTAATCTAAGTTTGACAAAATAAAAAAAATTTTTTGATTGAAGAATTGCAAATATTTTAAGAACAACTGATAGCTTTGTGGATTCTTTCAAAGACAAAGGGAAAAAATTGTTATCTAATCTTTGTTAAAAGGACGAGTATGCCTTTTATAACAGACCTTACTATCCATTCCATCAACTTCTATAACACCAGTTCCATCTGGATCAAGCCAGTCCTTTAATCTTGAATCTTCATTGCTTCCACTATCCCAGGAGATATAAAAAGCACCATAAATATCCCACATCTGGGCTTTCGGATTCCCACAAGCAGAAACCCCTCCATAAAGCTGACCAATTATCTTATGATTCATATTATACAATGGAGAACCTGAAGAACCTGGTTCTGTTGTACCAACTTCATAATGGGGAACTTTCCAAAAATTTCCTGATTTTACAAGGGTATGTTGTTCAATACTTATTTTCCTTGCATCCCCAGAGGGATGGTGGATAACAACTGCTCCAGCTGCTGGATTAGGATCAATTGTCCAGCCAGAATAATACAAGCCATATTCTTCAGGTGGCTGTTCAGTTAGTTCTAATAAAGTAAAATCAGATTTTGAATTTGTGGCACGCAATGTTGCTCCTCTTGATACATCCTCATAGATTAAATCTCCACCTCCACATTCTGTCCATTCATAATCCCAATAAAAAACAGTTTTTTTAGCAGTGGCCTCATTACTTATGCAATGATTAGCAATTAAAAAATAATTTTTACAATCATATTTTGCATTATTTATCAATGAACCAGTGCATAAATACCCACTAAAATAAACAACTGCTACTGATTTTTTTTCCTTTTGCCATTCAGCACCTTCTGGACAATTTATATCAACTTGACAATCTCCCGATGAACTTGAAGCCAAAAATTCTTTAAAACCTAAAACAATAGTTGAAAGTTTTAAATCAAAGGGATCTATTTTTTTATCAAAGTCAATTTCAAGGATACATTTATTTGAAGGAAATGGTGGAATTATAAAAATTTCTTCCCCTTTTACTTCTAACTCTCTGAATAATTTTTCATCTTTATAAATAAAAAACTTTGAGCCTTCTGGAATTTTAAAATTTTCAAATTCAAAGGAAAGCCATTTAAAAGAAGGTGCCTCAAAACCAAACTGCCAAACAACTTTTCCATCCTTTAAAAAAGTCAAATTTCCAAGTTTATGTAAATCCAAATTAAAAGAAACAGGAATTCCCACTTGTAAGGGAGCTCCTTTTTGATTACTTATGTCATTGGGAATTTCTCTTTGAATTGTGAAAAATTGAAGATTTGAACTTAAATCTTCTCTCAACCCTATGGGTAATTCCTTACAAAAAGAAATAAGAGCTGGAAAAAATAAAATAATTAAAAATTTTTTCATCTTCTTCTCCTCTAATTTTAATTTTAAATTATCCGAAATTATTTCCCAATTGTCAAATCTTTTTAAAAAGCGTTGTTCTTATAAAAATAACTTAATGCAATGGCAATGGCATCTGTGGCATCTGGCATTGTTATACCTTCCAGCCCTAATATTTTCTTTACCATATAGGCAACTTGATCTTTTGAGGCATTCCCAGAACCAGTAATACTTTTTTTTATCTCAGTTGGAGTGTATAAGATAACTGGTATTTTGAAATAATCTGCCACAGCAATTATAACACCTGAAATTCTTCCTAAAAGAAGAAGCACCTTTGGATTTTTATGATAAAAGTTATCTTCTATTATTAAAATATCTGGTTTATTTTCTTTTAAAAACTCTTGGAATTGGTTTAAAAGAAAAGAAAGTTTTGAAGGTATTTTATTTTTCCTAAATTTTAAAATATGAGAAGAAAGATACTTAATTTTTTTATCTTTTATTTCAAGGAGTGCAAGCCCTATAATCCTGCTCCCAGGATCAACACCTAATACTTTTAACATTAAGTTGTAAATTCAGCATTTGCCCATACCTTTTGTACATCATCATGTTCTTCTAAGGATTCCAATAATTTGATAACCTTTTCTCCTTCCTTTGCATCAACTTTTACATAATTTTGTGGAATCATTGAAATTTCAGCAGAAATAATTGGTACCTTATTTTCTTCCAGTGCTCTTTTAACACTTTCAAAATTTTCCGGAGGTGCAAATATTTCAAAGGTATCTTGAACTTCTTCTATATCTTCTCCACCAGAATTTAAAATTATTTCCAATAATTGATCTTCCTTGACATCTTTTTTGGGAACTATTATATAGCCCTTTTTTTGAAACATCCACCCTACACAACCACTCTCACCTAAATTTCCACCATGTCTTGAGAAGATGTGCCTTATCTCTGAAGTAGTTCTATTTTTATTATCAGTTAAACAGGTAAGAAGGACTGCAACTCCCCCAGAAGCATATCCTTCATAATGGGCTTCTTCATAACTTGTCCCGGGCAGCTCTCCTGTTCCACGAAGGATTGCCTTTTGAATATTATCCATAGGCATATTTTCTGCCTTTGCTGCTGCAATTGCTTGTCTTAATCTTGGATTAGAAGCAGGGTCACCCCCACCTGTTCTTGCTGCAACAGTTATTTCTCTTATAAGTTTTGAAAATATTTTACCCCTCTGGGCATCCATTTTTCCTTTCTTATGTTTAATAGATGACCACTTATTATGACCAGACATAAGCCCTCCTATATTTTTTATAAAATTTCAACAATTGCTTTGTCATCATTCCATTTTACTATTTTACAAGGTAAAAGTAAAGAGCTTTTTAAATTATCTTTAAAAATACAATAATAATTTTCTCTCAAAATTCCCTCTTTTCCAATTGTCAATGCTTCTGTCTTTAATCCAATCCTTTTTCCTTTGTCTTTTTCTCTCATCTTTTTATCTAAATTTTTTAAAGTATTATATCTTTCCTTTATTGTTAGAGAACTTTCTGTTAGCAAAAAAGGATTATTTGGCCTTGGAGAATAAGTAAAAATATGTAAATAGTCCAAAGGTATTTTTTTTAAAAAATTTAAAGTTTCCTGAAATTCCTTTTCCCCTTCTCCTGGAAAACCAACAATTAAATCTGCTCCTATCCTTGAAAACTCAAAATATCTTTTTATCTTTAAAATCAAATTAAAGTAAAATTCAGCAGAATAGGGCCTTGACATTTTCTTTAAGATAAAATCAGAACCACTTTGCAAAGGCAGGTGGAAAAAATGGCAAAACTTTTTGGAATTCCTTAATGTTTCAATTAAATCATCATTTAAATCCCAGGGCTCAAGAGAAGATAAGCGAAATCTAAAATTCTCTTCCAACTTTTCAACTTCTTCTAATAAGTCTTTTAAGGAATATCCGAAATCCTTTCCATATATTCCTAAATGAGTCCCACAAAAGACAATTTCTTTTATATTGTTCTTAATCAAATTTTGAATCTGCTTTATCACCTTCTTTTTCTCCAAACTACATGGTTCTCCTCTAACTTCTCTAACATAACAATAGGCACAATTTTGGGAACAGCCCTCTTGGATTTTAAAAAAAAACCTTGATTTACGCCCAAATTTCATTACAGGGGCAAAAAATATATCTTTCCTTGGACTTAAGGCATCTATCTTTTCTTCTTTCAAAATTTTTGAAATATAAAACCTAAAATTTTGAGGAATTAAAAAATTGCAAAAAGAGGAAGAAATTTTTTCTTTTAATTCTTTTTCAGCCAGGCATCCAGAAATCACAATTTTAATATTAGGATTTAATTTTTTTGCTTTATTTATAAACCTTAAAGATTCTTTTTCTGCTTTCTCTGTAACAACACAACCAGAAATAATAAGAAAATCTGCTTTTTCAATGCTATAAACTCTCTTAAAATTATCCTTTTCCAAAATATAGGCAAGCATCTCCCCATCACATTGGTTTGTCCTACAACCCGGAGAATAAATATAGAAATTAAATTCCCTTTGACAAAATTCCATAAATATATGATAATATAAAATGTATGGCAAAAAAAGTTTTGCTTGTAGAATATGAACCTAGGTATCTTCAAAGGTTGAATTCTGTCCTTCAAACAAAAGGATGGGATATAAAAGTAGCAAAAGATGGAGAAGAAGCATTAAAAATTCTTGATGGCTTTTCTCCTGATCTCATTTTTATTTCTGCTGTACTTCCAAAAGTTAGAACTGCAGAAGTTATAAAAAACATTAAAACAAAATCAGAATTAAAAAATACGAAGATCGTTTTGCTTGCCACTGGCATTAAAGATGATTTGATAGAAGTAGAAAAAAAGAAAAAAGAAGTAGATGAAATTTTATGCAAACCTTTTTCTGAAACAAAAATCATAGAGTGTTTAGACCATTTAACACCTGTTCAAAAAATTGAAGAAGAAAAAAAAGAGGAAAAAAAGGAAGAAGGACTTTTAGATTTAGTACCAAAACCAGAGAAAAAATTAACCTCAGAGGATATATTTGGAGAATTTATTGAAGAAAAACCTAAAGAAGTCCCAAAAGTAGAAGAAAAAGAAAAAGTTGATGATTTACTTCACAAAACATTGTCTTCAATTGGAGCAGAAAAGCCAAAAAAAACAGAAGCAGTTCCTAAAATAGAAACAGACATAGATAGAAAATTAACAGAAACATTAGCAGGAATCCAAATTCCAAGCAAAAAAAAGACAATCCATGTACCAAAAGAAGAAATAAAAGAAGCACCCAAAATAATAGAAGAACCTCCTAAAAAAGAAGTTGCTGAAGAAAAACCAACAGAAAGACTTTTATTAAAAGAAGGAAAAAAGGAAGAAGAAATTCCGCCCACAGAAGAGAAAGAAGAAAGATTTGGCAATTATATTTTGATTGAAAAACTTGGAACTGGTGGAATGGCAGAGATTTATAAAGCAAAGATGGAAGGCGTTGAAGGTTTTCAGAAATTAGTTGCTATAAAAAGAATACTACCTCAATTCAGTCATAATAAAGATTTTACAACTATGTTCATTGATGAAGCAAAAGTTGCAGCTCAGCTTTCCCATAGAAATATTATCCATATCTATGACTTAGGAAAAATTGAAAACAGTTATTTTATTGCTATGGAATATATGGAAGGAACTGATCTGAGAAAAATTATGCATAGTGCAAAAGAAAAAGGTGAAAAAATTCCAATACCAATTGCTTTATTTATTGCATCTCAAGTTGCTTCTGCTCTTGACTATGCGCATAATAAAAAAGATCATAATGGAAAACCATTAAACATTGTCCATAGAGATGTTAGCCCCCAAAACATATTAATTTCAAAGGATGGAGAAATAAAAATCTGTGATTTTGGAATTGCAAAAGCAGCATCAAAAGCATCTCACACAAGAGCTGGCTCTTTAAAAGGAAAATTGCAATATATGTCACCAGAACAAGCTTGGGGAAGGCAAATAGATTATAAATCAGATATATTTTCTTTAGGTGTTGTGCTTTATGAAATGCTTACTGGAAAACATCTCTTTGAAGGAGATAGTGAACTTTCAATCCTTGAAAAAGTGAGACATCCAAAAGTAGAGCCATTATCAAAATTTATAAAAGATTGCCCAGTTGAACTTGAAAAACTCTTAGAGAAAGCATTAAAAGAAAATCCTGATGAAAGATATTCAGAGGCTAATTTAATGAAAAAAGATATAGAAGAAATATTGTCAAGATATGAACCTAAGGTATCTGAAAAAACAATTTCCGATTATCTTTTATATTTAGAAGGCAAAAAAGATAGGTTTATTGAATATAAATATAAGCCAGTCATTGAAGAAAAACCAAAAGAAATTGAACCACCAAAACCAAAAGTAATAGAAAAGAAATCAGAAAAAGAAGAACTACCATTAAAACCACCAGAAGTAAAATTACCAGAAAAGAAAATACCTCAAATGCTTGAAGAAGAAAAAATAAAAGAAAAGAAGTTTCCAATTTGGATTATAGGGGCAGGGGCTGCTGTATTATTAATTATTATTGGAATATTTTTCTTTGTTGGTGGGAAGAAAGCACCTGAAGCACAAAAACCAGTTTCAACAGAAATAACAGAAACTCCAGTTTCCCCAACAGTACCTGAGGCACAAACGATAAAACCTGAAGAAAAAACTCCGCTATCTCAACCAGAAATTCAAAAAAAGGAAGAACCTAAAAAGGTAGAAGAAAAACCAAAAGTTATTGAGGAAAAATCTAAAGAAACAGAAAAACCAAAAGAACCAGAAAAGCCAAAAGAAACAGAAAAACCTATTCCGGAACCAGTTGCCCCTGCAAAGGAAACAATTCCTGAAAAAAAGGAAATAGTTGAAGAAGTAAAAGCACCAGAGCCAGTTATAGAAACCCCCCCACCACCTCCCCCCAAAGTAGAAGAAAAAAAGGAACCAGAAAAAAAAGAACAACCAGTAGAAGAAAAACCAAAATATAAAACAGGGGATTTGGTTATGCCAGGAACACCTGGACTTACAGCTCCTAAGAAGTTAACTGATGTAAAAGCAAATTATCCACCAATTGCAAAGATGCAAAAGATAACTGGAAATGTAGATGTAAGGGTTCTTGTAGATGAGAATGGAAATGTAATAGAAGCAAAAGCAATTTCAGGACCTGCCATTTTACAGCAGGAAGCTGCAAATGCTGCAAAAAAGACAAAGTTTATTCCAGCAGAAATTAATGGAATTAAGGTTAAATGTTATTATACTTTAACATTTACATTTAAATTTCAATAAGGAGGCAAATCTATGGCATTAAGTGAAGAAAAACGCAGGTATTACCAGAATATTTTGGAAAACACCAGAAAAGAAATTGAAGAAGTAGATGCAGAAATTGAAGAAGAATTAGCAAAAGTAAAAGAGAGATTGGCAGAGCTGCAAAATGCAAAAAAAGCAGCAAAACAAATGTATGCTGCTGCCTGCGCAAGGTTAGGAATACCCAATGATTTAGAAGAAGAAGGCGAAGAAAGCGAATCATAAAAAGATTTTTTCTTATAATTTTTTACCTCTTTGCCATAGATGGATTTGGGGAAAGAATTGTTAGTTGTGCCCCAAACTTAACAGAAATTCTCCAAGAAATGGGCTTCAAGGAAGATATTGTTGGGGTATCTGCTTTTTGTCCCCTTGAGCTTCCAAAGGTTGCTGATGTAAAAATAAACTGGGAAAAATTACTTAAATTAAAACCTAATTATGTATTTATGCTCAATTCTCAAAAAACTGATAAAGGAATAAGAATTTTGGAAAATTTAAATATAAAGTATGGAATTTATTCCTTTAATTCCTTGAAAAACATACCTCTTTGTGCAATGGATATAGCAGAGATATTAGGCAAAAAAGATTTAGGTAAAAGATATTTTAATAAATTTATGGATTTAATAAAAAATCTTCCAAAAATTAAAGAAAAAAAAGCAATTTATGTTTTATGGTGGGAACCTTTAATAGTTTCAACGAGTTCAAGTTATATCTGTGAAACTATGGCTTTGATGGGCTTTGAAATTTATCCAAAGGATGAAAAAACCGATTTTAAAAAATATTCCCTTGAAAATCTTTTTAATCTAAGTTTAGATATAATTTTTTATTCAGAAGAGGCAGGGACTATTCCAAAAATAATAAAAGACAATTTTAAAACTTATCCCCTGCCTTCTTCAATAAATCGTCCAAATTTGTCTTTTATAAATTATTTTTACAATTTTAAAAATGAAAATATCTTCAACTAAACTATTTATTATTTTTTTATTATTTTTTATAGCCACTTCTTTAATAAACCTTTTAATAGGTCCTTATCCTTTACTTGAAGGAATTTTTAAAAAAGATAGTTTTGCTTTTCAAATTCTTTTAAATTTAAGGTTACCTAATCTTCTTTTAGCAATATCTTCAGGAATTCTTTTAAGTTTATCAGGTGGAATGTTTCAATCAATTCTTTCAAACCCCCTTGCAGATCCATACATTTTAGGGGTTTCTGGTGGTGCTGCTTCCTTTATATTAATTTCAAATTTTTTAAAAATCCCTCAGGATTTTCCTTACAATTCTTTAATTGGCTTTTTGGGAGCAGTTTTTAATTCCTTTCTTGTATATTTTTTATCAATAAAAAATGGAAAACTAAAAACAACAAGACTCCTTCTTACTGGAATTATTTTAAATGCCTTTTATTCAGCTATAATCCTTTTTTCAATGGCTCTTTTAAACAAACTGGATTTAAATCGCTTTATCTTTTGGATGATGGGTGATTTTTCTTCAAAAACATTAAAAGAATCAACCTTATTTTTAATTCTTTCAATTTTTTTTTCACTTCCTCCTTTAATATTCCATAGGGGTTTTGATTTAATTTCCCTTGGAACTGAAACAGCTCATTCTTCAGGGCTTGAGGTTGAAAAATTTTTAATCTTTTCATATATAAATGCCTCCCTTTTATCAGCTTTATCCGTTTCTTTTATAGGAATAATTGGATTTATTGGCCTGATTATTCCAAATATAATAAGAATTTTTTTTACTTCAGAATATAAATATCTTTTTCCTTTATCTGCTCTATGTGGTGCGATTTTTTTGGTTTTATCAGATATGCTTACAAGATTTAAATATTTCCAAAATGTTCCTGTTGGGGCAATTTCTGCAATGATTGGAGTTCCATTTTTCATATATATTTTAAGGAAAAATGGAAATAATTAAATTAAATAATGTAAATTTTTTTTATAATTTAAATTCTTTTGAAATAAAAGGAATTTCTTTTTCCTGTCCAGAAAAAATTTTAATAGGGCTGGCAGGTCCAAACGGCTCTGGTAAATCAACCCTTTTGAAACTAATTGCTGGAATAGAAAAACCAAAAAATGGCGCTATTTTAATTAAAGAAAAAAATTTAAAAGAGTATAAAGCAGTTGAAAGAGCAAAGATATTAAGATGGATTGGACAAAATGAAATTGGAAAAATTTCATATAAGGTCATAGAATACTTATATTTAGGTACCTTTCCATTGAAAGGTTATTTTGGAAGAATTACAAAAGAGGATAAAGAAAGAGCAGAGTATCTTTTGGATTATTTTTATTTAAGTAAAAAAAAAGATTGGGAAGTGGAAAATTTAAGTGGTGGTGAAAGAAAACTTCTTCAAATTGCTTTTTCTCTTATTTCAAGCCCAGAAATAATGCTTCTTGATGAACCCTTTGCCCATTTGGATCCAATCCATCTTAAAGCATTATTTAATTTAATTAAAAAGGAAAAAGAAAAAGGAATAACCTTTATTATATCCAGCCATGAATACAACATATTAAAAACAATTTCAGATTATTTACTATTAATTTCTGATGGAGAAATGGTTTGCTTTGATAAGCCATCAAATATAAAATTAGATTTATGGGAAAAAACCTTTAAAATTCCTTTTGTTAAAAAAGAATCACAAGACCAACTATTTCCTGATATTTTTTCCTAAAAATCAATTTTTAATGAATGCTCTCCAATAAAAAAATTTAAACTACCATTATAATTGGCTGAAATCTTTGCTGACAAATCTTCTTCAAAAAATTTTTTTGAAAGAATATAAATTAGCAAATCTTTTTTTATTGGAATTTCTAAATTAAAGTTTTTTTCACCTTTTTGTAACTTTTCATTTAATTTAAAGTTCTTCTCAATTTTTTGTTCTTCAATTTGAAAAGAAATATTTAAATCTTGAACAAAGACCTTAAATTTGAAGGGATTTATTAACTTTAAATCAAAATTAACTGATGGCTTTTCCTTTAAATTTAATTTTATATTTTCAATCTTGATTAAATCCAAATAGATGTTTTCTTTAAAGTTTTCTTTAAGGATATAATCAAAGGGCTCTTCTTTTATAAACTCCTCTTTCTTATTAATTTCTACAAATTTCATATTTAATTTAAAATCTTTTTTCTCTAAAAAGTCAATTACATCTTTTTCTTCTAATTCTTTAGTGTCAATTTCTATTTTAAAGGTGTAATTACATTCCTTTTTATTACAAGGAAAATAAATCCTTGAAAAACGACAAACTTTTCCAATTTTCTTATCTCCTCTTAAAAGTTCCCCTTCTAATTTATATATTCCTTTTGAAATAAATCCTTCAATAAAGCTTACTGAAACATCAAGATTTATAGTATCTTCTTCCATTGAAAGCCCTGATAATTCAAAAAGAAAAAATAGAATTATTAGCATACTATTTAATATAAAAATCAAAATTTCCCACGCTTCCAAATTTACCATTAAAATTTAAATATTTTTTTACTTCATTGCCAATTGGGTCACTTTTAATCCAGATCAGCAAAAAACTTTTATCTCTTTCTGAAAATTCTCTTAAAAGCCAATCTAAATCTTCTTGTTTTAATTTTGGATAATAATACCAGCCAATATGTTCACCTTGTGATGGTGGAAATTGTTTCAAAGGATTATTAAAGCTCTCTCTCTCCAAGGCATAATTTGTTGTAAGATATAAAGGGCCAATTAAATATATCTCTGTATCACTCTTTGCAAGCATAATAATCTTTGAAATTGCTGTCCTATGTTCTAACGGCTTTGAAAAAGAAGAAATAACAATTGTAGATGAAAGAATTGAGGTTATCAAATAAATTATAAAAATATATTTTGAAATTTTTAATTTTTTTCCAAAGAAATATAATAAAAGAATAACAAAAGGTATAAAAAAGAAAATCTCACTTCTGGAAGGAAAATAAATATTTATTATCTTGAAACATATAAAAAAAAGGGCTAATAAATTTATAAAAAAAGGAACAACTAAAGAAGTTAAATCCTTTTCTCTCAATACAAATATAATTAAAATAAAGTTAAGAAAAGCAAAAATCAAGGCAGGAATAAAGGGTTTAAAATCATAGATATAATTTTCAAAAAGATTTGGCCCTAAATTAGAAAAAAAGAAAAAAAACTTTTTTATATCAAAGGAATGCTTCATCCAATAGATTGATTCTTTTGGCTGGTTCTTAATAATAAAAAATACTGGAATATATAAAATAAGGGAAGATATTATCGATAAAATATAATCTTTATTTTTAGTGTAAATATAAAAAAATAAAAGGTAAGTAATAAAGAAAAAAGACAGATTGTGGGTATAAAGCAAAAGGGTTAAATAAAGGGAAAGAAAAATAAATCTTTTCTTTAATAATGCTTCATAAAAAAAAAGAGTGCTTAAAAATATAACGAGTGAATAATTTCTTCCTTCAGCAGAATAATAAGATACTAATGGGAAAAGCAAGTAAAAATAAAAGGGAAAAGCCATATTAAAACATTTTTTAAAAATTTTTCCAAGAAAATAACCAGAAAAAATTATTGAGAGCAAAGAAACTAATCTTATAAAGAAAAAATTAAATTTAAAAGGAAAAGTAAGATAATGAATTAAAAAATAATAAAGAGGTGGGCCGCTGTCCTTTTTTAATTCATTTAAAATATCTTTTCCTGATTTTTGAACTACATATTTTGTGTAAAGCTCATCATGCCAGGGCTCTTTAATTAAAGAAGAAAATAACATTAAAAAAATAATGAGTAAACTAAAAAGGTTCTGCCCTTTTAAGTATTTCAATTTGTTTCTCCATTTCTTTTAAAAGTTGCATACGATAAGCTTTGTAAATTTCATAATCAATTTTATGATTTTTAAAATCAATTGAAAAATTATAAGTTATCTTATACAAGGATTCTAAATTGAGAAGCCAAGTTTTTGTCTTTGTAAAAACTTTGTTGGATTCATATTCAACAGTTGGAAGATCATCCTTATGTGGTTTTATTCCTTCTGTAAAGTTTTTTATTGTATTTTCATCCATTATAATACAAGATAAAATTTTTTCTCTCTGATGAAGTTTTATTTCTTTTAAATCTTTATTTATTTTTTCTTCCTCAATTTTATTTAAAAATATTTCAAAATCAAAAGGTCTCTTTGAACCAACAACAATTGTAAAACTATTAATTGGTTCAGGAAACCACCATATATAAACATATGGGAAAACATCTGAAAATGCTCTTATTATTTCCTTATAATTTTTTAAAGTTAAAGAATAAAGGGGAAGCCACATTGATGCAATTCCATCTTTATCCATTTTATTATAAACTAATTCAAAATAATCCTTCGTGTACAAAAATCCATTACCTAAATATTTAGGATGGATTGAATCAGAAAGTATTACATCAAATTTTTCTTTTGAAGAAAGAATAAAATTCCTTCCATCAGCAATTTTTATTTTAACTCTTTTATCATCAAAGACATTATGATTTAAAACTGTAAAATATTTTGAAGATACTTCAACAATTCCTGGGGATATTTCAGCAACAATTATTTTTTCAACAGGATATTTTGAAACAGTGTAAAGGGTTCCACCACTCCCTAAGCCAATATGCAAAA
Source organism: Acidobacteriota bacterium (assembly GCA_037441225.1). Taxonomy (GTDB): domain Bacteria; phylum Acidobacteriota; class Thermoanaerobaculia; order UBA2201; family UBA2201; genus JBBFMJ01. The sequence goes on from JBBISU010000074.1 coordinate 12,362, forward strand.
CTTTTTTTGGATCCTTTGAAAAAAGGAGGGGAATATGACCTTGAAGTTTCTGGATGATGTAAAGATCTTTTGATGTCCCTGCTACATTTATTCCATTTATTTCAAGGGAAAGCCCATCTTTTCTTTCAACCCCCACAATCACACCTGTTATATCTTCTTTGAAAGCAAATATTTTATCTTCTTTATCTTTATAAATCCCTGCACTTGAAAAAATTTTATCTTGAGGAAAGGTAAAAAAAAGTATAATTATTAGGAAAAAAAATAAAAAAGAGATTAGTTTTTCAATTCTTTTATTAAAAATAAAAAAGGACAAACATAGATTTATAAAAATAATAAAAAATAATGTTTTTGTTGTGCCAATTAAAGGAATTAAAATAATCCCAGTGAATACGGTTCCAATAATGCATCCCAATGTGTTTATTCCATAAACACGCCCTGCAATTTCCCCTGGATTTTCCTTTGCTTTTGCTATTATTTTGATTGTTAATGGGAAAGATAAACCCATAAGAAAAGTTGGAAAAAAAAGCAAAACCAAAGAAGCCAAAAAAAGAGAAGTAAAGATTTGCAAAGGTGCCCATTTCCAAGGGATGGATGCAAAAGCAACCAATATATTCGAAAAATTTAAAAGCAAGTAGATTTGAAATAAAGAATATAAAACTAATAATAGTTCAATCCAGCCAAGAACCCTTAAAGGATCTTTTATTCTTTTATAAAAAATTGAAAAAAACAAGCTTCCAACTCCAATACCAAGCAAAATATTACAGAGAACAAGTCCATAAGCATATACATTTGAACCAGTGTGCAAAACAAGAATTCTGTTCCACAATACTTCATAACTAAGAGATGTAAAGCCCATAAAAAATACTATAATTAAGAAAAAAACCTTATAATTAATTTCATTAAGTTTTGTCTTTTTGTTTTCTAAATTTATTTTTTTTGGAAGAAATAAAGTAGAAAAAAGAATGAAAGAATTTAAAAAAATTGCAAAATAATTGGTTTTTTCAAAGCCAAAATTTGGAATTAAAAAGAAAGTTGCTAAAAAAGTACCAAAAAAGGCACCTAATGTATTTATACCATAAAGTTTCCCTGTTTTTTTTCCAAAGTCCTCTTTTAATTTTTCTGCCCCTTCTACAACAATGGGAAAAGTTCCCCCCATTAAAAAGGTTGGTATAAAAAGTAGTCCAAAAGAAAAGAGAAACCTTAAAAAATCAATTATAAAAGGAAAATCAAAAAGTTGGTTATAAAAAATGACAAAAACTTTATCTAAAAAATGGAAAAAATGATTTATAAAAAAAGCATAAAATCCAATTATTCCTTCCAATAAGCCATAAACCAAGAAGGGTTTTTTAAATCTATTGGAGTACTTGCCTAAAATAAAACTTCCAAAAGAAAGTCCTGACATAAAGGCAACAAGGATTGCTACAACTGAAGGTGTTGTTACACCAAAAATTAAATGCAATTTTTTAAGCCATATTATTTGATATACTAAACTCGAAAAACCAGAGAGAAAAAATAATAATAATATAAAAAAAAACATTTTATTTAAATCTTAAAATTTCAACCCTTTGTTTATCCCCAGGAAGAAAGTAAGAAATACGAAATATTCCATTTATATCTCCTGAAACTTTTATTGGTCCTGTTTTAATAACTTCAAAAGGACCTATAAAATTTTCATAAAATCTAATCCTGTCTGCCTGGGGTGGCATAACCTCTTCCTCACCATAGTTAAATCTAAAACGAGAGAAATCACCAATATTTGCTTCTTTAAAATAGCCGCTCTTAAATTCCCATTCCAAATAATTTTTTTCCCTTGAATAATTGCTATAAAGCCCAGTGACATTTGTTAAAGTTAAAATATAGCCAGAGGGTCCTTTATCAATTTGAAGATCAAAAATAGGTGCTGTAATTTGTGCTTTCAAATAAGAAATCCAGCTGTTAAAATTTAAGACCCCATCACTTTCTTCTGTTGAATAATAATGGTAATACCTTCCAATATAGTTTGGATTTAAAAATCTGCTTTGATTACCAATAATTTCTTTGGCTTTGTCATAAGAAAATAACATAATATTTAAATTGCTTCCCCTTTTTAAAATAAATTTTCCAAATTCCAAATCACTATTTGCTGTAAAAATGAATTGAAAACTATGCGTAGTTGCAGAAAGGTTAGGTCCTAAAAATTCAAAGGCAGGGCTTTCAGTTATTCTGTTAAAAGGCATCCCTATAATATAGTTTTCAAGGACTTCATTAGAAGAAATCCAAGCTCCATTTGCAATTGATAAACCCAAGTAAAAGGGAATTGAAAAATTTATAAGATCCTTTTCTTTTGTATTTAAACGATAACTTACAAGAAGAGAATTATCTAAAGATGGCGGGTATGGAAAGCCAAAAGAAAATATCACTGCATAATCTATTTGAGTTAGCATTTTCTCTTTAAACTTCTCTAAAAGATATTCTGGAATACCTAAACCTATAGAGAGGGATAAAGGTTTTAACTTTTTTAAAAATTTGTTAAAATACTCAAAGCTTTCAGGGATTTTTTCTTCTTCAAGTACAAACAAAATAGAATTAACTTTTATTTGTTGAGAAATACATTTAACTATTTCGCTTTCAATTTTTTTTAGAAAATCCTTTGAAAATTTTTCGTCTTTAAATAAAATTATTTTATCTTTTGGAATTATTACTTTCAAGATTAAATTTTGAGAAACCTTACTCAAAATATTTATTGAAAATAAATTATCTATCGTGCCAATTGGGACACAAATATTTGTTATATTAGATTGCATCAAATTTTCTATTTCAGGGATTGTTAAGTTCAATTCTGGTGAAGAAATTTCTACAATATCAGAAGAAATGGGCTTCCTTTTTTCCCCACTTCCACAGGAAAGAAACAATAAAAATAATAATAAAAAAAATAATTTTTTCACATTGCTATTATAAAAGTATAGAAAAAATTTGTCAAACAAATATTAAATTTGAATTAACCTAAAAATGCAATTGAAAAATGAGACAGTTCAAAATGGAAAGCCGAAAAAGTTTTATATTTATCTAATTTCAGATAAATGGAACAGTAAAGGGGGTCGCCCTTGTGGCGACCCGTTAAATAAAAAAATCTATTCATTTACGGGCGGGGACAAGCCCCGCCCCTACAAAAAAAATTCTATTTTATCTTAAATTTTTGAGAACGTTGAGAAGTGTTGCTTCAACACAAAGGTTGTTTTCTATTTGAAATTTAATTTAAATTTTATTTCTCTTTGTTAACGCCTTTAAATATTATATTTATAA
>JBBISU010000075.1:0-15355 GCA_037441225.1 Acidobacteriota bacterium
GGAAGTATATTTAGGTGAGCCCTTAATATTAGAAGCAAAAGTTCCCTTTGGGGAACTTCCTTATTTGAATGAGGTATATATAGAATTTGAAGGGAATGAGCATTATTGTTTAAATTTGTACAATCAATTTAAAAGGGAGGATTTAGATTTTAAAAGGATAAACATAGCTGACTTGATAAAAAGTGAAGGAGAGTGGACTATTTCAATATTGGTTGACCCTTTAGAGACCTGTAAGGAAGAAAATTTAACTCAAGAGGAAAAGGAAAAAAATAAAGAGATAAAAGAAGAAATGAAAAGAGCAAAGGAAGAAAAGAGGTATCAAGATTCAATGGCTCTTCTCAGATTGTTAAAATATGATAGGGAAGAGGAAAGGGAAAGGCAAAAAAAAGAAGGAAGGTTTAAGGAACTTGGAAAAAAGAAAGTAAAAGTAAATTATCCAACTGGTTTTGATAAAGGATTTTATTTAAACAATTTAAAAGGGATGAGCAAGGAATTTTGGGAAAGATACAATGAAGAAATGGAGGAATTATTAAAGAAAAAAGAATCAGTATATTTTCCATGGGCAGTATACCTTGAATTAAAGAAGGGTTTGGGTTTTTCCTATGATAAAATAAGGAGAGATGAAGATTTAGAAAATATAATGAAAGATTTCAATTTCATAATGGAAGGGCTGATGAAAAAGGATAGGGTTAATTTTATTGAACCGGAGTGGGAGAAGATAAAGAAAATATATGAAAGGATTAAAGAAGTAGAAGAATTGTATAAAAGTTTTCCATATTATTATGAGATAGAATTTGAAGGGATGTTTTTGGGGCTTTTTTTAGAAGAAAAAAAGGAAAAACTTTTGTCAAGGTGTGAATATATAATAAAAAACTCAAAAGATGATAAATTGAAAGAATTGGCAGAGAGATTTAAAAATTTTATTGAAAAGGAATATAAGGAAAAAAATTCAATAGAAAAAAGCAATAAGTTAATTTATTAAAATTAAAAATTTATTAAATTTAAAAAGTTGAAAAGAAACTGTAAATGAACTTTGTCTTCAACCTTTGTTTTCAATTAATAAGAAAATTTAAAATAATTTATTTGTTTTTTCTTTTACGAAAATGAATCAGCCATTGTTCTTTATTTTAAAAAAAATAATTTAGGAAACATCTTTTAATTAAATTATCATTATTCTTTTTAATAGCTTAAATATTTTTTTAAGTTAAAGGTATCCATAATATTTTATAGGATCTTATAAATGAAAAAAATTATTTATTTAAGAATGTTTAAAAGAAATGTTAAAATTTTATTGTGAAAGAGATTTTAAAAGAATTATATTTTTCAGGTTTATCTGCTGTTGAACCATCAAAGCTTGTAAAAGAAAATATAAAGATTTTATTTGAAGAGATAGAAAAAGCAAAAGGGAAAAAAGCTGTTTTATTTTCAATTGGGAAAGCGGGCTATAAGATGGCTAAAGGTGCAATGGAAGAATTAAAAGATTATGTAAAAAATGGCATAGTTTTAACAAAATATGGTCATTTAGATTTAAAAGAGAAAATCTTTAAAAATTTAAAAATATTGGAAGCTGGGCATCCTGTTCCTGATAAAAATGGCTTGAAGGGAACAAAAGAAATTTTAAAAAGGATAGAAGAAGAAAAAGAAAGTTCAATCTTTTTAATAATGATCTCGGGGGGAACTTCTTCTCTTTTTGTTTATCCAAAAGAAGAAATAAGTTTAAGAGAAAAAATTAGGACAACAGAAATTTTACTCAAAAGAGGAGCAAATATTTTTGAATTAAATTGCATAAGAAAACATTTATCAAAAGTAAAGGGGGGAAATCTTTTAAAATTTTTATATCCTGCTCCAACAATTTCTTTTATAATTTCAGATGTAGTTGGTGATAAATTGGATGTAATTGGTTCTGGTCCCACAACTCCTGATGAGACAACTTTCATAGAAGCAATGGAAATATTAAAAAAATATAAAATTGAAAAGGAAATTTCAAAAAATGTTTTAAATTTAATTAAAAAAGGTGTAGAAGGAAAAATTGAAGAAAATCCAAAGAAAAATGATAAAATTTTTAAAAATGTTAAAAATATTTTAATTGGAAATAATTCAATTGCTTTAAAAGAAATTCAAAAGAAAGCAGAAGAAAGGGGTATCTTTTCAAAAATTTTATTAAAGGATATAAAAGGTGAAGCAAAAGAAGTGGGAAAATATCTGGCAAAAATTGCAATTGAAGAAAAGAAAAATAAAAAAATTGAAGCACCATTACTTTTAATATTTGGTGGTGAGACAACTGTAAATGTTAAAGGAAATGGAATAGGTGGAAGGGCACAGGAAGTTGCTCTTTCCTTTGCAAAAGAAATAAGTGGCTTGGAGGGAATTTTTTTCTTATCAGCTGGTTCTGATGGAACAGATGGTCCAACAGATGCAGCAGGTGCAATTGTAGATAATAATACTATAAAAGAAGGAGAAAAATCAGGTTTAAAAGCAAAGGAATTTTTAGAAAATAATGATAGTTATATTTTTTTTAAAAAAATAAATTCTCTATTCATTACAGGTCCAACTGGTACTAATGTTATGGATTTTTATCTAATTTTAATAAAATAGCCAAAATTTTAAAACCCTTTTAGCAATTTTAATAAGGATTTTCAATTGATATTACATCTTCTGCTAAAATTTCACAGGAAACTGCTCTTTTAAGCAAATCTATTTGTACAATTAGTTTTCTTTTGCTTTTTATACCTTTTATTATTCCAATTACACCTTTTAAAGGTCCTTTTATTACCTTTACATAACTTCCAACTTTTAAAAATGGATGGTTTTCAAGGGGAATATTTCTGTCAACCAATATTTTTAAAGATTCAATTTGTTTTTTTGGAATGGAGGGTGCTTTTTTTTCTTTCCATCCTAAAACATTTACAATTCCATGGGTTCTTACAATATCAATATAAATATCGGGATAAAGTTTTGTCTTTATGAAAATATAGCCAGGAAATAGTGGTGCCTTATAATATCTCTTTCTATCTTTTCTTATGGACTGCTTAAATATAGTTGGAAGGAAGACTTCAAAACCCTTATTTAATAGTGCTTCTTCTGCTTTAAACTCATGCCTTGATTTTGTCCATAAGGCATACCATTCATACATATTTTATGCTTTAAAGATTTAAGATTAATATTCTTGATTTGAATAATCTATCTTTAAATCAGAATCCTCTGATGTTGTTTCACCCAACGGATTTGGTTCTTCTGGTGCTTGGAGATAGCTTTCCATTTGTTCCTTTGCCAAATCTGCTGTTGATTGAACTCCTTGAATTTTTAGTTTAAATTCATCAGGGTTTGAGGCTCTTCTTAAGGCCTCCTCAAGGGTTATCAAACCACTTTTATAAAGCATATAAAGGGATTGGTCAAAGGTCTGCATTCCGTATTGGCTTGTTCCTTGTGCAATAGCATCTTTTATAAGTTTTGTTTTTTCTTTATTTTCCACACAATCCCTGATATAAGGGGTAGAAATTAGGACTTCAACTGCTGGAACTCTTCCCATACCATCTGCCCTTGGAAGAAGTCGCATAGAAATTACTGCTTTTAATACTGCTGCAAGCTGTAATCTAATTTGCTTTTGTTGATGAGGGGGAAATATTGCAATAATCCTATTAACTGTTTCTGTTGCATCAAGGGTATGGAGAGTGCTCATAACAAGGTGTCCTGTCTCTGCTGCTGTTAAAGCAGTTTCTACCGTTTCATAATCCCTCATTTCTCCAACAAGTATAATATCTGGATCTTGTCTTAAAGCAGAACGAAGAGCTTGAGCAAAGGATTTAGTATCTACTTCCACTTCTCTTTGGTTTACAATTGATCTCTTATCCCTATGTAAAAATTCTATTGGATCTTCAATTGTAATTATATGCTCAATCCTGTTTGTATTAATATGGTCTATCATTGCTGCTAGTGTTGTGGACTTTCCAGAACCTGTTGTTCCAGTGCAAAGAATTAAACCCCTTTGTTCCATACATATTTTTTCAAGGACAGGGGGTAAAAGGAGTTCTCTTATAGTCCTAATTTTAACTGGAATTACCCTTAATACAAGGGCAATTGTTCCTCTTTGTTGAAAAATATTACAACGAAACCTGCCAAGTCCAGGAACAGAATAGGCAAAATCAATCTCCAAATTATTTTTAAATTTTTCTTTCTGCCTTGCTGACATCATTGAAAAAGCCATTGCAACTGTATCCTCTTGCATTAATCTTTTTTGATCCAATAGAGGGCTCAAATGCCCATCCACTCTAATTACTGGATGACTACCTACCTTTAAATGCAAATCTGATGCACCACGATCAACTGCTATCTTCAATAAATCATTAATATGCATAAATTTACCTCCATATTTATATTACCACAAATTCCCTTTAATTTCAACTTAAATAACATAAAACTTTATTTCACTTGATTTTTAATTAAAAAAAATAGATAATATTAAAATGAAAATTGGAATAGTTTGTCCGGAACCAATTGGAGAATGTATGTCTGGGATTGGTATAAGGATGCTTGAAATGGCAAATTTCTTGTCTAAAACTTATGATTTAATTCTTTATGTTCCAAAAGAATCAATTCCAATAAAAACAAGTTTTCCTATTAAAGGTTATAAAAAGGAGGCAATTTCTGAGTTTTTAAAAGATAGAGATGTAGCCATTGTCCAAGGGGAGCCAGCAAATTATCTTTTATCTCAAAACTTTAAAGGTTATGTAATAGTTGACTTATACGACCCTTACCCAATTGAGGCACTCTCTTATGATGATAAGGCATTTGAATTTGCTTTCTCTTCTTTATCTTTTCAGCTAAAAAAAGGGAATTTCTTTTTATGTGCTAATGAAAAACAAAGAATTTTTTATTTAGGTGCCCTTTATCTTTCTAAGAGATTAGAACCGGAAATTTTTCAAAAAGACCCTGAGTTTAAAAGCTTAATTACAATTGTACCTTATGGGGTTCCAGAAGAAGAACCAACTTTTGAAGAAAATTATTTTAATTTTAATGAGCCAGTGATATTTTTTGGCTCCTTTTACGATTGGTACGATGTGGAAATTTTAAAAGAAGTTTTAAAGGAATTAAAAAATTATGTTGATTACCATTTTGTTGTAACAAAACATTTAAGAACTGAAACAACTCCACAAAAAAACTTTAATAATTTTTATGAATGGAGTAAAAAAGAAGGGCTTTTGGATAAAAATATACATATTTTTAATTGGATTCCTTATAAAGAAAGAACAAAAGCTTACTTTTCTTCTTCTCTTTCTTTATGTTTGTATCCAGAAACATTTGAGACAGAGCTTTCCTTTAGAACAAGAATTTTGGACTTTTTATATGGGGGGCTTCCAGTCATTGCTTTAAAAGGTAGTGAAATTGAAAAATTTTTAAGTGAAGAAGAAGGAGCTTTCTTCATTGAAAAAGATATAGATTTAATTGTAAAAAAAACCTTAGAAGTTTTAAAAATTTCAAGAGAGAAAAGGAAGGAATTTTCAAAAAAAGTAAGAGATAAATTTTCCTGGAACATTGTATTAAAACCCCTTATTGATTATATTTCTTACTTAAAACCTTTAAAAGGTGAAAAGAAGGGATTTTGGGAAAAAATACTTAGATGATCCCAGAAGTTTCTGTAGTTATTACAACTTTAAATGGCAAAAAACATCTTGAATTACTAATTCCTACAATATTAGAACAAAACATTCCAAAGAATAATTTTGAAATAATTTTAGTAGATAATGGTTCAAAGGATGATACTTTAAGTTTTGTTTCATCAAAATTTAAAGATGTAAGGATTATCCCGCTAAGCAAGAACTATGGTTTTGCAACGGCAAACTGGGAAGGTATTAAAGCAGCACAAGGAAAATATATTGCCCTTATAAATAATGATTGCAAAGTAAAGGAAAACTGGCTTGAAAGTTTTTTAAAAAATGTAAAAGAAAAAGAAGTTCTTTCAGGAAAAATTTTAAGCTGGGATGGGGAAAAAATTGATTTTATAGAAGGGATTTTAACCTTTGATGGCCATGCTTTTCAAAAATATCAAGGTTTTCCTTTAAAAGATTTTAATGATTTAAAAAGCAATTATCTTCCCTTTCCTTGTGGGGGAAATTGTTTTTTTGAAAAGGAGATCTTTATAAAAACAGGTGGCTTTGACTGTGATTTTTTTGCTTATCTTGAAGATGTGGATTGGGGAAGGCGCCTCTGGATTTCTGGATACAAAGTAAAATTTTGCCCTTCTGCAGTTGTTTATCATAAGGGTTCTTCCACAGGAAAAAGTTTGGGGATTTTTAAAAGGGCATATCTTTTTGAAAGAAATGCTTTTATGGTATTTTATAAAAATATGGAAGATAAATTACTCGAAGAATTTCTGCCTTCTGCCCTTTTTACCTTTCAGCACCGTTTATATTATTTATTAAAAGAAGATAGTGGTTTTTCTGCAATCCAATTGGATCCTTATAAGAATAATAGAAAAAAAGAAAAGATAAAAAGTACTTCATCCCATATTATCAATCATTTAAGAGCATTTTTTTCAATTCAAGAAAACCTTTATGGACTTTATAAAAAAAGAATTGAAGTTCAAAAATTAAGGGTTTTTTCTGATTTAGAATATTTTAAATTATTTCCCCTTTATTTAGTGCCAACTTATTTAGGCGATGAAATATTATTCACAAATCCTTTGTTTTTAAAGATGCTTCCAAATTCAGTCAATATTATTAAAAAAGATTTGAAGGAAATAATATGCCTGTAAATTTAAGCATAATAATACCAACAAAAAATAGGTTAGATACATTAAAGGAAGTAATAGAATCTATTAAGGAACAAAAGAAAGCCCCTCCTTTTGAACTTATCATAGTAGATGATGGTTCAGAAGATGAAACCCCTGAATTTTTAAAAAATTTAAAATTTAATTTTCCTTTTTATTTTGAATCAATTGAACCATCAGGACCTGCAAAAGCAAGGAATATAGGCATCAGTAAAGCAAAAGGGAAAGTTATCTTATTTTTTGGAGACGATACAATTTTAAATGAGAGTTGCTTATATTATCATTTTTTAAGGCAGGAAGAAACTAATTTTTCTTGTGCTATAATTGGAAGAACCTTTTGGCATAAATCAATCAGAATAACTCACTTTATGGATTATATCAATGAATGGGGACTTCAATTTGGCTTTCAATTAATAGAGGACCCAGAAAATGTTCCCTTTAACTTCTTTTACACTTCTAATATTTCAATTCCAAAAAATTTTTTAAAAAAAGAAAAATTTGATGAGACATTTCCTTATGCTGCTTGGGAAGATATTGAACTCTCTTATAGATTGCATAAATTAGGACTTAAAATAAAATATAGAAATGATGCAATTGTATACCATAAACATAAGACAAATATAAGAAAATTTATGGAAAGGCAGTATAAATCAGGGATTTCTGCAACAATTTTTTATAAAAAACATCCTGAAATGGAAAATTTTTTAGGAATACCTTTAGCTAAAAATTTGAATGAAAAAAAATCTTTTTATTTAAAATTTATTACTTTAATATGTATATTATTTGAAAATACATTTATCCCAGTCCCAAATATTTGGTATAAAAAAATTATGGATTATGTTTATTTAAAAGGGATAAAGGATAGTTTGGGAAAATAGTTTATTTTTTAAAAAATTTTACTCAAATCAGTCTTTAAACAAAATAAATTCAACCAAAATTAAATTTAGTTCAGAAATAAATTTTTTTCATAATAAAAATCTTCAAATAATCAAAAATATTGGTAGAGGAAGAGTATTTTTTACAATTAAAAGGAAATTTAAATATATTTTTTATTTATTTTAAAGGTTTTTTTAGGAGCTTTAAGCTTTTCACAGCTTGATTATTTTACAAATCTTGCAAGCACATCCACTACACTCTGCTACGCTACTGCTCTTTTTTCGGGTGGGGACAAGCCGCGCCCTTACAATGCTGATCTAATTGCTCGCAGGCTAATGGACCTGCCACTATATTTTATAATATGCAACTCATTCAAGCGCGACCTTGACTTTAACCAAATATTTGCCATTGCTTAGTTTCTTTTAAGCTAAAATCCCGCAAAGAGGATACAATAAATTTTTTTTAAAATAAAATCCTGAACTTTTAGCTTCTAACTGCTTCTACAATATAAAAAACAAGTTTTTCTTCTTCTTTTGGTTTGTCAATAAAATAATTTTTATTTGTTTCTTCCACATAAGAACAGCCTTTTTTGGGCGGAAAAGTACATTTTTTTATTCTATATTTTTCTACTCCATCAGCTTGCCATTCTAATTTTACTAAATGATCTGTCTTAGCAATACGAAAAGGAATATCCTCTATTCTTTCTTCTTTATATTCAGGAATAAAAAAATGAAAGTCCTTTAAAACTAATTCTTCTGATTTAATCTTTAAAGGATTTAAAACTATTATCCTTTTTGTTTCTGCATTATTTGGAACTTTATTATTTATCAAAAAGGGAATCAATAAAACTAAAAGTATAACTGAAAAGACAAAAACAAGCTTTGGAATAAAGTCATAATCCCTTTTTGGAAGAGATGATAGTAATTTTTCTTTAAACTTCATCTCCTCTTGAACTCTAAAAGGATATGGAATTTCTTTAAAAAATTTATCTATCTTCATCAAATTTAATACTTTTTTTTCTTTAATTTTGTTCAAAAAATAGTATAATATATTGATTATTTTTTAAGGAGGTTCAAATGAAGATTTCCTTTGAAGGTAAAAGAGTTCTAATTACAGGTGGTGCAAGGGGTATTGGCTCTGCAATTGCATCTGTTGTAGGTGAAGCAGGGGCATCCCTTTTGCTTTTAGATAAAGAAGAAACTGCTTTAAAAGAGACAGAAGAAAAATTAAAAAATAAAGGTATTAAAGTATCTTCTTTAGCAGTTGATCTTTTAAATGAAAAAGGAACAATTGAAAAAGTTGAAGAAAATATCAAAAATGAGGGTCCCTGTCTCTTATTTGTTCACAACGCAGGAATCACAAAGGATAATTTGCTTTTAAGGATGACAGATGAAGAATGGGACCTTGTCTTAAAAGTAAACTTATATCCATTTTTTTATCTTTCAAAAACTTTAATAAAATCAATGATGACAGAAAGGTACGGGAGGATTTTGGCAATTTCCTCTGTTTCAGGGCTTATGGGAAATCCTGGGCAAGTTAATTATGCCTCATCTAAGGCAGCTCTTATTGGTTTTGTTAAATCCCTGGCAAGGGAGTTGGGTTCAAGGAATATAACTGTAAATGCCATTGCGCCTGGATTTATTAAAACCCCTATGACCGAAAAATTGTCAGAAGAACAAGTAAATCGTCTAAAAGAAAATATAGTTTTAAAAAGATTAGGTGAACCAGAAGATATTGCTTATGGTGTCGCTTTTCTTTTATCTGACTATGCTAGTTACATAACTGGACAGGTCTTAAATATTTCAGGAGGTTTATATATTTAAATGAAAAAATTTAATCTTGAAAAAAAGGATTTTTATAAAAAGTTAGGGTTCAAAGCAGGGCTTGAAATCCATTATCAACTAAAGACAGATAAAAAATTATTTTGCAGATGCCCTGCTTTAATAAGGAAAGATGAGCCAGATACAATGATTTTAAGGCATATGAGGCCTACTTTATCTGAACTTGGGGAGTATGATGGAACTGCCTTGATGGAATTTAAGACAAAGAAAAATGTTTATTACCAACTTTACAGGGATTCTGTTTGCACTTATGAAATGGATGATACGCCACCCTTTGAAATAAATAAAGATGCCTTAAAAATTGCAATTGAAATTGGTTTGCTTTTAAACTGCACAATTGTAGACGAATTGCATATAACAAGAAAACAATATTTAGATGGCTCAATTCCAACTGGTTTTCAAAGGACTGCAATTGTTGGTGTTGAGGGCTTTGTTGAACTATTTTCTGGAAAAAAAATTGGTATTAGTCATATATGTCTTGAAGAAGATGCTTGCAGGGAAGTAAAAGATGAAGGGCATAATATAATATTTAAAACGGATCGTTTAAGTTTTCCTTTAATTGAAGTTATAACAAAAGCAGAAATTGAAACACCAGAGGAAGCAAAGGAAGTCGCTTTAAGAATTGGAAATATTTTAAGGGCAACTGGAAAAGTAAAGCGTGGGATTGGATCTGTAAGACAGGATGTAAATTTGTCAATTGAAGGCGGGGTAAGGAATGAAATAAAAGGTGTCCCAAAGATTTCATACATACCATATCTCTTGCATTGTGAAGCCATAAGACAGCATAATTTGTTGAAAATAAGAGATGAATTAAGGGCAAGGGGGATAACAAAAGAAAATTTAAAAACAAAGATAAAAAATTTAAATGAAGTTTTTCAAAAGACACAAAATCCATATTTAAAGAAAGCAATTGAAGAAGGGAAAGATATAAGAGGAATTTGTCTTTATGGTTTTGGAGGACTTCTTTTAAAAGAAATTGAGCCCGGTGTGGGATTTGAAAGGGAATTTAAAGGAAGAGTAAAAGTGATTGCTTGCATTGATAAAAAGCCAATTATATTACATACAGACGAAGAACCACTTCCTTTTTCTGATAATGAAATTGAATCTTTAAGGTATATTTTTAATTTTAAAAAAACAGATGTTGTCTTGGTTGTATTTGGAGAAGAAGAAGATACAAAAACAGCTGTTGAAGAAATAAGAATAAGAGCAGAAGAAGCAACACAAGGTGTGCCTTTTGAAACAAGGCAGGCACTGTCAGATCTTACAACGGATTTTGAAAGAATTCTTCCTGGTCCTGATAGAATGTATCCAGATACAGATTCCCCACCAACAAAAATTTCAGAAGATTTATTAAATCAAATCAAAAAAAATTTACCAGAAATTCCAATAAAGCTTGAAAAAAAATACTTAAAATTGGGTTTGCCTCCTGACTGGGCTTACTGCTTATCTATTTCAAAGTATAATAGATATTTTGAGGATTTTTTAAAAGAGAAAATCCCTCCTAAGGTATCTGGGAGGTTATTTGTAGTGGAAAGACCTTTACTTGAAAAAATTAATTTGCAGAAAAATATAAATAAAATAAAATATTTGTTAAAGGAATATTCAAAAGGAAAAATTTCTTTTGACTTTCTTAGAAAAAATTTATTGAATAGTTTTAATATTAAAAAGTCAAAAGTTGATAAAGAACTAATTTTAAAAGCAAGAGAAATTATGAAAAAAGAAAAAAACATAAGTTTCACAAAAGTAATTGCAAAGCTTAGAAGTTCTAATAAAAAGAAATTCGACCCTTATTTATTGATTAAAGAATTAGGAGCAAAAAATGGCAAATAGTGAAAATGGCTATACTGGAAAAGCAAGGGAATTACTTGATAAGTTTAAAGTTGATGTATGGGATAAAGTAGTTCTGGAAGTTGAAAAAGCAAAATTTTTAGGTATTATTCTTCCAAGGCAGAAGACATTGGATCAAAAGCATATTGCTTTAAAATTAGACAATGGATACAATGTAGGGATTGCTTTGGAGAAAATTAAAAATATAAAAAAAATAGGTCAAAAAAAGGCACATTATCAGATCCCTGAATCAACTTTTCCAAAGGATCCAAAAAAGCCAAATGTAATTTTGCTTGGAACAGGTGGTACAATTGCCTCCCGACTTGACTACAAAACGGGTGCAGTTATCCCTGCCTTTTCTCCTGGCGAGCTCTATGGTGCAGTTCCTGAGCTTGCTGATATTGCAAATCTATCAACAAAAAAATTATTTGGAATTTTTTCAGAAGATATGGGACCAAAGCAATACATTCCCCTTGCAGAGGAAATAAAAAAATGCATAGAAGAAGGATATGATGGAATTATAATTGGACATGGAACTGATACATTGCACCACACTGCTTCAATTTTATCTTTTATGGTTCAAAAACCACCTATACCAATTGTTTTGGTTGGTTCTCAAAGATCCTCTGATAGGCCCTCCTCAGATGCTGCCTTAAATCTTATGAATGCTGTATATACTGCTGCTTATTCTGACATTGCAGAAGTTATGGTTTGTATGTTTGGACCAACCTCTGATAAATATGATTTACTTCACAAAGGAACAAGAGTTAGGAAGATGCATTCCTCTTATAGATCAACCTTTAGAACAATTGGAGAAAGACCCCTTGCGATGGTTAAAGTAAATGAAATAATTCCTCTTGTTAACAATTATAACAAAAGAAGAAAAGACAAAAGTGTTGCAATTTACCCATTTTTTGAAGAAAAAGTAACTCTTTTGTATTACTATCCAAATATGCAACCAGACATAATTGAAGCAATTTATGAGAAAGGATATAAAGGAATTGTAATTGCTGGAACTGGATTGGGTCATGTGAATAGAGCACTTTTTCCTGTATTAAAAAAAGTTATTGATAAGGGAATGCATATTTATATGACTGTTCAAACCCTTTGGGGTTATGTCCATATGAATGTTTATGATACAGGAAGGTATCTTCTGGACTTAGGAATTATACCTTGTGAAAATATGCTTCCAGAGGTTGCTTATGTAAAACTTTGCTGGGCTTTGGGACAGACAAAAGATAAAAAAGAAGTGAAAAAAATAATGCTTACACCAATTGCAGGAGAAATTACTGAAAGAGAACCTTATGATGGCTACATTATCTTGCAAGGAGGCATTCCAGAAATAGATGAATTCTTAAAAAACAATTTATTATAAAAATTTCTTATCTATATAAAAATAAAAAAAATTCCAAAAATATATTGACATTTTAGAAAAAAAGGATTAAAATTTTTTTGAAAGGAGGCATTATGAAAAGTTTTTTATTTCTTTTAGCTTTAATTTTGATTTCTTCTTTTTCAAATGCCCAATATTATGGTGGTTTTGTTGTAGCTGATACTCCTGGTGCTTATGGTTCTTACTGGCATACTTCTTTAACATTATCAAATCCTTCAGAGCAAGAAGCAAATGTTTCTTTTAATCTATACTTATCAAATGGAGAAAAGCATAATTTCCAGTTAAAAGTTCCAGCTGGTGATAGTGTATCAAAACTGCTAATAGATATTATAAAAGAAAATCATATTGAGATTGGAAGTTTTTTTGGATGGGTTGAAATTGACTTTTCAAATTTACCTCAAGGGATGACAGGAGAAACTCTAATGTATACACCAGATCCAAATGCAGGAGAAGGGGCCATTTTTGCTGAAAGAACAGAGATGTTTTTTGCTGATGAAACAGAAATGGCACTTTATCCTTTAACCCCTTGCGGCAAAGATGCAAAAGAACCAATGGCATTAGGTGGTGCTTTATGGAGAACAAATGTTGGCTTTGTTAATCCTTCTTCAAATCCAACAAAAGTTCAAGTGGAATGCTATGATGGGGATTTTACTTATCTTTTTAACACAGAAATTGATTTAAATCCTAAGGAAATAAAACAGTTAAACGATGTAAGAAGGCCTGAAATTTGGAATTTAACTTGTGGCATGATAAAAGAACCAGTTATATGTTTTTTTACTTCTCTGGATGAAAGTGTACCTATCTATGTTTATGGAGCAAATAATAATAATGTAAACAATTTTCCAATTTACATTTCACCACAATAAGGAGGAATAATGGAAATTAAAGCACCAAGGGGAAACAAATTAAATTGTAAAAACTGGCAAACAGAAGCTGCTTTAAGGATGTTGATGAATAATTTAGACAAAGAAGTAGCTGAAAAACCAGAAGAATTAGTTGTATATGGTGGAATTGGTAAGGCAGCAAGAAATTGGGATTGCTACCATAAAATAGTTGAAACATTAAAAGATTTGAAAGAAGATGAGACATTACTTGTTCAGTCAGGAAAACCAGTAGCTGTTTTTCAGACACACAAGGAAGCACCAAGGGTTTTAATTGCAAATTCTTTGCTTGTTCCGAAATGGGCTACCTGGGAGGTTTTTAGAGAGTTGGATAAACTTGGCTTGATTATGTATGGTCAAATGACAGCTGGCTCCTGGATTTATATTGGGACACAAGGAATTTTGCAAGGAACTTATGAAACCTTTGCTGAATGCGCAAGACAGCACTTTGGAGGTTCTCTAAAAGGAAAATTGCTTGTTACTGCTGGATTGGGTGGAATGGGTGGTGCACAGCCCCTTGCTTGCACGATGAATGAAGGAACTTTTTTAGCAGCAGAAGTAGATGAAGAAAGGATTAAAAGAAGAATTGAAACAAAATATTTGGATGAATATTACAACTCAATTGATGAAGCAATTGATAAAGCCATAGAATATAAAGAAAAAGGAATTGCAAAATCTATTGGAGTTGTGGCAAATGCAGCAGAACTTCTTCCAAGGTTGATTGAAAGAAACATAACACCAGAAGTTTTAACAGATCAAACTTCAGCCCATGATGAATTAAATGGATATGTGCCAATGGGAATGGCTTTAAAAGAAGCACTGGAATTAAGAAAAAATAATCCTGAAGAATATATTAAAAGAAGTTATGAAACAATGGCAGTCCATGTAAGGGCAATGATTAAATTAAAAGAAAGGGGCTCTATAACTTTTGATTATGGCAACAATATAAGAGCACAAGCAAAAAAAGCAGGAGTTGAAGATGCCTTTTCTTTTCAGGGTTTTGTTCCTTTATTTATAAGACCCCTCTTTTGCAAAGGCTCTGGTCCTTTTAGATGGGCTGCTCTCTCTGGGGATCCAGAAGATATTTATAAGACAGATGAAGCAATCTTAGAACTCTTCCCTGAAAATGAATCTTTAAAAAGATGGATAAAGATGGCTGAAGAAAGAGTAAAATTTCAAGGGCTTCCTGCAAGGATTTGCTGGCTTTCCTATGGTGAAAGGGATAAGGCAGGATTAAAATTTAATGAGATGGTGAAGAAGAAAAAATTAAAAGCACCAATTGTAATTGGAAGAGACCATCTGGATTCTGGTTCAGTTGCATCCCCAAACAGGGAAACAGAAGGGATGATGGATGGTTCTGATGCAATTGCTGACTGGCCAATACTTAATGCTTTAATAAATACTTGTGCAGGAGCTACTTGGGTCTCTGTCCATCACGGCGGTGGTGTTGGAATGGGCTATTCTATCCATGCTGGAATGGTGGTAGTAGCAGATGGAACAAAGCTTGCAGAAAAAAAGCTTTCAAGGGTCTTAAAGACAGATCCAGGAATGGGAATTGTAAGACATGCAGATGCTGGCTATAAAATTGCAATTGAAACAGCAAAAAAACATAATATAAAAATACCAATGCTAAAATAATATTTTTTCATTAACCAAAAAATGAAGTTGAAAGAATGTAATTCAGTAGAGCAGTAGTCCGTTTTCCGTGTCCGTGTTTTAGCCCAAGTTGCTCAATTTTATTGATTAATAGTTTTTAATAATAAAGATTTTG
>JBBISU010000076.1:0-15315 GCA_037441225.1 Acidobacteriota bacterium
TAATTTGAGATTCTTTGGAGATAAATTATGATTAGACACAAAATTCTTGACAAGCACCACTCTGTTTTTTAAGTGTTCCCTTAGAATTTCTAACTTCTTTTCTATACTGAAACTCCTTTTAATTTTTTCTTCTATAAACTCTCCTTTCCGTATCTATTTTAACAAATTTATTTTGTCCATTACCATATGAAGCATAACACCATACTGAAAAAATTATATTTTTTAAGCATAACAAAATAAAGACATTTCAAAATTAAAGTTAAGTGTTCCATTTTAAAATTGTAATCTCATTTGATTAATTTCAAATTGATTTTTTTTAAAAAATTTTTTAATATATAATGCTTTATGGATGAAGTAATTGTAAAGGAAAGAGTAAGATATGGAGAAACAGACCAAATGGGTGTGGCATATCATGGTGCTTATGCACAATGGTTTGAAATTGGAAGAACTCAATATTGCAAAAGCAAAGGTGTAGTTTATAGGGAACTGGAAGAAACTGGCTATGGGCTTGTTGTAGTTGAAATGTTTGTTAGTTATAAAAAAGCATTAAAATATGATGATGAATTTGAAATACATACTTCAATTGGAGAAATCAATAAAAAAATGATAAAATTTGAATATAAGATAATTAAAGATTCTCAAGTTTGTGCAACTGGATATACTAAACATTTATTTATTTCTATGAAGAATTTTAAAAGCACTGATGCCCCCAAAGAAGTTATAAATTGTTTTTTAAATAAAGAATTATAAGGAGGTATTTATGTCTTTTCCTGGTTGTAAGAAGATTTGGATGAATGGTAAACTTTTACCTTTTGAAGATGCAAAAATACATGTTTTATCCCATGTAGTTCATTATGGCTCTTCAGTTTTTGAAGGGGACAGGTGTTATAAAACCCCAAAAGGACCAATGGTTTTCAGGTTGATGGACCATATAGAAAGGTTGTTTAATTCTGCAAAAATTTATAGAATGGAGATTCCTTATAAAAAGGAAGAAATTTTTAATGCTTGTATTGGAACTGTAAAAGCAAATGGGCTTGAAGATTGCTATATCAGACCTGTTGTTTACAGAGGGTTTCATAGTTTAGGTGTTGATCCAGGGAATTGCCCTATAGATGTTGCAATTGCTGTATGGGATTGGGGAAAGTACTTAGGACCAGAAGCACTTGAAAAGGGCGTAGATGTTAAGGTTTCTTCCTGGAACAGGATGGCACCAAATACATTTCCCTGGCTTGCAAAATGTGGGGCAAATTATATGAACTCACAATTAATTAAATTAGAAGCAAAGATAGATGGTTATGTGGAAGGGATTGCTCTTGATACTTTTGGTATGGTGTCAGAAGGAAGTGGCGAAAATATATTTTTGGTTTATAAAGGTAAAATTTTAACTCCTCCTTTGTCTGTTTCTGTTTTGCCAGGGATTACAAGGGATTCAGTTATATGCCTTGCAAAGGACCTTGGGTATGAAGTAATTGAGATGGGTATTCCAAGAGAAATGTTATACATTGCTGATGAGGTCTTTTTTACTGGTTCAGCAGCTGAGATAACGCCAATTAGATCAATTGACAAAATTCAAGTGGGTGAAGGAAAAACAGGCCCTATCACAAGAAATTTACAAAAAGCCTTTTTTGATATTATTGAATTAAAAAGAGAAGATAAGTGGGGCTGGCTAACCCCTGTTGTATAAATTGGAAGATTTAAAACCTAAGATAAGAGCTGTTGAGGTATTTCCAACAATAGTTGATGGGAAGGAAATGGTCATTTTAAAAGATCCACTTGATTTGTGTGGACAAATGGTTTTTTTATCTCCTGAATCATTTTTTTTAATTACTTTAATGGATGGAAATAATAGTTGTGATGATTTGAGAATGGAATTTTTTAAGAAAAAAGGAGTCCTTCCTTCAAGGGAAGAAATTTCTCTATTGGTAAATCAATTATCCAGTTTAGGACTTTTGGAAGATGAAAATTATTCACAAATGATTAGGAGTAAGGCAGAAAGTATATTAAGGGGTGGCATAAGAAAACCAATTTGTGCAGGTTCTTCTTTCCCTGAATCAAAGGAAAGATTAATTGAATTTTTAAAGGAAATAGAAGAAATAGATGTCCCTTTGAGGGAAAAAGAACCAGATATTTTAATTGCACCTCATCTTGATATAAATATTTCAAAACCAGCTTATGCTCATTGTTATAAAAATTTAGATTTAAAAAATAAAAAGATAATAATAATTTTTGGAGTTTCCCATTATGGTCTCTCAAAGCCCTTATCAATTCTTCCAATCCCCTTTGAAACACCCCTTGGCATAGTTCCAATAGAGGAAGAAATATTAAAAAAGTTCATAGAAAATTTCGGAGAACCTGATTTTTATGATGTTTTATCCCATTCAAAGGAGCATTCAATTGAACTTCAAATTATTTTTCTCCAATATTTTTTAAGAAAAGATTTTTCTTTAGTACCTTTGCTTGTTGATGGGCATCAAGGGCATTTTAAGGATTATTCTGGATTTTTTAGTTATTTAAATTCAAGAGATGATATTTTTTATATAGCAGCAATTGATCTTTCCCATATTGGTCCAAGATATGGGCATAATTTTCCTGCCACAGAAGAAGTTATGGAAAAAGCAAAGGATGAAGAAAACCACTTACTTGACTTTTTTATAAAAAAGGATTTAAAAAATTTTGAAATATTTAAAGAAGAAAAAGCAGATTATTTAAAAATATGTGGAATAGATGTTTTAAAAGTTCTTTTAAATTTTCCTATAAAAAATGGAATTATTAGGTTTCATCACACTGGTTTTATGCCTCAAATGGCATCAGCTGTAAATTGTGTTTCTATGGATGTATTTTTTTAAATTTTTCTTTATACATACTTTTATCTGCCCTTTCAATAAGAGTTTCAATGGAATCTTCCTTATGATTTAAAGCATAACCAGCTGAAACAAAAATATGAAACTTGTGTTCTTTTTCTTTGAATAATTTCTTGCTTACAATATCAACTAATTTATCAGATACCATTTTTAATTGTTCCATATCAACATTTAAAATTATTGCAATAAATTCATCTCCTCCCCATCTTCCCAGGATATCACAGTCCCTTAAATTAATTTTTATGGTATTTGAAAAGATTTTCAAAATTTTATCTCCTGCTTTATGGCCAAAACAATCGTTTATTGATTTAAAATTATTTATATCAAAAAGAATTATGCCAAAATTTGCACTGAATCTTTTAAACTCCCTCATCTTTTTATTTATTATATATTCTAAGAATCTTCTATTAGGAAGCAAAGTAAGAAAATCCTTGTTTGCCTTTTCTTTTAAAGATTTTATTAATTTTTTTGTATAAATAACCATATCTAAAATGGAAAAGATTCCAAGTATAATATTCCTTTCCTTTTTTTCATCATAAAAATAAAAGAAATTAAGTTCAATGGGAAATCTATAATTTTCTTTATGCCTTATATATACAACATTTACTGAATTTTGTTTTTCAGTAATCAGTTGATTTATTAAATTTTTAAAATTTATTTCCTTTTTCTTAGAATATATTTCAATTATGCTGAAATCTTTAAAAGATTTATTAAAAACATCCTTTAAAGAAAAACCAGTTATCTTTTCAGCTCCTTTGTTCCAATAAATTATTTTTAAATTTTCATCTAAGATTAAAACTCCTAAAGATGAAATATTTAATAATTTTTCAAGAACAAAATTATTTACATCTTTTGGAAAATTAACTAAGTATCTTGGAAACATTTCTCAAGTTGCCTTTCCAATTCTTCTATTCCTTTTATGTCTGGCTCTGATAAGGAAGGAACTTCAAATCCTTTCTTTTTCATAAAATCTTTAATCTTATTATAATGATTTTGAGATTCCTTTTGCATATTTTTAGTTAAATTTTCAAGTTCAGGAGAAAGGGAGTTAAAAACAGAAGAAAAGTAACTTTCCATAGTGCATGCTTCTAAGATTAAGGAAATTTTTAATGTTTTTTGAAGTTCAAAATCCTTTGTATTTGATAAAAATTCTTTAAGATACTCTTTTGTTTTTTTTATAAGTGCACCGTTTATTTTTACATCCCTGAAATGAATTGGATTTGTATTAATTAGCTTCATTTGATATAAAACAATTGATTTATGCTGCTCTTCTTCCAAATATAACTTTGAAAAAAATTTGGATGCTTCTGAATCTGTTTCAAAGATTTCTGAAAGCAAAAGATAAAATTTTGAAAGCTCTTCTTCAAGTTCATAATATTGTTTTAAAATTAATAATAAATCTAACATAATGCCTCCTTAATTTGTTCTTGATAACAAAACATTTGACTTATTTATTCCAAAAATTTTATCAATTTTTAAAAAGATTTGAATTTTCTTTTAAGTTTTGATAATATAACTATTATGGTAAAAGAAGATTATCCAGGAAATCCAGAGCTACCTGAAGCTACAAAATTCAGGATTGAATCATCCTTTAAGCAAGCTATATCCCTTTATTTAAATGGGAATATGGATGATTGTATAATGGGATGTGATTTTATTTTAAAATTAGACCCTTTATTTGAACCTGCAAAATTATTAATGGAGAAGGCAAAGGATCCAAATTTGGAAATTGATATCTCTCAAATAATTTCAAAATATGGTCCAGAAGAAGAGATAAACTTAGATGAACTTTTAATAAAAGCAATAGAGCAATACAATAATCGAGAATTTGAAAAAACTATTGATATCTTAAATAAAATCTTATTAAAGGATCCAAATAATAATGAAGCAAAAGAGATGTTTGAAAGGGCGAAAGAAAAATTAGAAATCCGGGCATTTGTTGTGCAATTTATTAAAAGAGCAAAGGACTATTATGATGAAGGAGCCCTTGAGGACTCTTTAAAAGAAATAAATAAAGGGCTTGCCTTGGATGAAACAAACCCTGAATTGTTGGAATTAAAAGAAAAAATAGAGCAATTAAAGAGAGAACCTGAAGAAATTGAAGTAGTAAAAGAAACTTCCTTTAGTGAAGAGATTAAGGTTGAAGAAGCAAAACCAACTATGCCGCAGGAAAAGGATTTAAGTTCTTTCCAGCTTCAAGAAACAAAAATTGAAGAATCTCCTCCCATAGAAGAAAAAATAGAAGCTGAAGAAGTTTCCACTAAATCCTCAGAAAGATTGGAAGCTTTTAAGGTTTCGGAAATAAAATTAGCACCTGCACAGATGGAAAGGATTGATTCATTGCTAAAAGAAGGTGAAAGGTCTTTTCAGCTTGGGGAATATCAAGAAGCAATTGATATTTGGAGCAGGATATTTTTAATTGATATGAACAATGAAGAGGCAGCAAAAAAAATTGAAGAAGCAAAACAAAGAATTGTGGAAGAAGAAAGAAAAATTGAAGAACTTTATAATCTGGCTTTAAGCTTATTTCAGCAAGGGAAAAAAGAAGAAGCAAAAAAACAATTTCAAGATATTTTATCAATGGATCCTCATCATATTGGCGCAAGGAATTATTTGAAGCAGTTGGAAGAAGAGGAAAAAGCAAAAGAAGAACCTAAATTAGAAGTGGAAGAAAAAAGAATAACTCTTGAAGAGATTCTGCCAGAAATCCCAAAAAGAGAAGAAGTACCAAAAGTTGCACCAAAGAAGAAAAAAATATTCTTGCCAGTTGGCATTGGTTTTTTTGTCTTAACAATTCTTATAGTTGGCTGGCTTTTAATGGGAAAAGGTGAAAAAGGTTCCAAACCTTTAAGCCCTGACTTGCTTATTGTAAAAGCAGAAGGTCTTATAAGTCAAGGAAAATATGAAGAAGCTTTAAAGGAACTTTCTCAAATCAAACCTGATGCAAAAGAATATGCCCATGCAATAGAATTGATAACAAACATAAGGGAATCAATGGCTAAGAAGAAAAAAGAAACAGTTGATGGAAGGCCTGTGGATGTAGTTTTCAAGGAATATAAAGATATTGCTTATAATGCTTATAAAGAAAAAGATTATGAAAAAGCAGATAAATATTATAAAATGGCACTGGAATTAAAGCCCTTATCTTTTGAAGAAAAAGCATTTTATGAGGACATCCAAAAATTCTTAAATCAAATAAATACAGCAAAATCTTATATCTCTTCTGGAAATTATGAACAAGCAATAAGCATTTTAAATCCAATATACAAAGAAGAAAAGATTCTTCAAGCCAAAGAGTTACTCATTGTTGCAAATTATAATTTAGGGATATTGAAATTAAAGGAAGAAAATTTAGATGAAGCTTATAAGTATTTTAAAGAAGTTGTGGCGATTGATCCAGAAGATGATTTTGCAAAGAAAAATATAAGGTTTATTGAGAGATACAGGGAAGCAAGAAAGGACTTGCTTTATCAAATTTATATAAAGTATATAACATCAAGGTAAGAAATTTTTTTTGCAAAAATTATTGCTTACTAAAAATAAGGAGATAATTTTATGAAAATTAAAGTAACTTTTCCAAACGGGGAATTAATAGAAATAGAAAAAGGTCAAAACATTTTAGAGATTTTTCCTTCAAAAAGAATATATGCTGTTAAAATAAATGGGGTTTTAAGGGATTCATATACTCCCATTGAAGAGGATTGCAATCTGGAAATTTTAATGGAAGAAAACCTCGAAGCCCTTGATATTTTAAGGCATTCCACTGCTCATTTAATGGCTCACTCTGTTTTAAGAATTTACAAAGATGTAGAGTTTGCCATAGGTCCCACAATAGAAGATGGCTTTTATTATGATTTTGATTTAAAGGAAACCTTGTCACCGGAGGATTTTCCAAAGATAGAAAAGGAGATGAGAAAAATAATTGAAGAAGATATCCCTATAAGAAGGATAGAAATGAGCAAGATAGAAGCAAGAGAACTGTTAAAAAAAATGAAGGCAAAATTTAAATTAGA
The DNA here is from genome assembly GCA_037441225.1 of Acidobacteriota bacterium. GTDB lineage: Bacteria > Acidobacteriota > Thermoanaerobaculia > UBA2201 > UBA2201 > JBBFMJ01. The sequence goes on from JBBISU010000076.1 coordinate 6,875, forward strand.
AATGCTTGAAGAAATAAAAGAAGATGTAGTTTCTTTTTACAAACAAGGAGATTTTATTGATTGGTGCAGAGGTCCTCATCTTCCTTCAACAGGTTATATAAAATACTTTAAATTATTAAAAGTTGCAGGTGCTTATTGGAGAGGAGATGAAAGAAGGGAAATGCTTCAAAGGATTTATGGAACTGCTTTTTTTAAAAAAGAAGAGTTGGAAGAGTATTTAAAATTCTTAGAAGAAGCACAAAAAAGAGACCATAAAAGGATTGGAAAAATTTGTAAATTATGGTCTTTCCATCAAGAAGCCCCTGGTTTTCCCTTTTTTTTGCCTTATGGTATGAAGATTTATGATAAGCTTGTAAATTATATTAAAGAAAAGCATTTTGAGAAAGATTATGTTCAAGTTAAAGGACCTTTGATATTAAATGAAGAACTATGGAAGAGATCAGGGCATTGGGAACATTTTAAAGAAAATATGTATTTCACTGAAATTGATGAGGTCTCTTATGCTGTAAAACCAATGAACTGCCCAGGGCATATCTTGATATACAGGGAAGACCTTCGTTCTTATAAAGATTTACCCTTAAAGTTTTTTGAGTTGGGCTTTGTCCATAGACATGAAAAAAGTGGAGTTTTAAATGGGCTTTTAAGGGTAAGAGCTTTTACACAAGATGATGCCCATATTTTTTGTTCAGTAGATCAAATAAAAGATGTTATTAAAGAAGTGCTTTTAATGGTTTTTGAAATTTATAAGGATTTTGGCTTTAAAGATTTTTCAGTTGCTTTATCCACTATGCCAGATAAAGCAATGGGTTCAAAAGAATTATGGGAGAGAGCAGAAAATGCCTTAAAAGATGCATTATCGGATCTTAAAATAGATTACAAACTAAAGCCAAAGGAAGGCGCCTTTTATGGACCAAAAATTGATTTTACAATAAAAGATTCTTTAAAAAGGGATTGGCAATGTGGTACAATCCAGTTAGATTTTTCCCTCCCTGAAAGGTTTGAATTGGAATATATGGAAAAAGATGGAAAGATGGCAAGGCCTGTTATGGTTCATAGAGCAATACTTGGTTCCCTTGAAAGGTTTATTGCAATTTTGACAGAAAATTATGGCGGCTCTTTTCCTTTATGGATTTCTCCAAGACAAATAGCAGTCCTCCCTGTTTCTGAAAAGAGATTTGGAGATTATGCAAAGGAAGTGGTAGAAATTTTGAGAAAAGAAGGATTTTATGTGGAGGCAGATTTAAGAGATGAAAGTTTAGGGAAAAAAATCAGAGAAGCAACACAACTTAAAACAAATTATTTGTTTATAGTTGGAGAAAGGGAGGAAAAAAATAAATCTGTTTCAGTGAGGACAAGGGAAGGGGTGGATTTGGGTAATTTTCAGTTAAAGGAAATAATTGAAAGATTAAAAAAAGAAATAGAAAATAAGGGGGCATTATGAAAAAAATGAAGGCAGTTTTAAAGATAAATAGAGAAGAAGGTAAAAAAGGTACAGAGATAGGGGAAGCAGAAATTCCTGAACCTTGTGAAGGAGAAGTATTGATAAAAGTAAAAGCAACTTCAATTTGTGGGACTGATAGGCATATATATAAATCAGATCCATCAATTTTAAAGAGTTTAAAAATTCCAGTTATTTATGGCCATGAATTTTGTGGAAACATTTATTCTTTTGGTCCAAGTACAAAGAGCAATTTTTTTAAGGAAGGCGACTATGTTTCTGCTGAAATGCATAAAGTTTGTGGATTTTGTTTTCAATGCAGGACTGGAAGGGGACATATCTGTGAAAATACAAAAATATTAGGAGTTCATGATAATGGATGTTTTGCTGAATTTGTGAAAGTTCCAATAAATAATTTAGTAAAACTTAATGAAAATTTAAAACCAGAAATAGCTTCTTTTTTAGATGCTCTTGGTAATGCTGTTCATACAATATATCCAGTCCAAATTTCTGGAAAGAATGTTTTAATCCTTGGCTATGGACCAATTGGTGCTATGGCATCTTCCCTTTGTGAATTTTTAAAAGCAAAAAAAGTAATAATTACAGAATTAAGTAGTGAAGTTATTTCAATTGCAAAAAATTGGATTGAAAAAAATAATTTAAAGGAAAGGGTTTTTGTAATTGATGTGAAGGGAAAAAATTTGGAAGAAATATCAAAAGAAATTCTAAATATATGTCCAGAAGGAATAGATACAGTTCTTGAAATCTCAGGGGCAGAAAGTGCTTTAAATTTGGGTTTAAAAGTTATAAGAAGGGGAGGGGAAGTATCCCTTTTAGGTATTCCTTCTAAAGATAATATAAATATTTTAGATTATACAAATGATGTAATTTTTAAAGGAATAAATCTTTATGCAATAATTGGAAGGAGGATGTTTGGGACCTGGTATCAAATGCTTGATTTCCTTGAAAGCGGATTAGAATTATCACATATTCCAAATAAAATTTATAGAGGACTTGAAAATTTCTTTGAAGGAATGGAAGATTTTATCTCCCATAAAGCCCTAAAGGTAGTTTTTTTTATTGGATGAAGTTTTTATTTTTTTTACTCTTTTTTCCATTAAGTTTAATTTCAAAAGAAAAGTTAATTGAAAAAATAGTATTAAATAGACAGGAAATTTTTGATACATCAAAAAAAGAAGAATCTGGGTGGATTTATAGAACTGCAAATTTTTTACACATTTTAAGTAAAGAAAATTACATAAGGAGAGAACTTACTTTTAAAGAAGGCGACCCTTGTGATCCCTTAAATTTTGAAGAAAGTGAAAGGAAGCTTAGAAGGACAGGGCTCCTCAATCCTGTTTCAATAAATTATGAAGAAACAGAGGGTGGCTGTATTGTTTATGTAAATACAAGGGATACCTGGACAACAAAGCCAGGTATCTCTTTTAGTGCCCAGGGTGGTGAAACAACTTATTCAGTCGAATTAGAAGAAAACCATTTTTTAGGTTTAGGAAAAAACCTCCTTTTGTCATTTGAAAAAGAGATAAATGACAGGGTTTATCTTTTATCTTATGATGATCCACAACTTTTTAATTCAACCTTAGATGGTGGTTTTTCTTTATGGAATACAAATGAGGGTTCTGGGCATTCTTATTATTTTTCCCAACCCTTTGACCATATAAATGTAAAAAAGGGGTTTGATTTGGTAATTTTTAGGGAAAGAAGAGAATTTACATTATACTGGGAAGGGGAAAAGGCATATACTTATATTTTAAGAAAAAATAATTTTAATTTAAAATTTGGCAAAAGGATTGGTTTTAAGGAAAATGAAGCTTTTAGATTTTATGTTTTTTTTGAAAGGTTGGGGAGGGATTTTGTTTCAGATAAAATAATAATAGAAGGGAATCCTTTTAAAGAAGATGAATCTTATAATTTTCTTTTTCTTGGCTTTGCTTTTGAAAAGATAAAAGCAAGGTACATAAAAACAAAAGGTCTTATTGGCTTTACTTCTGACGAGGACTTTTTATTGGGCCCGAAATATTTTTTTCAGTGTGGCTTTTCATCTCCTATCTGGAATGGAGATGAAAGCCAGCTTATAAGGTTTTCTTATGAAGATGGAAAATATAAAAATAAACTTTTCTGGCAGAGAAAATTTAAATTTGATTTAAAGACATTAAATGAAAAGTTTTATAATTCTTACTATTCAGTTTTTTCAAATATTTTTTATCCTTTAAACCAAAAGGCAACTTTAATCTTTGCAACTCAATTTGATGGTTTTATTAATCCAAATTTAGATGGAGTATTATATATTGGAAATATGGAGGGACAAAGGGGGTACAAAATAAATGTAGATACAGGTTCAAAGAGGTTCAGGGTGACTTTAATGGAAAAGAATTTAATTTTTTCAAATGTTTTATCTATTGCAAATATTGGAATTGCCTTTTTTGCTGATGGAGGAAAGGTTTGGGGATGGCAAAAAAGCTTTAATGAAAGTGCCTTCTATTTTGATTTAGGGTTTGGAATAAGATTAGAAGTTTTAAGGTCTAAGGTTGCAAAACTTACAAGGATTGATTTTGGCTATGGTTTTAAAGAAAAAAAAGGTTTTCAAATTTCCATTGCTTCAAGTGAATGGTTTTTTTAATTTTGACATATTTTTTATTATAAGATAAAATTAATTGTGTCCTGTCTTATTGTTATTCCAGCAAGGTTGGCTTCTACAAGGTTTTATGGAAAACCGCTCCATAATCTATTGGGAAAACCAATGATTCAATGGGTATGGGAAAAGGCAATGCAATTAAAGGATGTAGATGTAATAGTTGCAACGGATTCAGAAGAGATAAAGGAAAAAGTAGATGGATTTGGTGGAAAGGCAGTTTTGACTTCAAAAGATTGTAAATCTGGAACAGATAGGGTTGCAGAAGTTGCAAAGGCTTATATTTCTGATTATTATATAAATTTGCAAGGAGACGAACCATTAATAAAGATGGAAACCTTAAAGAAATTCAAAGAAGCACTCCTTATAGGTTATGAAATGGCAACAATGGATTATCCCTTAGATGAATTTTCTGCAAAAGATCCAAATGTTGTAAAGGTTGTAAAGGATGAAAAAAATTTTGCCCTTTATTTTTCAAGGGCTGAAATTCCCTATCCAAGAAATTTTAGTTCTTTTAGAAAGCATATAGGAATTTATGGATACAAAAGGGATATTCTTTTAAAATTTGTATCCCTTCCACCTTCTCCATTAGAAGAAGCAGAAGGACTGGAGCAATTGAGGGCATTATATTATGGAATTAAAATTTATGTAGAAGAAGCACCCTTTGATTCTTTATCTGTTGATACGCCAGAAGATGCAAAAAAAGTAGAAGAAATTCTAAAAAAGGGGGAAAGATAATGCAAACGAAATATATTTTTATAACAGGTGGCGTTGTTTCATCAATTGGAAAAGGGATAACTGCCTCATCAATTGGAACAATTTTGGAAGCAAGGGGATTTTCTGTTGATTTCATTAAATTTGACCCTTATATAAATGTAGATCCAGGTACAATGTCACCTTTTCAACATGGAGAGGTCTATGTAACAGAAGATGGGGCAGAAACTGATCTGGATTTAGGTCATTATGAAAGGTTTACATCAATTACAACTTCCAAGTTAAACAATTATACAACTGGAAAGATTTATCAACAGGTAATTGAAAAGGAAAGGAAAGGGGAGTATTTAGGTTCAACTGTCCAAATAATTCCACACATAACAGATGAAATTAAAAATTGTATCAAAAGGATATCAGAAGAAAAAGATATAATCATTGTTGAAATTGGAGGAACTGTTGGAGATATAGAATCCCTTCCATTCCTTGAAGCAATAAGACAGTTCAGGCAAGAGGTGGGCAGGGGGAATTCAATAAATATCCATGTAACATTAGTACCTTTCATAAAGTCAGCCCATGAACTGAAGACAAAGCCAACCCAGCATTCTGTAAAAGAATTACAATCAATTGGTATCCAACCAGATATAATTATTTGCAGATCTGAAAAAACTTTACCTTCTGATGTTAAAGAAAAAATTGCTCTTTTTTGCAATGTTCCAAAGAATTGTGTAATTGGGGAAGAAGATGCAGAACTTATTTATGAAGTACCTCTTCAACTTATAAGAGAAGGGTTAGATGAACAAATCCTTGATCTCTTAAACCTTTCCCATCCACCAAAAAAAATTAAAAAATGGGAAGAAATGGTTTATAAAATTAAAAATCCAAAGGATAAGGTCAAAATAGGAATTGTTGGGAAATATACAAAGTATGGGGATTCATATAAAAGCTTAATTGAAGCATTGGTTCATGGGGGGATTGCAAATGATTTGGCGGTGGAAATTGTTTGGATTGACTCTGAGGACTTTGAAAAAGGAAAAAAGCAATTAAATATTTTAAAAGATATAGATGGTGTTTTAGTCCCAGGTGGTTTTGGAGAAAGGGGGAAGGAAGGAAAAATAAAAGCAATAAAATTTATAAGGGAAAACAAAATTCCTTTTTTTGGTATTTGTTTAGGGCTTCAGACAGCAATAATTGAATTTTCAAGAAATGTTGCAGGGCTTTCAGGTGCAGATTCAACAGAATTTAATGAGTGTGCTCCACATAAAGTAATTGTAAAGCTTCCAGAACTTCTTTCAGTGGGGGATTTAGGTGGAACAATGAGGCTTGGAAGTTATGTTTGTATAATAAAAGAAGATTCCCTTGCTTTTAAGATTTATGGAAAAAAAGAAATTACAGAAAGGCACAGACATAGATATGAAGTAAATACTCAATATAGAGAAAAATTAGAAAAGGCAGGACTTACTTTTTCAGGTGAATCACCAGATAAGGTTTATATTGAAATAATTGAATTGAAAGACCATCCTTTTTTTATTGCTGTCCAGTTCCACCCTGAATTTAAATCAAGGCCCTTAAATCCCCATCCACTTTTTAAAAGTTTTGTAGAAGCTTCTCATATAAACAAGAAAGGAAAGATAGATGGAAAAAAATAAATTTTATTTCTTTGCAGGTCCTTGTGTAATTGAAGGAGAAGAAAAAATTTTAAAACAAGTAGAGGTGATGATAAAGATTTTAAGTCCCTTTAATGATAAAATTTTTTGGGTTTTTAAAGCATCCTTTGATAAAGCAAATAGAACTTCCATTTCTTCTTTCAGGGGTGTTGGAATTGAAAGGGGGATTGAAGTTTTTAAGGAAATCAAAAGAAGGTTTAATCTTCCAATCATAACAGATGTCCATGAAACAAATCAAGTTGAAAAGATTTCAGAGGTTGTTGATTTTATTCAAATCCCTGCTTTTTTATGCAGACAAACGGATTTGCTTTTAGAAGCTGGTAAGACAAAAAAGCCTGTAAATATTAAAAAAGGCCAGTTTATGGCACCTGAAGATATGTATTATGCTGTTGAAAAAGTTAAAAAAGGTGGAAGTGAAGAAGTTTTTTTAACAGAAAGAGGTGCATCTTTTGGTTATCATAATCTTGTTGTGGATATGAGATCTCTTTTAATTATGAAGAAATTTGGAAAAGTTATATATGATGGAACCCATTCTTTGCAAAAGCCCTCAGGTGAAGGTGGTTTTTCAGGTGGTGAAAGAGAATTTTTAGAGCCCCTGTGCAGAGCAGCAGTTGCAGTTGGAATAGATGGATTGTTTTTGGAAACCCATCCAGAGCCAGATAATGCATTATCGGATAGCAAAACACAATTTCCCTTAGAAAATTTAGGAAAATTATTAGAGACACTTTTAAGGATCAAGGAGGTTATAAAATGAGTTTGGAAGTAGCAAAAAATGTTTTAAAGATTGAAGCAGATGCAATTATGGAGATTTATAAGTCTTTAGATGAAAACTTTGTAAAAGCAGTTGACTTACTTTACAGCTGTGGAGGAAAAGTTGTTATAACAGGGATAGGGAAGTCAGGGATAATTTGCAGGAAAATTGCAGCTACGATGTCTTCTACTGGAACGCCTGCAATTTTTATGCACCCCACAGAAGCAATCCACGGGGATTTGGGGGTTATTACAGAAGGGGATGTTGTAATTGCTGTCTCTTATAGTGGAGAAACAGAGGAGATATTAGAATTAGCAGAAGTTTTAAAAAGAATAGGTGTTCCTTTAATTTCAATGACTGGAAAACTTGATTCATCCCTTGCAAGTATATCTGATATTACTTTAAGTATAAAAATTTCAAGAGAAGCCTGTCCAATGAATTTAGCACCTACTGCTTCAACAACTGCAACCCTTGCCTTAGGTGATGCCCTTTCAATGGCACTTCTTATAAGAAAGGGTTTTAAAGAAGAGGACTTTGCTTTAAGACATCCAGGAGGAACCTTGGGCAAAAAACTTATGAAAATAAAGGACTTAATGCATATAGGAGAAAAAGTTCCAAAGGTTTATTTAAATACAAATATGAAGGATGTAATATATGAAATGTCAAAAAAGGGCTTTGGAATAACAGCTGTTATAAATGAAGCAGAAATTTTAAAAGGAGTTATATCAGATGGGGATTTAAGGCGCCTTTTACAAAAGGATGAAAAACTGCTCCAGAAAAATGCTGGTGAATGTATGAAGCCCAATCCAATTACAATTGAAGAAAACTGCCTTGCTTCAGAGGCATTAAAAATATTTGAAGAAAAAAAGATAACTTCCCTTTTTATCAAAGACAAAGAAGATAAGTTAATAGGAATAATACACTTGCACGATTTGTGGGGAGTAAAATTATTTTAATTTCTCTTAAAAGGTATAAAAAATAAGAGAGATTCTTTAATCAAGAAATTTAAAGAATTTAATCTTTTCCTTGATGGAAGTTTTTTAGAAGTCAAAAGGAGGTGTGGGAATAAGGGGTATCTCAAATACAAAAAAATAATAAAGAAATATGTGAAGGAAAAAAATCAAAGAAGGAGAAAGGGGCTGATTTTCTCATTTAAATAATCAAAATTGCAAATTCAAATCCAGCTATTCATTGATTTTATATATTTTTTCTCTTGACAGA
>JBBISU010000077.1:0-15270 GCA_037441225.1 Acidobacteriota bacterium
AATTTCTTAAAAGAAATTTTTCATATACTTTACACAATTTTTCCTATAAGTCTCATAAATTGATCTATTTATCAAATATTTCTGGTTTTCTATAAAAATAATTGTCGGACAGCCTCATAAACATTGCGCATACAAAAGAGCAGAAGAGCAGTAGGAACATCATATAAATTGCCGCAGTGGTTTTTCAAAAACGGTCAATGGACACGGCTAACGGACAACTGAGATGATGTAGGGGTTGTGCTTGCACAACCTGTAAAATAAATTGAGTTTGGAGCAGATCAAAGCCCTTTCACGAACGCTGGGAAAAAGCTAAATTATGTATTGAAATATTGCATTGCCTTTTCTTTGTCTTCTATATAAATTAAAAGACCCTCTTTGATTTTTGGAAGAGAATTTTCAAATAATTTTATTTTTTCTTTATCAAGAGGAGTTAAAACATAAATTGTTGGATCTCCTATTTTTGGTCCTATACCAATTCTCAACCTTGAAACTTGATTTGTTTCAAAAGCTTTTAATACTGACTCCATACCTTTGTGCCCTCCAGAGGAACCCTTCAGTTTTAATCTCAATTTTCCAAAAGGCAAATTCAAGTCATCAAAAATAATCAAACAATTATTCTTGCTCAAAAGCCCTTCTTGAATAAACTTTTTAACTGCTTCACCAGACAAATTCATAAAGGTCAATGGTTTGACTAAAAACACTATTTCATTTTCAATTTGAACCTCAGAAATTAAACTAAAATTCTTCTTTTTCCATTTACTCCCATTAAATTCATTTTTTAAATAATCTAAGATTTCAAATCCCAAATTGTGTGGTGTTTTTTCAAACTCTTTTTTAGGATTCCCCAATCCAAAGAAGAAATGTATTATTTTTCGGTTTCCTCCTCAGCTTTTTCTTCTTCTTTCTTTCCTTTAGATATAACTTCAGGTTCTTTTGCCTCTTCCTTTGGTTTTTCTTCTTCAACAGCAACTGCTTTTGGAATGCCTATTCTTACAATTACTGTTTCGGGATTTTCCTTAAGCTTGCAATTCTCTGGAATTATGATATCTCCTGCTTTAAGGTATTTTCCAAGCTCAAGGGATGAGATATCCAATACTATTTTTTCTGGGATTTCTTTTGCTTTTGTTTGTATGTGGATTTCTCTTAAATTAATATCTTGATAACCCCCTTGTTTTACTCCAACGGGGGTTCCAACAAATTCAATAGGCACTTTAACTATTACTTCTTTTTCCATATCAATTCTTATAAAATCAATATGGAGAATTTCGCCTGTTTCAGGATGAATTTGATAATTTTGTATAAGTGCTGGTTTTGGATTTTCTCCACCTTTAACCTTTAAATAAAAAATAGTATTTTCATGGATTTTTTGCTTAAGCAGTTCTTTAAAATCCTTTAATTTTAAAGAAATTTGCATTGCAGGGAGATCCCCACCATAAATAATTCCGGGGATTTTTCCCATCTTTCTTAAACTCTTAACTTTATTTTTCCCTAAATCTTCCCTTATTTCTACTTCCAAATTTGCTTCTTTTAACATAATTACCTCCTAATCAAACAATATTGAAACAGAATCGTCTTCATGGATTCTTTTTATTGCTTCTCCAAATAATTTTGAAACAGTTAAAACTTCAATTTTTGAAGAACTTTTCAATTTATCTTCACTTATTGGAATTGTATCCGTTACAAAGACCTTTTTTATTTCACTTTCATTTATTTTTTTAATTGCATTTCCAGAAAGGATTGGATGGGTGCAAAAACCAAAGACATCTAAAGCCCCTTTATTTTTTAATGCTTTTGCACTTTCACAAAGTGAAGAACCACCATCTATTATATCATCCACAATTACACAATTTTTACCTTCTACATCACCTATTACATTTTCAACTTTTAGTTTTTTATCTTTATCTTTTGGAGCACCTTTTTGTTTATTTATAATTACAAGGAATGCTCCTATTCTATCGGAAATGAGTTTTGCTCTTTCAACGCCTCCAACATCTGGAGAGACGATACATAAATTTTCTAAATTTAAATCTTTAATTTTTTCAATAAAGACAGGGGAAGCAAAGAGATGATCAACGGGAACATTAAAAAATCCCTGGATTTGAGGGGCATGTAAATCCATTGTCAAAATTCTATTTGAACCTGCTACCTCTAAGATTTCAGCAATCAGTTTTGATGTAATTGGTACGCGAGGCCTATCTTTCCTATCCTGCCTTGCATAAGGGAAATAAGGAATGACAGAAGTTATCCTTGAAGCAGAAGCTCTTTTTAAAGCATCTAAGATAATTAAGAGTTCCACAATATTTTTATCCTGCGGAGGAGAACCTGATTGAATTACAAAAACATCTGCGCCCCTTACATTTTCTAAGAGTTGTAAACAGATTTCCCCATCTCCAAAATCATGGAGATCCACATTTGTTTCTTTTAAAGAAAGATATTCACATATCTTTTTACCTAAATTTATATTGGATCTTCCCAATATAATCTTCAATTGCCCTTGCATAATTATTTAACACTGGGGCGGGAGGATTCGAACCTCCGAATGCGGACTCCAAAGGCCCGTGCCTTACCGCTTGGCGACGCCCCAATTAGATTTCTTCTTTTTCCTCCTTTTTTCTTATTGGCAGTTTATTACCAGTAATCTTTTCGTATTCTAAAAAAATTGCTTCTTCTATTTTCTGTCTCAATTCCTTCGTAATTGGGTGGGCAATATCCTTAAACTTTCCATCTCTTTTTCTCTTTGCTGGCATAGATACAAAACATCCATTTCTCCCTGAAATGATTTTTATATCATTTACCAAAAAACAATCATCCAAAACAATTTTTGCATATCCCTTAACCTTTTCACTTTCCTTGGGATAAACCTGAACCTTGAATGAAATCATAAATAGTTCCTCCTTAAAAAAACCAATAATTTTTAAAAGGATAATATATAAAATTTTAATAATTTTGTCAAATGCTTTTTTGCTTCCCTTTCTCTTTCCTTATTTTTATAAAAACCCCAAAAAGAAGAACCAGAACCAGATAAAATTAAAAACTCTAATTTTGTGCTTTTTATTTCTTCATAAAACTCTCTTAATTTAGGCGAAACCAAAAAAGCTGCTTCTTGTAAATCATTTTCCAGATTTTCAATGCTTAAATTTTTAAGAAATTCTTTTTTGTTAAATCTTTTTTCTTTTTTCTTTAAACTATCATAAGCATTATAAACCTCTTTTGTTGAAATTGAAATAGGTGGTATAAATAAAACTATATTTTTAGGAAAATTTAAATTTATCTTTTTCTTGAAAATTTTTTCTCCCTTCCCTGAAACAATGGCTGGTTTTTCCTCTATGAAAAAAGGCACATCTGACCCAAGCTTTGCCCCAATTTTTATAAGTTCAGTTTTATTTAAGTTACAATGCCAAAACTTATTTAAATATTTTAAAGCAGTAGCACAATTTGAACTCCCTCCACCAAGACCACTCCCTATTGGTACATTTTTCTTTATCTTTATTTTTATTCCTCTTTTATTTTTTGAATATTTAAAAAGTTCCAAAGCACCTTTGTAGGCAAGGTTTTCTTCCTTTTCAATTTTTGCACCAATTGTTTCAACTTCTATACCTTCTTTTATTTCTTCAAAATAAATTTCATCATAAAAATTTATAGGAACTATATAACTAAAAATATTATGAAAACCATCCTTTCTTTTTGAAAGAACCTTTAAAAATATGTTTATTTTGCAAAAGGATTTAAAGCATTTTCCAGATTTTTTTAAGTTTTCCATTTATTGAAATCTCTTTTTTCAAATATTCAAAAGAAAATTTTAAAAAGGGCTTTTCTCCTGTATTATAAAGGAAAAAAATATCATCTACTTTTATTCCTTTCAAAACCCCTCCTTCTTCATCATAACTTATTTCCCATCCATAACAAGAAAAAAAAGGAGGAATAGAGTTTTTATCTCCATTAAAATAAGAAATCAAATTTCTTTCATTAATATAAGGGCAAAGCTTTTCCTTGTAAATTTCATCTTTATAAATTATCTCAACTTCCTCTTCATTTATATTTATTGAAAATACACACATATTTAAGGGGCCTAAAATCTTTAAAGAAAAAGAATTATTATAAAAATAAACAAATCCTTTTGCTCTCCCTGATAAATTTCCAATAAAATAATCAATTTCAAATTCACCAAAGGAATTTTCTTCCCAAAAAGGAATTTCTTCCCTTTTCAAAGAAGAACAGGATAAAAAAAATATAAATATAAAAAGATAGAACCATTTCAAGTTAAATCCCCTAAATTATTTTATCACAAAAGAAAAGATACAAAATTTTTAATTTAAAGCAATATGAAAATGCTCCTTATAATTAATAAAACAAAACCAGATTCCTTTGAACTTTTCCTGTTATCTCAACTCCTCCTTTATAATTTATAAAAACATCAACCTCTGTTCTAACTGCCATTTCTTTTTCCAAATAAATACCTGGTTCAATTGAAAAAAGAAGCCCTTCTTCCAATTGCCTTTCATCCTTTGTCTCTAAATTATCAATATTTACCCCATTCCCATGGACATTTTTTCCAATTGAATGACCTGTTCTATGGACAAAATATTTCCCATATCCTGCCTTCTCAACTACACCCCTTGAGACATCATCTACTTCATATCCATAAACTTTTCTGCCTTTTTTAAATCTTTTTTCAATAAAATCAATTGCAGAATCCCTTGCTTTTAAAACAATATCAAAGATTTCTAAGTATTTTTTAGGTGGTTTTTTCCCTGTAAATCCGCACCAGGTAATATCATAATAAATGCCTTCCTCATCCTTTACCTTTGCCCATAAATCAATTAAAAGGGTCTGGTCTTTTTCAATTATGTAGCTATTTTCTTTTGTTGGTGCAAAGTGAGGGTCTGCTGGATGGTCTTTTACGCCTACAATTGGTGGATCCCCTTCACAGGTCAAATCTTCTTCTTCAAACCTTTTTAAAATAAATTCCTGTGCTTCATATTCTTTTATTTTCCCTAAATTTTCTTTAATTAAATCAAAGGCTTCTTTTAAAATTTTATCAATTTTTTTCTGAGCTTCCTTGTGAAGTTTATATCCTACCTTTGAAATCCTTGCTTCAAAATACTGGATTAGATTTTGGGAAGAAACAATATTTAAGCCAAAAGATTTTATCAGCTCCATTGTCCCTGCATCTACATAAGATATATAAGGAACATTACAATTTTGGGAATAATCCATTGCAATTTTTCCTTTTTTTGGAAGAACTTTTTTTAAAATTTCCTGCAAATTTTTCCATCCAAAATATACAATCTTTTCACCTTCTAAGGAATCCAATTTATTCTTTTCAACAGGATGAACAATTTTAATTGGTTTTCCTTCCTTTGGCACAAAATAAAACCACCTCCTTGTAAACATTAAATCAGTAGGAATTCCTAATATAGAATAAGGAAGAGGATTTCTTTTATGAAAATCATAAAAAAGCCAGGCAGAAAGCCCTTCTTTTTTTAACTTCTCTTGAATTTCTTTTATCTTTTTCATTTTTCAAAAATTTTCAAATCAATTTCTTTTAGAATTTCTACAGAAGAAATTTCAACTGTCTGAAAGGGTTTTCCATCAACAAATGCTTGAACTCTAAAAGGATATTTTAATCCATCAACTTCTTTATAATAAGAATAAACTTCTTCCACCTTTCCAAAACCTGTTTGTGTTTGCCCTGTATACCTTAAAAATGAAATTTTTCCTTCTTTGTCAATTCCTAATTCAAAATCCTCTCCCAATCCTTTTACCAATAATACATCAACCCCTTCTTCTTCTTTTAAAAATTGAAAATCTGCTTTCCTTTCTTTAAATTGTTTTAAAATGAATAAATAACCCCTTTCCAGATCCTCTTTTACAGTTGATGCAGGGAGATCTTGAATGTTTTCACCCATTTTCATCCAGGCAGTATTTCCATTTAATACTTGAACCATTGAACCCATTGGTGTATTTAATTCCAATTTAAATTTATCTGGATAATAACTTGTAGATGTAAAGTCCATTGAAAATTCACCCTGTGGCATAGAAGTTGTAATCTTCCCTTTAGTTTTAAAAATTTGTGTTTCATCTATTTTTTCACCACCACTATAAAGATAAGCTCTTTTTAAAATTTCCAATCCTTTATTTAATGTTTCTTCTGTTGCTTTTGGTTTCTCTTCCCCTTTTGGTTTTGGAATAGTTATATCCCAATAATTTACCTTTCCCAAATCCTTTAATTTATCCTTCAATTCTTTTTCATTTCCAACGATATAAACTATAAAATCTTCAGGAAACCAGTATTTCTTTGCAACTCTGTCTATATCTTCTTTTTTTAGCTTTTCAATATTTTCTTTTGTCTTTTGAATAAAATCAGGTGGATAGCCATAAAATTCATAGATTAAAAGGCGTCTTATAATTTTATCTATTGTATCAAAATTAAAGACAAATTCATTTAAATAACTCTTCCTTTCCCTTTCAAGTTCTTCTTCTGTAACCCCATCTTTTTTTAAAATTTTAACTTCTTCAATTGTTGCCTTTATTGCTTCCACAACTGTTTCTGATTTTGTAAAGGTGTAAATTGTTGCTTCTCCTTTATGGGTGTAATCAGCATAAACTCCTCCATAAATTCCATAAGTTAGCCCTTTATCAGACCTTATGTGCTGAAATAAACGGGAAGAAAATCCATGCCCAAAGATCCTGTTTGCAATTAAAAGGGCAAAATAATCTGGATTGTCCATTTGAATCCCCAGATGCCCCATCAAAATATATCCTTGATTTACATCTTCCTTGTTTGAAAAATATATTCCAGGGCTTATTTTTTCAGGGATTTTTGGAAAGGGAAGAACTTTTTGTCCCTTTGATTTCCAATCCTTAAAATATTTTTTAAGTAAATTTTCAATTTCTTTTTTATTTATATCTCCCCAGATTGCAAGGATTGAGTTTTCTGGGAAAATATAACTTTGATGAAAATCAAATAAATCTTTTTGCGTAATTGCATCAATTGTGTCATATTCTTCAATCCTTGCATAAGGATTCTCTTTTCCATACATAATTCTTGAAAATTCCCTGTAAGTTATGGACTGGGGCTCATCATTTCTCCTTGAAATCACTGACTTTGCTTGAGACTTTGAAAGATCTATTTTTTCTTCCCTGAAAGCAGGAGAAGTTAAAATTTCAATGTATAGTGGAAAGACCTCTTGAAAATTTTCTGTCAAACAATTCAATGTAAGGTTTCCAGTTTCTTCTCCACCATAAGCTTCAATATAAGCAGAACGGGATTCAAGGAATTCATCAATTTCATCACCTGTCTTTGTTTTTGTTCCACCGGTCCTCCATACTTCAAAGAAAATAGAAGAAAGACCTATCTTTTCAGGTGGATCAAAGACAGAACCAGCTTTAAAGATCATATTTGCTTTAATAAGTGGAAGTTTGTGATCTTCTACAATCATAACTTTTAAGCCATTTGGAAGTGTAATTTTTTTAACTTCAGGGATCTTTATGTCTGGCAGTTTTGGATAAACAAAATTTTCAAAGGGTCTTTTTTCTTGAGAAAAAGAAACCAATGAAAAAATTAGAATAAATATAAAAAGATAAAACTTTTTCATTATTTACCTCCTTCTTTATGCTCTAAGGTTGCAACACATCTGTTTTCTTCTTTAAAATATTCCTTTGCAACCCTCATAATATCTTCTTTTGTAACCTTTTCAATTTCTTCTAACTCTTTTAGCAAATTTTTCCAAGTACCAGTTATTGCTTCATAATTTGCAAGTTGAGCTGCAATTCCCATATTTGATTGAAGTCCCCTTATAAAATCTCCTTTTGCCCTTACCTTTACTCTTGCAAGTTCTTCGTCTGTTACTGGCTCATTTTTTAACTTTTCAATTTCTTCCAAAATTGCCTTTTCATTTTCTTCATTACTTTTTCCCTGCATTGGAACTGAATAAAATATAAAAAGCCCAGGATACTTTTTACCAGGAAGTCCTGTAAAAGCACCAGCATCAAGGGCAAGCTTTTCATCTCTGACCAATCTTTTATAAAGGCGGGAAGTCCTTCCTTCTCCTAATATATCTGTAATTGCATCAAAAACAGGTTCATCGGGGTGGTTAAAATCTCCTTTGTGGAAACCAAGGATTATAAATGGCTGGGAAGGATCATAAATTTTCACCCTCCTTTCACCTAATTGTTTTGGTTCTTCTGTTGTAACGGGAGGAGGGAGTGGCTTTTCTTCCAATCTTGAAAAATATTTCTCAATGATTGGCTTTGCCTTATCAGGATAGATATCACCTGCTATAACTAAAATCATATTATTTGGATTATAATAAGTGCTATGAAATTTTTTTGCTTCTTCTCTTGTAACATTTAAAATATCAGACATATGCCCAACAACAAAAATTGCATAAGGATGAGCTCTATAACATAACCCTAAAAACTCTTCAAAGAGGCGTCCTGTTGGTTGGCTTTCAATGCCCATTCTCCTTTCTTCTGCTACAACATTTTTTTCAATATGAAATTCACGCAACACTGGATCTCTAAACCTTTCCGATTCCATATAAGCCCACAATTCTAATTTATTTGAAGGAAAACTATAATAATATTGTGTTTCATCAAAAGAAGTAGAAGCATTAAGTCCAGTGCAACCTTCTTTTTCAACAATTTCTGCAAATTCATTTGATTTAACATAGGACTTTGCTTCTTCCTTTGCCTTTTCAAATTCTTCTTCTAATAATTTTAATTTATTAGGATCTGCCAGTTTTCCTTTTGCTTTTTCTGCTTTTAAAGCAAGGTATGCCTTTTCTTCTTTTTCAATTGCTTCCTTTTCTTTTTCCCAATCCTTTGTTCCAATTGTTGAAGTACCTTTAAATGCCATATGTTCAAAAATGTGTGCAAGGCCTGTTATTCCAACATGTTCATTTACAGAACCAACTTTTGCATAAGTTAGAGCAGAAAAAACTGGTGCTAAGTGGTTTTCATAAATAATTACCTTTAAACCATTTGAAAGTGTAAATTCAGTTACCTTTTTTTCAATTTCTTGAACTTCAAAGGAAAAAGAAAAAATTGAAAACAAAAAAATAAGTGCAAAAAACCTTTTAAACATATTACCTCCTTTTCTTTAAAATACGAAAATTTTAATAAAAAGTTAACAATATTTTGTCCTTATTCTATAAACAAGTTTTGTCTCCCCATTTTTTGGAACTTTTACATTAAAAATGACTTGAAATGCCTGATCCTTTTCATAAGGATGCGAATTTGAAAGCATTGTCCAATCACCTCCAATTGGCTCTATAACCTTTACAGTTATATCTTCTTCTTTGTGGTTTCTTAGAAAAATTTCATATTCCATTTCATAAATACAATTAGATATCACATTAAAACTCTTTTGTTTTCTTTCAGCTACAATATCAAAAGCTTTCCCAACTGAAAGTTTTATCATTTCATCCTTTGGAGTATGGTCAATTAAGTCCTCTCCTATGAATTGATCAGAGCCGTCAGTATCTTTTTGATAAACCCTCACAGTTCCTTTTGGAAGAGGGATCCCCAAATTATTCTTTTCTTCATTTTTAAATTTTAAGAGAACTTCTACTTTTTGAGTTTGATCACCTGTGTATCTTTGAGTATAATACCACTTTTCACCAGTTAAAAGATATTCTCTTTCAATTGGGATATTTTCTCCTTTTAGAAGTTCAATTTGCTTTTGTTGTTTATCATTTATGTTTGTTTTCCTTGTCATTGTATAAAGATGGTACTCAAAGAATGCTTTTTCCTCAAAAGAAGATTCTTTTGCTTTCATATAAACTTTCTCTTCGACATAACCCAAATCTCTCCTTTCAGAAATAGTTTTAACATCCCCTGCAATTAGTTTTAAATTTGCATTTTTATAAGCTTTGCCTGAATTATTTATAAGAGTAACCCATCCAGTCAAATTTCCTACATTTCCTTTTTCATTTAAAGATAAAACATAATCACAAAGCCAGTTCATTCCAGTGGCAAGGTAAGAAGCTTCTATAACCCTCCTGCCTTTTTCACCTTCAAGTAAAATTACAAGAGTTGGTTTTGCATAAAGATTTTCTGGAACTTCTTGGTATTCTAAATAAGAATAAACTGGATTTGATAAAATTTTTCCATCTACTTCCCAAACTGTTCCTGCATTTGTTGATAAAAGTTTTGCTCTTGTTTTCTTTAAAAAAGTTGAATTATTTTCCATTACATTTTGAACAAGGATTACTTCTTTCCCGAGGTATTTTTCCAAAAGTTTTTGGGGAGAAAGCAAATCATATTCATAGTTTTGTTCCAGCACTGTTAAGGGTTTCCCATTCTTAACATTGAAGGATAAGGTCTGGGACATTATTGTAGAAGGGACATCTACATAGTTTAAAAAATACTTTCCTGAATTTGAAAATTCAACTTCCCTTTCTTCTGTTACCAATGCTCTATTTGAATTGTAAACAGTCAAATAAATTTCCTTTTGTTGTTCGGCTGTGCTTATAATTTTTTCTTGTGAAAAAATGAGATAGGGAAAAAACAAAAAAATAAAAAATCTTTTCATATTACCTCCTAAAATTTTTTATATATCAAGTTCCCAATGGGTCTCAGGATTTATTATACCAAAAAATCTGTACCCTTCTGGTGGTTTAATTTCCAATCCCTTTTCAATTTCATAAATATTATATATGTGAAGCCCTTCTTCATCTGTCAAGAAAAAAGCAGGTTTATATTCTCCTTTAATTAATGGCAAAGAAGGAATTGAAAATTTACAAAAATAATTATTTTTTCCTTTAAGAGGTGGCAAATCAAGTGTTGTAGATGTAAATATTTCAACTTCATCATTTCTAAATAAAACAAATCCCAATTTTAATGGTAAATTTTTATCTTCTGAAAAAATTTCAATTTCTGCTTGAAATTTTTCCTTAAAAGAAAAATTTTTTTTCTCTTCAATACCATTAGTAAATTTAATTTTTTTAAAAAAGGCAGGTGTTTTACCTTCTTCTCTTTCAAACTCTTTTGCCTTTTTTTGCTTTGAATTTAAATAGTTTTCATATTCATAAGCAACACTTTTTGCATCTGAAATTTTTGCAATTTCTCCCTTTTGAAGCCAGATTGCTCTATGGCAAAGGGAAGAAATATAATATAAAGCATGGCTTGATAAAATAAGAGTTTTTCCTTTCCTTTGTATTTCCCTTATCGAATCAATGCATTTTTTTTGAAAATATCCATCCCCTACTGCAAGGGCTTCATCAATTATTAAAATATCTGGATTCACATTTATTGCCACGGCAAAGGCAAGGCGCATAACCATACCAGAAGAATAGGTTTTAACTGGTTGATCAATTGCTCCTCCCAATTCTGAATATTCAATAATTTTTGGAAGTGTCCTTTTCATATCTTCCTTAGATAAACCCAAAAGAGCTGAGTTTAAAATTGCATTATCCCTTCCAGAAAATTCAAAGTGAAAGCCCATCCCTAATTCTAAGATTGATGCAACTTTCCCCTTTTTTTCAACCCTCCCTTTTGTTGGATATGTGCATCCAGTTATTATCTTTAAAAGTGTTGACTTTCCAGCCCCATTTTCTCCTACAATTCCAAAGGATTCACCTTTTTCAATTGAAAAATTTATATCCTTTAAAGCAATAATTTCTCTGTGTTTTTTCTTTCCAGTTAAAATTTCGAAAAACCTTGCTTTTTGTGATGGATATAATCTGTAAATTTTTGTTAAATTTTCAACTTCCAACAAATTTTCCATTTAAAGATTATAACAAAAAAAGGCGGTTTATAAAACCGCCCTTTTCAAAGAAATATTATAACTTCTCTATCTCAGAGAAGGAAGGATGAAAATTGGATCTGAGGTCTTGTTATCCACTTGGGAAATATAAGCAAAGGTCTTTGTTGTGCCTTCAACTACAATTGTATAACCATCAAAGGTTGGTATGCTATTAAATTTATTTATCAAATCATTATAATTTATTTGAATTCCAGTCAATGGATTTTCCATATATTCGCTAAAACTTGATAGGAAATTACCCTCCTTTGAATACAATGAAACAGTTATTGTATTTGGATTTTTATCATCAGCATTTAAAATCCCCAGGTTTGCTCTAAAATTTTCATTTATTGTAATTCCACTAAAATAAAGTTTTTTACCTGATAAAATTCCTCCATTTTCAAAATCAAGTCCTGAGACAAACTGGCCATAAGTTCCAGAGTTACCTAAATCGTTATAAGTCCTTGCTGATACGACAGGATTTTTATCTACTGTTGTCTCAGAAGTTGCAACTATAAAACCAGCTTCGTTTTCAGAAAGCCCTGTAAATTCTGATAAGACATCTTCTATTATAGTTGTTCCACCTGGAGGAATCAAATCTGATATTATTGTCCTTGTAAAATTGTTATATCCATAGCGATAGTAAGTTAATATTAGCTTTAAATCAGAAGAAGAGGGATTATAAACATTTAAATCAGTTCTCCAATTTGTATTTTCAGCACCCTTTGCATGAGCAACGCCCATAATTAATGACTTTTTATTAGATTGTATTTGATCATTTATAAAGGAAGCATCGCCAGTTTTATTATCTACAACAGAACCCCAAGCAATAAAATCAGCTTTTGAATTTGATTCAACTTTTACAATGAATTCACCAATTTCACCTTCAAGCCCTACTTTACTTACGATATCTTGAATTTGAGTTACATTATATGGAGCAAGGACTTTTGTGATTTTTGAACCAGCATCAAACCCGTTTGAATCAATTAAAGTAATTTCCAACTCATTATAACTTGGAGAAACATTTGCAAGTCCTATATTAGACCTATAATTTGAGTTTTTCAACATTCCAACAAGATATGCAGGTATATCACCTGCTGTTCCTCTTGTTTTATTTGAAACAGGGATGCCTGGAACAAACTGCCCATAGGTCCCTTTATCTCCCTGATCATTATAAATCCTTGAAGAAACAAAAGGTGGTTTTTCAGAAGAAAATTCAATGAGGAGCCCTGCTAAAGGATATCCTCTAAATTCTGGATAAGAAGCATTATCTAAAATATCTTTTATTGTTAATGAAGAGTTAGGAAATAAATCAATTTGAGTTTGTGGTGGTTCTTGATTTTCTTGGTCTGCTTTTAATAGTTTTAAAGTAAGACTTTGATTTTCAGATGAAGGGTTTTGTAAGAAAACATCTGTCTTCCAGAAAGTCCCTTCAGCTCCTGGAGAATGGACAATGACTGGAATTGCTAAAGCTTGAAAATGTGTATGTGCAGAACCAACAGCAACAGAAAAATCAGGGTTTGTAATTGTTGCATTTTGAACTTCTATGTGAAATGGAATAGAATTTCCTTTAAATGAACTATCTAAATAAACTGTAAAGAGGGCTGTTCCTTCTTTTCCAGCCATTATTGTATAACTTCCTTGGGTATATATTTGAACTTTTTGCTCTGTTGTTGAAAGTGTTGCTTGTGCCTTAGATAAAGTTGATGTGCTTTCATTTTTTAATGTAACATAAAGGGATTGTGTCTTGCCTACTTCTAAATATTTCTTATCATATGTATCAACATAATATCCTTGATAACTTAAATTTACTGTTCCACCACCAGAAGAATAAACGATGATGGGAATTGTACCTGGAAAAGATGAAGAAGAGCAAGAGGAAGAAATTGATAATGGGAAATAATAATTGCCTGTAGGAGCATCACCCGTTAAAGTAAACTGGAATGGTGTTGTATTCCTTGCTGATTTCCCTGCTTGAATTGTACCAAAATTTGCTGTACTTGTATTTAATGTAATATAATTTTCTTTGTTCGGATCTTTTGATATTGTGCCTTTAACGCTTGGGGCATCTGCATTCCCTGTATTTTGTATCTCAATTGTAAACTGAATTGTCTCCCCAGGATTTACTTTGCCATCTGAATTTGAATCAGATGTTATTTGAAGAGAACCACTTTTATAAGATAAATTACATGATGTTGAAGGTGAAGGTTGCTCTTCTGATGCTTTAACTGAAAATTGTACTTCCTTTTCAAAATTATATCCAGGAATTGTAATTTTTAGCTTAAGTTTTGGACAAGTAGAATCGTCACCAGGACAAAAATCTTTTGATATAGAAACTTGAAAAGGCGGTGAATTATATCCATCTGCACCGGCATTTATTGTATAATAAGATTCTCCAAATAAAACAGAAACATTTGGATTGTTATCAGCTATTGAAAGTATTGCAGGTATTGAATTAGCATTTGATGTACCAGTGTTTTTTAACTTAAAACTAAATTCAACACAACTTGTTCCATAATCACTTCCTTCATATATGTCCGGATGATCATTTGTACAATGGATACCGCAACCACAGTGTTTTTCATCTACGTAATCAAATTTTATATCTGATAAATCATGAGCAAACATATAAACCCAACAACCTTCATCTGATGTAATTTCTGCTGTGAAATTTACCATTCCTGTTGCCCCTTCCGCAGTTGTGAATGTAAAGTCCTTATAAACAGTGGCATCCTTTACAATAGTTCCATAATTTTGTTCATTTTGTATCCATTGAATCAATGTGTTTTCAGATGAAATTATAACATTTATATTATTCCCTGTTGCCTGTTCAATGTTTTTTAAATACAACCTCAGGGTATAATTTAAATCATTTTTTGTCAAATTTGAGCTTTCCCTTTTTATAAAAGGATAACTGCTGCCAGTTCCACTTAAATCAACATTTAAGTATTCCTCTGGTTGAGTACTTACAAAGGGGTTTTCAGTTACTTTTAAACTAATAAAATTTTTATTTTCACAATCTGAATCTATATTATATTCTACACTTTCAGAAATAATTTCACCATTTGCAGGTATGTTTACATTTGAAAAACTAAGGGGGTTTGGATCAATGGTTACACCTTTTGTATAAGTTTGAAAATTTAAATTAAAGGTACCTGTAAAGTCAGCATTTCCAGTATTTGAATAAGTTACATCTAAAATACCAGAAGTTGGATTTTTAGATATTGTTCTTGTAAGTATTGGATGGGGTTCATTTATATTAACTGTTAAATTAAAGGTAAAACTACCTGCATTGTCAGTTGTTACATTTAATGTAAAATTTATTGGACCTGCTGTTACACCTGAATCAACTGACACGCTAAAAGATTTTGAAACTGCTTCTTGATTTGCAGGAATTGTTCCATAACTTTGATCTGGTGTAATGACTGTAACTTTATCATGTGATTCACTTAATGTTGCATTAACATTTTGTGCTGCAATATTACCTGTATTTTTTAAAGATATATTTAAATCAAAGGTTG
>JBBISU010000078.1:0-14991 GCA_037441225.1 Acidobacteriota bacterium
AGAAAATGCAGATAACAGTTGTTTTTTTGACTACAATTGTGCAAGTTGGGTTAATGTTCAATTATCAATTTTATTCCTTAAAGGTGCAATGGCTAAGGAATGAAAATATCCTTGCG
The DNA here is from genome assembly GCA_037441225.1 of Acidobacteriota bacterium. Taxonomy (GTDB): domain Bacteria; phylum Acidobacteriota; class Thermoanaerobaculia; order UBA2201; family UBA2201; genus JBBFMJ01. Next base: position 117 of record JBBISU010000078.1, read on the forward strand.
ATATTCCAGTTGCATTTGAAATTTTCAAAACCTTAACTGGAAAATTGATGAATGAGCCTGCTTCCCCAATACCTAATTGTCCTTCTTTATTTCTGCCCCAAGACCATATAATTCCTTCTATATCAAGAGCAAGGGAATTGCTTCCATTTGCTGAAATTGAAACTATATTTTCCAGTCCTGATATTTTTACTGGCTCTAAAGAAAACCAAATGTTTTCATTTATTCCCAATTGACCTTCTTCATTTGAACCCCAGGCCCAGACAGTTCCATCGAATTTTAAAGCATAAGAATTTTCAAAAGAAGCTGAGATTTTGCAGGGGGTTTTTTTGCTTTAAAAATTATCTAAAAATAAACTTAATTTCCTTTTCAAAATAATTTTTCTAAATATTTCTTTGTATTATCAACTTTTAATTGTTTAAATAAAAATTTAAATTTTTCTTTTAATTCCTTTGCATAATTTTCTTTAAATTCTTCTGATGTCTCCCATAAATGTTTTTTAAAAGGTCCATAAAGTTTTTTCCTTGTCTTATAAAAAAATTGTTCCTCTGTATCCTTTTCTTTTTTTTCTGATGCAAAATTTTTAAAACAATAATCAAGCATTTCTTTTTTCAAATCTTCCGGAAAATGTTTATTTTCAAACATCATATTTTGAAATGCGGTTGCTAAATGAATCTCTGCTGTTTCAACTTCTGGAAATTTATGGAAAAGTTCATCTGGTAAAGTTGATGCACCATGTTGGACTGCCCCTGCCATTTTATATTTTTCCTTCGCTACTTTAGAAAGTTCTCTCAATGTTTCAAAATCAATTGCAACTTTTGCAATTGAACCATCAGGCAAAACAACTCCACCATGAGATGTCCCTGTTTGAACTGATATTTTTGATAAATATTCATCTGGAAGTTCCTTTAAAAAGCCCTCCATAAATGCAATTAGTTCTTCTCTTGTTGAATTTTTCCCTCCTACTTCTCCAATTTCACCGCCAATTGAAATTGATATACCTTTTGGTTCATTTTTTCTTATAAATTTTGTAAAGTGTGCACATAATTCATAGTTTAATTTTTGTTGCTCCATCAAATCACTTTTTGAAATATCAACTAAGGTAGATGTATCAATGTCAATATTATAAAACTTTGCATCAATTGCTTTTTTTATAAGTTTTTCAAGGGATTCAATTTCTTTTTCTTTATTTTCTGAAAATTTTTTTGCATTTACTTGAAAATGGTCTCCCTGCAAAAATACAGGTCCCTTCCAGCCCTCATCAATTGCAGCAGCCAGAATATTTACTGCATATTCTTCTGGTTCCTGCTCAGTATAGCCAATTTCAGACCTTGCAATTTCAAATATAACAGGACCTACTTTTAATTCCTTCATCGCTTTAAAGACCTGTTTTGCAACTAAAAATGTAAGACCCCTTATATTTATTGCTGGGACTGTAAATCCAGAAAATTCCCCTCTTCCCATTTTTTTGTAAAAATCTTTAATTGAAGCAGAAAAAATTCCTTCACCTTCTGCTTTTTTATAAATCTCTTCCCTTGCCTTTTTCTTTAAATCATCAGAACCAAATAGTGCATCATATAAAATTTTTTCCATACAACCTCCTATGCTTAGATTATTTTCACTTATTATAATTCATTTTTAAGGCAAAATTCAAGAGCGTAATTTATACTAATAAACTCAAATTTTCTAAAAAAAATCTTTAATGATTATAATTTGCCATATATTTTTAAAAAATATACTTGACTTTCGTATAATTTTCGGTTATAATGGAATTATGAAAAGGATACCACCATTGCATATCCATTCATATTATTCTTTTTGTAACTCAACCCTTTCCATAGAAACAATCTTCTCTTTTGCAAAAGAAAAAAATTTCAAATTTCTTTCTTTGACTGATGGCAACCTTTCTTCTGCCCCAATTTTTTATAAAAAATGTTTAGAAGAAAAGATAAAGCCAATAATTGGGCTTTGTTTTTATTGTAAATTTTATGCAATTGCAAAAAATTATGAGGGCTTAAAGGCACTTTACAGGATTTCAACAAAATTATCTTTAAAAAAAGATTTGTTTTCTGCCTTAAAAGAAGAAAGGGAAAGCCCTTTGTGGTTTTTTGTTTCATCAAAAGAATATTTAGATGAAATTTTAAAAATTTTTAAAATAGAAGATATCTGGCTTGAGATTGATTCAAAAAATAAAAATTATGAAATTTTAAAATATAAACTTCCCTTTGTTTATGGGAAGGCAATTAAATTAAAGGAACTTTCAGAAGAAAAAATTTTAAGGGTTTTATGGGCAATAAAAAATTTGACAAACACAGGAAAGATTGAAAAACCTTTTTATTTCCAAAATTTTGATTTTTTTCAAGTTGAAGAAGAATTTGAAAAATTATTTTATAAAAAAATAGATGAAATAAATATTGAAATGCCTTTAAATAAGTTAAACCTCCCTTCTTATCCTTTTTTAAAAGAAGAAGAAAAATTTCCTTTTCTTTTTGAAATTTTAAAGAAAAAATTTAAAGAAAAATATAAAAAAGATGACTTAAAAACAAAGTTGAGGTTGGAATATGAATTAAAAACAGTTAAAGAGATGGGTTTTCTGGATTATTTTTTAATTGTCTGGGATATAGTTGAAAAAGCAAAAGAAAAAGGTATTTACACATTAGGAAGGGGAAGCGCTGCTTCTTCAATTATTTCTTTTCTTTTAGATATAACACCTGTTGACCCAATAAAAGAAGATTTATACTTTGAAAGGTTTCTAAACCCTTATAGAAAAAGCCCACCTGATATTGATTTGGACTTTGGAACCTCAAAAAGGGATGAAATTTTAAATTACATTTACAAGACCTATGGGGAAGATAATGTTGCAATGATTTCAACGAGTGTAAAATATTCTTTAAAGGGTGCTTTAAGGGATGTAGCAAAGGCAAAAGGCTTGTCTGAAGAAGAAATTATAAAAATTACAAAGTTCTTACCTTATGAGGACTTAGATTTAAATGCTTTAATAAAAAAATACCCAGAATGTAAAATTCTGCCTTTAAAAGACCCAAAATTTAAAGAAATTTATAATTTGAGTTTAAAAATTTCTGGTTTTCCAAAGGGATTTGGGATCCATTGTGGTGGGGTTGTAATCTCTCCAAAACCTTTGACTTACTTCCTTGCATTAACTCCTTCTGCAAATGGAAGAATTATAACCCAACCAGATATGTATGGAATTGAAGAATTAGGGCTTCTCAAATTAGATATATTAGGAAACAGATCCCTTGATGTTCTGCCTGCTGTTTTATCAAAGATTGATGAGCCATTGCCTGAATTAGATAAAATTTTAAAAGATGATAAGACAAAAAAATTGATAAGGGAAGGAGAAACAATTGGCTGTTTTTATATTGAATCACCTGCAATGAGACAACTCTTAAGAAAATTAAAGGTTGAGGATTTTCAATCTATGGTAATTGCCACATCAATTATCAGGCCCGGTGTTGCAGAATCAGGGATGATGCAGGCATATATAAGGAGGCATCTTGGAAAAGAAAAACCTGTCTTTGTATTACCTGAATTGGAAGAGATTTTAAAGGAAACTTATGGAATTATGGTTTATCAAGAAGATGTAATAAAAGTAGCAAATAAAATAGCTTCTCTTTCCCTTTCAGAAGCAGATGCTTTTAGAAAAGCAATGAGTGGAAAATCAAGGTCAAAGGAAGAGATGGAAAAAGCATTGAATTTATTCATTGAAAAAGCATTGGAAAAGGGTTATCCCAAGGAAGCAATAAAAGAGATGGCAAGGCAAATCTCTTCCTTTGCTGGTTATGCTTTTTGCAAAGCACACTCTGCTGCCTTCTCAACATTATCTTTTAAGATGGCTTATCTTAAAAGCCATTTCCCTGAAATTTTTTTATCTTCTGTCTTAAATTTTGGAGGTGGTTTTTATCCACCAATTGTTTATATAAGAGAAGCAAAAAGGTTTGGGATTGAAGTTTTACCCCCTCTCATAAATGAAGCAGAAGTTGACTATAAAGTGAGAAAAAATAAAATAATTGTTGGCTTTAAAGCAGTAAAAAATTTAAGTAGAAAAACCCAAGAAAAAATATTAAAGGAAAGGAATTTTAAAAAATTTAACTCCTTTTTGGATTTTTATTCAAGGGTTATGCCAGAGAAAAGTGAAGTTGAAAGTTTGATAAAGACGGGTTCTTTTGATTCTTTTGGTTATAAGAGAAAAGAATTGTTTTGGCTTACTAATTTTGGGATAAAAGGAGATGTTTTAAAGTTTATGTCAGAAGAAATGGAAAAGCAAATTTTATCTAAGATACCAGAAATAAAAGAAAAAAAAGAAGAAAAAGTTTTTATGGAATGGGAATGCCTTGGTTTTCCTTTAACAGCTCATCCTGTTGAATTTGTAAGGAATGGCTTGAAAGTATTTGCAAAGGATCTAAAGAATTATATAGGTAAAAGGATTTCAATACTTGCTTTAATTCTGGTATCAAAGAGAATATGGGTTGAAAAACAAAAGGGGTGGATGAAATTTTTAACATTGGAAGATGAAACTGATTTTTTTGAAGGTGTAATATTTCCAAAAAATTATGAAAAATATGCAATTTTTACAAAAAAGATGGGACCACATATATTTGAAGGGGTTGTAAAAGATGATTCAGGTTGCATAAATTTTGAAATAGAAAAAATAATGCCAGCAAAATAAAAAGGGTATGCGGTATGCGTGAAATTATTAAATTTTTATTTCCAAGAAACCCATATCGCATAACCCATAACTAAATAGTTTGACATTTTTAAAATAATGTGGCAAAATTTTTATAAGTGCGGGCATAGCTCAGTTGGTAGAGTACGAGCTTCCCAAGCTCGGTGTCGCGGGTTCGAATCCCGTTGCCCGCTTAAAACAATTTTATAAGGAGAATCTATGGTATTCCTTAAAAAAGATAAAGTTGAACCAAAACCCTTTGTTCAAAATATAACTTCACAAAAACCACCAGTTCAACAAAAAAAAGGTGTCTCTTTTATATCACAGGATTTAAAGATCAAAGGTGATCTAATTGGAAATGATGACCTCACAGTTGAAGGAACTGTTGAAGGAAAAATAGAAATAAAATCCCATCTGGTTATTCAATCCACTGGAACAGTAAATGCAGAGGTTTTTGCAAAAAAAGTGACTGTTGCAGGAAAATTATTTGGAAATGTTCAAGCAGAAGAATTAGTTGAAATCCAGCCAACTGGGTTTTTGGAAGGGAATATAGTTTCACCAAAGATAACTATTCAAGAAGGAGCACATTTTAAAGGAAATGTAGATATGAAATCAAATATCACAAAAAAGGAGCAAAACCCTTAAAAGCAATAAAATGGATTTTTATTATTATCCTTTTCTTGCAAATTCTGGCTCTTTAAATATGTCAATTGATAAAAATTTGTTTGAAGAATCAAAATTATATAATTGTATAAATTTAAGATTTTATATTTGGTCTCCTCCAGCTGTTTCTTTTGGAAAAAATCAAAAGGAAGAAGAAGTTTTAAATTTTGATGAATGCAGTAAAAATAATATTGATCTTGTAAAAAGACCAACAGGAGGAAGAGCACTTTTCCATCATAAAGAATTAACTTATTTTTTATCAGGACCCTTGGATGGAAAGATATTTCCTAAAAATTTTCAAGAAAACTATAATTTAATTTCAAATTGCTTGCTTAGAGGACTTTACCTTCTAAAAATCCCTGCAGAGATAAAAAAACAAAAAGAAATATATAAAACATCCCCTTTAAATCCAACTCCTTGTTTTTCTGAACCAGCACCAGGGGAAATAGTAATTGAAGAAAAAAAAGTTGTTGGTTCTGCAATGCTTGTAGAGGAAGAATTTTTTTTAATCCATGGAAGTATAATAATTGATTTTGATTTAAATATTAATAAACAAATATTTAAAAAAAATGAAAATTTTTCTGTTGCAAAAATTTCTTCCTTTTTAAATCCCCTGCCCTCTTGGGCTTTTATATTAAAATCTTTTAAAAAGGGTTTTGAAGATGTCTTAGGCAAAAAATTTATTAAGAAAAATTTCAAAAAAAACTTTATGAAAAAAGCGTTAAAAGAATCTTATAATTACAAAATCTTAAATCCTTGTTATAATAATAATCTATGAATAAAAATTCTTTTGTTCCAGAAGAGACAAGTTTAAAAGAATTGACCTTTAAAGCTTTATTCTTAGGGCTTCTTATGGCAGTTATATTGGGGGCAGCAAATGCTTACCTTGGGCTTAAAGCAGGTATGACTGTTTCAGCAACCTTTCCTGCAGCTGTTATAGCAATGGCACTTTTAAAGGTTTGGAAAGGGACTGTCTTAGAAGAAAATATAACAAGGACAACTGCTGCTGTAGGTGAGGCATTGGTTGCTGGTGCAATCTTTACACTCCCTGCTTTTTTCATGTCTGGCGCTTGGGTTGATCTAAAAGGTACCCACTTTTGGGAAGCAACCTTTATAATATTGATTGGAGGAGTAATTGGTGTTTTATTTGTAATCCTTTTAAGAAGGCCCTTAATTGAAGAAGGAAACCTTCCTTTCCCTGAAAGTGTTGCTTGTGCTGAAATTGTTAAGGCAGGACAAAAAGGACAAAAACAAGCAAAATATGTATTTTCAAGTATGGGATTTGCTTCCCTTTTAGAATTATTAAAAAATGAGTCGGGCTTTCAAATATTTAAAGATACAATCTCCCGTTTTTTTATTTTTCCCCAAGGCAAAGGTGGGATATATATATCTTCCCCTATTTTATCTTCTGCACTTGTAGGTGTTGGATATATAATTGGTTTTGAATGGGCAGCCGTTTCTTTTGCAGGTGGAATTTTGACCTGGCTTGTCTTTGTTCCAATTTTTTATTTTACAAAAGGAAACATTAGTGAAAATCCAGAGGAACTTTCCCTTTTAATTTGGAAACAAGAGGTAAGACCCATTGCTGTTGGAGCAATGCTTGTTGGTGCCTTTTATACTTTATATAAAATGAGAGGTTCTTTAATTGAAGGTTTTAAAAGATCTTATGAAGATATGAAAAAACATAAATCTTTAAAAGACTCTGAAGGAAGGTTATCAAAAGATCTTCCTCTCTTTTGGATAATTTCAGGTGTTTTGGTTATGGTAATTCCAATGTTTTTTCTGTACACACATTTTGTTAAGAATTTTGGTTGGGGGCTTCTTTCAACAATAATAATGATTTTGACTGCCTTTATATTTTCTGCAGTTGGAGGATATTTAGTAGGGCTTATTGGTGGCTCAAACCAGCCAATATCTGGACTTGCCTTAACAGCTCTTATTATTTCTTCATTAATTATGCTTGCTGCTGGGCTTAAAGGTATCCCGGGAATTATTGCAGTCCTTGCAACTGCTGCTGTTGTATGTTGTGCTTCTTCAATGGCAGGAGATATGATTCAAGATTTAAAGGTAGGGCAAATAATTGGTGGAACTCCCTGGAAGATGGAACTTGTAGTTATTATATCTGTTATAGTTGTTTCTTTTACTTTAATAGTTCCAATAAGATGGCTTCATTATGGAACTCCTGGGGGACTTGGTGGAGAAAACCTTCCAGCACCACAGGCAGGTCTTATGGCTTTTATGAGTAAAGGAATAATGGGAGGGGAGATGCCTTTTACATATATTTTAATTGGAATAGGTCTTGGAATTGCTTTTATCTTGCTTAAAGCTCCTTCCCCAATGCTAATTGCAGTTGGAATGTATCTTCCCTTTTCTTCTACCTTTGCAATTTTTATTGGTGGTATTTTTCAATTAATCACAAAAAAAATTGCCTCAAAAAAGGGATATTCCTTAGAAGAAATGACAGATGTAGAAAATAAAGGAACTCTTATTGCTTCTGGCTTTGTTGCTGGTGAGGCAATAATTGGTGTCTTGCTTGCACTAATAGTTGTTTTAAATATGAATATTCCAAAAATATATAATTTATTTGGATTAAAAGAAGCTTCAGGGCTTTTAGGGATCCTTGTTTTTATTCTTCTTGGTTGGATACTAATAAAATTCCCTCTTACACCATTTGCAAAAAAGGAAGAAAAAGAGTTATAATAAGGGATGAATTTTGGGAGGTTATTGTATGAATTTTAAACCTGGTGATACTATAAGGGTTTATGTCAAGATTAAAGAGCAAGATAAGGAAAGGCTCCAACCCTTTGAAGGAGTTGTAATTGCTATTAGCTCAAAGGGAAAGACAAAGTCCTTTACTGTAAGAAAAATTTCTTCAGGGATTGGTGTTGAAAGAGTATTCTTAGCTGATTCTCCTTCTATTGCAAAAATTGAATTGATAAAAGAAGGGAAAGTTAGAAGGGCTAAACTTTACTATTTAAGAAACCTTAAAGGAAAACAAGCAAGAATTGAAGAAATAAAATAATGGCTCTAAAAAGAGATGTAGTAATTCAAAATGCAGAAAAACTTGTAAGTAAAGGCAAGATAGAAGCTGCAATTAAGGAATATGTTAAGTTAGTAGAAGAAAATCCTAAGGATACAAATATTTTAAATAGGATTGGGGATTTATATTCAAGGATTCATAGAATAAAAGATGCAGTTAAATATTACAGGGAAGTAGCAAGGGTTTGGGCAGAAGATGGCTTTTTCTTAAAAGCCATTGCAATGCTCAAAAAAGCAAATAAATATGACCCCTCTGTTTTAGAAATTTACAGTGAATTAGCTGAACTTTGTGAAAAGCAAGGATTACCTTCAGAAGCAATTACTTATTATCAATATCTTGCTGAATACTATACAAAAAATAATCAAAATAAAGAAGCTGCTGAAATTTATTCTAAGTTAGTTCAGATGGCTCCAGATAATATTATTGTAAGAGGGAAACTGGCAGAACTTTATGTCCAGATAAATGAGACAGAAAAAGCTCTATCTGAATTTCAAGCAATTGGAAAAATGCTTATTTCTAAAGGAAGAGTCCAAGAAGCAATACAGGTTTACAATAGAGCTTTAAAATTAGACCCAGATAATTTGGAAATGGTATTGGACCTTGCAAATTCTTTAAAAGAAGAAGGGAAATTTTCTGATATTATAAAACTTTTGGAAAATGCAATAATCTCTGGATCAAATGATCCAAGGATTTATCTGCTTTCAGCAGAGGCAAATTTACAAAATAAAAATTATAATAATGCTCTTGAAACTGTCTCAATTGGTTTAAGAAAATCCCCTGATAACGAAGAACTATTTGAATTGAGAGGTGAGATATTTTTAAAACAAGATAAGATGGAAGATGCAGTTGTTGCGTACCACCAAGCAGCAGATATTGCTTTTAAAAAGAAAGATACCCAAAAAGCTCTTGGTATATTACATAAGATATTAAAAAAGGATCCTGTAAACATACCAACACTTCAAAAATTAGTATATTTTAATGAAACATTAAAACAGGAAACCCATCTTGTCCAATCTCTTTCTATGTTAGCTGAAGCTTATGCCCATTTTAAACTTTTCCCTGAAGCAATTCAAACCCTTGAAAAATTAAGCCAATTAGAACCAGATAATTCACAACACAAAGAAAAACTTGCTTATTTCAAACAAAAAATGGGCAAAAGAGTAACAATTGAAGAGCTTTCAATGCCTGAAGTTGCAAAGGAAGAAATTGAAGAATTACCAGAAATTGAATTACCAGTCCTTGAAAAGGAAGAAATTCCTCAAATGGAAGAAGAAAATATTTTATTGGAAGAAGAGTTGCCCCAAGAGCTGAAAGAATATATTAATGAACATCTTGTTGAAATTGATGTATTTTTTAAATATAACTTAATGGATAAAGCAATTCAGGGTTTGCAAGCAATACTTGAAAGGGTACCAAATTACATACCCTGCCTTGAAAAACTTTTGCAAATATATCTTGAAGATGGAAAATTAGAAGAAGCAGAAAAAATTGGGAAAAAACTAATAGAGCTTTATGAGACAAGGAATTTAAAAGACAAATTAGAAAACTTAAAGGAACAACTCTTAATTCAAGGAATTACAATTAAAGAAGAGGTAGGGGCACCTGTTGCTCAGGAGGAGTTGGAAGCCCCTGTGCCAGCTGATACCCTTGTAGATGTTTCAATTGCTCCTGAAAAAATAGAAGAAGTGCCAAAAGAAGAGGAATTTGAAATTGAAATTGAGCCCGAATTTGAACCAATAGTCCAAGAAGAAAAAATACCAGAAGTAAAGGAAGAAGTTCAAAAAATAGAAGAAGTTCCACAAATAGAAGAGATGCCTCAAATAGAAGAGACACCTCAAATAGAAGAGATGCCCCAGATAGAATTTGAGGAATTAGAAATTCCAACTCCAGAAAAACCAAAAGAAGAAATCAAAATTAAAGAATTTATAAAGAAAGAAGAAATCCCACCAAAAAAGGAAAAACCAAAAGTTGAACCAGAAATTTCCTTAAAAGATATCTTGGGAGAAAAACCTAAAGAAAAGCCAAAGGTCCTAAAAGAAAAATCAGCAGGGGTTCCAAAAATAAGTGAATTAGAAAAGGTTTTAAAAGAACCAAGGATAGAAAAGCCAAAAGAAATTTCAAAAGCACCTGAAATTTCAAAGAAAAAAGAACCAGAAAAACTTTTATCTGATTTAGATTCATTGGTTAAAAAAGAAAAAATTAAAAGACCAACTGGAACAGTGGGAATAAAAGAAAAACCATTAAAAAAAGAAGAAAAACCACAAGCTCTTTCTGATTTTCTTTCTCTGGAAGAAGAAATAGAAGAAATTATTGAAGAAAAGAAGGTAGTTTCGAATGAACCACCAGTGGAACTTTTGGGGGAACTTGATTTTTACATTGAACAAGAGATAATGGATGAAGCAGAAAAGATTATAAAAGATTTGCAAGCAAGGTTTCCAAATCATCCAGAAACAATAAAAAGAGTAAAAAAATTTGACGAAGTTTTATCTTCTCTAAAGGAAAAGCCACTCCCACAGCCGGAAATTTCAGATGGGGAGAGTTTGTTTTCAGAAGAAGAAGAATTTTTTGATTTGGCAACTGAATTAGAAGAAGAATTAAAAGAAGAAAAAAAGGAAGTAACAATCCCTTCTCAAGCAGAACCAACCTTAGAAGAGGTCTTTGAACAATTTAAAGCAGGGGTTCAACAAACCTTATCTCCAGAGGATTATGATACCCATTATAACTTAGGGATTGCTTATAAAGAAATGGGGCTTGTAGATGAAGCAATAGCAGAGTTTCAAATTGCCTGCAAAGATCCTTCAAAATTAATTGATTGTTGCAGTATGTTGGGGCTTTGTTTTCAGGAAAAAGGAATGCCGCAGCTTGCAGAAAAATGGTATAAAAAAGCCCTTGATTTTCCAGAAATTACACAGGAATCACAATTAGGAATTTTGTACGATTTGGCTAATTTATATGTTCAATCTGGGGATATAGAAAAAGCTTATAATACCTATATGGATATTTACTCAATAGATACACAATATAGAGATGTTCAAGAAAAGATAAAGGAATTAGAAAAAATTTACAAGGGAGTTCATTAAAATAATTAATGACAAATATATTGATTACTGGGGCAAGTGGTTTTATTGGAAAAAACTTAATTTCAAATTTTCACAAAAATAATTCAAATTTGAAAATCTTATACAGAAATAAAATACATAAAGATTTTTTGGAAAAATTTGGTAACACATATTTTGGTGACCTCAAAGATATTTCAACATTAAATGGGCTATTGGAAGATGTAGAAATTATAATTCACCTTGCTGGAAGTATAAGAGGCAATTCTTTTAAAGATTTTTATGAGGGAAATGTAAAAACAACGGAAAATTTAATAAATCTTATTAAAAGTTCAAAAAATAAAGTAAAAAAATTTGTTTATATTTCAAGTTATTCAGCTATGGGACCAAATAAATCAGAAGAATTACTAACAGAAGAAGATGAACCATTTCCAATAAGTGATTATGGGAAAAGTAAATTAGAGGCAGAAAATTTGGTAAAATCAGAATCACCTGTCCCCTTTACTATTTTAAGATTACCTGGTGTATATGGACCAGAAGACAAAGAAACTTTTTTATTTTTTAAATATGCAAACAAAGGAACTGTTTTTTTGCCTTTTAAGAGAAATCAAAAAATTCAACTTATTTATGTAAAAGATGTGTTAAGGGCAATGGAAAAAGCAATGGAAGATGACAAAGAAGGAATATTTTTTATCTCACACCCTGAAATCTTGAATACTTTTGAAATAATGTTTTTTCTAAAAGAGATTATAGGAAAACCAATTAGGATAATGACATTACCAGAAACTGTTATTAAAATATTGTCATATATTAATTTGACTATTGGCTTAATTCTTAACAAAAAAACAATGTTTAATCCCCAAAAAGTTAAAGAATTTTTTGCTGAAAAATGGGTATATTCTACTGAAAAAGCAAAAGAAATTTTAAAATTTGAAGCAGAATATACCTTTGCTCAAGGTGCAAAGGAAACATATAATTGGTATAAAAATAAAAAATGGTTATAAGGAGAAAATAGTGGACTTATTTAAAAGATGTTATGAATTTAAAGAACCAGAAAAAGTTATGCAGATGGGAATTTATACTTATTTTAGATGTATCTCTTCTGCTCAAGAACCAGTAGTAATAATGAACGGCCAAAAAGTTATAATGCTTGGCTCAAATAACTATTTAGGTCTTACAAATCATCCATATATAAAGGAAAAGGCAAAAGAAGCACTTATAAAGTATGGAAGTGGCTGTGCTGGTTCAAGGTTTTTAAATGGAACTCTTGACATTCATTGTCAACTGGAAGAAAAATTGGCAAATTTTGTAAAAAAAGAAAAAACACTTGTCTTTTCCACTGGTTTTCAAACAAATTTAGGAGTTATTTCAACTCTTGTAGGGAAAGACGATGTTGTTTATATTGACAAATTAAACCATGCTTCAATAATAGATGGTTGTCGTTTATCTTTTGGAAAAGTAAAAAAATTTAAGCATAATGATATAAAAAGTTTAGAAAAAGCGGTTATAGAGGATGGAGAAGAACCAGGTAAACTTGTAGTAATAGATGGCGTATTTTCAATGGAAGGGGATATCTTTGATTTGCCCTCTTTGATACCTCTGGCTAAAAAACACAACTTAAGGATAATGGTTGATGATGCACATGGAATAGGGGTATTGGGAAAAAATGGAAGAGGGACAGCAGAACACTTTAATTTAGAAGATGAAGTTGATCTTATAATGGGAACTTTTTCAAAATCCTTAGCTTCTGTTGGTGGTTTTATTGCTGGAAAAAAAGAAGTCATTTCCTGGATAAAACATAAAGCAAGGCCCCTGATATTTTCTGCCTCCCCTCCTCCTTCATCAGTTGCTTCAGTTATAGCTGCCATAGAAATAATTGAAAAAGAACCAGAAAGAAGAGAAAGATTATGGGAAAACACAAAATTTTTAATAGAAGGCTTTAAAAATTTAGGCTTTGATATTGGTTCAACCCAAACTCCAATAGTTCCAATCATTGTAGGAGAGGATTTAACTGCCTTTAAAATGGTTCAAAGATTGCAGGAATTAGGTGTTTTTGCAAATCCAGTTATTTCCCCTGCAACACCTCCAGGGAGGGCACTCATAAGAAACTCTTTAATGGCAACTCACACAAAGGAACACCTGGAAAAAGCACTGGATGCCTTTAAAATAGCAGGGAAAGAGTTAGGAATTATAGGTTGACAGAAGTAATATCTTTAAATTTTCCAAAAGAAATTAAAAAATTTTTTAAAGTTCCCTTCAGAATTTATAAAGATCCCCTTTGGGTTCCTCCTCTATGGATGGATTTTAAAAAATTACTAAGTCCAAAAAACCCCTTTTTTAAACATTCAAAAATTAAACTTTTTATTGCTTTAAAAGATAAAAAAGAAGTGGGAAGAATTGCATACATAAAAGATGAAAATTTTATAAAATTTCATAATTTAAATCATGGGCACTTTGGCTTCTTTGAATGTATAAATGACACAGATGTCGCAAAGTCCCTTTTTAAAGAAGTTGAAAGGGAAGCAAAAATTGATAATTTAGATGCAATAATAGGTCCTTTCAATCCTTCTACAAATGAAAGTTGTGGAACTTTGATATGGGGTCCTCCAGAACCCCCCTTTCTTATGATGACTTATAATCCAGAATATTATCCTAAAATAATTGAGGAAAATGGATATCAAAAGATAAAGGATCTTTTTGCATTTATTGCTCCTGTAACAGATTTACCCTTACAACGCCTTGAAAGAATTTCAAATGAGGTTTACAAAAAAAATAATGTGAAGGTAAGAAAAGCAAATTTAAAAAATTTTGAAGAAGAATTAAAAAAAATTAGAATAATTTACAATGAGGCATGGGAAAAAAATTGGGGATTTGTCCCCTTAGAAGAAGAGGAAATGACCTTTTTAGCCCATAGGCTAAAACCCCTTTGCATTCCAGAACTTTTGCAAATTGCTTTTTTTGAAGAAGAGCCAGCTGGATTTATAATGACCCTTCCAAATGTTAATGAAGTATTTATCCACTTAAAAGGTTATTTAACTCCATTTGCTATGCTTAAAATACTTTATTTTTCAAAAAAAATTACAGGGCTGAGGCTTTTAACACTTGGTGTAAGGGAAAAGTTTAGAAAAATGGGAATTGATGGTTGTCTTTATTATGAATCATTAAAAAATGGTTTAAAAATGAAATATAAAAGGGCAGAATTTTCTTGGATTTTGGAAGACAATATAATAACCCAAAAAGCAGTCCGATTAATGGGCGGAAAACATTACAAAACCTATAGGATTTATATTAAGAATTTAAAATAAATAACAAATTTCAATTAAAAATATATTAAATTTAAAAAATTAATATATGGTTTTTGCAGCCACTTTTATAAATTAACTTAACCCAAGTTGCTCAATTTTATTGATTAATAGTTTTTAATAATAAAGATTT
>JBBISU010000079.1:0-14705 GCA_037441225.1 Acidobacteriota bacterium
CAATTCCTTCTATATACATTATATCTGTATAAGATATTTTTGCCCCTCTGGCAATCCCATTATTTTCTTCCCCTTCTGCAAAACCAACGGCTGTCCCAGCAGTATGCGTTCCATGGGCTTCTTTGTCAGTTGTGGTTGGGGATCTATAAGCAACAATTTTTCTATGGTTTGGACCAATTTCATTTACTTCATCTTTGAAATAGCAGGAGTCCTTATAAATTTCTGTATCAATATGTCCAATTATTTCTCCTTCCCCATTCAAGTTTTCATCATAAAAAGGATACCAGTTTTGCTCATTTGACTGAATTACCCAGCTTGTTGTATCATTTCTTAAATTTATCTCCCAATCATTTTCAATATAAGCAATATCTTCTCTTTCAACAAAATTTAAAATATCCTCAAATGGAAAACATATCCTATGTGTCTTTAACCCATTTTCTTCCACTTTTAAATACCTATAACAACTTGTCTTTTTCTTTAAATTTAATTTCCATTCTTTTTCAAAATGTCTTATTGCTTTTATTTTTTTATCAAAATATAATTTTTCCCATTGCATTCTATCAATATAAACTAAATAATTGTTATTGTGAATATAAGCTAATGGCTTTATCTTAAATTTTTCAAGATACTTACTTTTTTCATTTAGATTTACTAAAAACAATGCCTTTTCTTTCTTTTGAGGAAAGAATTCTTTAATTTGCTTTTCACCTATTTTTTCTTCAATGAAAGAAAAATTAAAAAAGATTTGGAAAAAAATTATTAAATATAACATATTTTATTTTAACATAGAAACTTCTTTTTTTTAATCCAATTGTTTACTTTTTCTTTTAATAAATTTAGGGGAAGGGAGCCATCTTTAAGTAAAATATGGTGAAATTCTTTTAAATTAAATTTATCTTTTAATTCTTTTTCTGCTCTTTCTTTTAAATCAAAGAATACCTGTTCACCAATCTTATAAGTCAATGCTTGTCCCGGGTAAACAACATATCGTAGTATCTCAATTTCTGCTTCTTCTTTTTTGAAATTTCCTTCCTCCATTAAAATTTTAATTGCCTTATTTTTATTAAATTTTCCAGTGTGAATTCCAATGTCTAAAATTAATCTCAAAGTCCTCCAGATTTTATTTTTTTTAATTACCCTTTTATAATTTTCATCTCTTATAATACCTATTTTATATGCAAGGTTTTCTGAATAAAAAGCCCAACCCTCAACAAAAGCTTCAAAAATATGGTATCTTAAAAAAGAAGGAAGGTCTTTCTTTTCTCTTTGCAATGAAATTTGAAAATGGTGTCCTGGGATTGCTTCATGGAAAAAGATTGCTAAAAGTTCATTTAAATTTTTTTTCTTTGCTAAATTTAAATTTAGATAAAAGATTGGTTCTGATTTCTTATCAATGCTCCCTACAAAATATTCGCCTAATGAAGATGTCTTTTCCTTATACTTTTCCATTGGCAAAATTTTAAAATCCTTTTTTGGAAATTCAAAGAAATATTCTTTTAATTTTTCTTTTAATTCCTTTTTGAATTTATTCAGATATTTTATATAATCTTTTATTTTTTTGCTTTCTTTTTGCAAATCTTTATCTTTTTCTTTTAATTCCTTTAATTCTTTTAAAGCATAACTATATATATCTTCTGGCTCAATATTTAAAGTTGTAAATCTTAATATTTTTGCTTTATACCATTCATAGCCTTTTGGCAAATTATATAAACCAATTTTTTCATTACAATTTTTTAAATATTCTTCTTTTAAAAAATTATATATTTTTTCATAAGAAAATAAAACTTTATTTTCAATTTCTTTTTTGATTTTTTCAATTTCCTTTTCTTTATCTTTTCCTTTATATTCTTTTTCAATTAAATAAATTGGCTTAAAAATTGGATTTTTTTCTCTTTTTGTTGAAATAAAATATTCCATTTGTTTTAATATTTTTTCAACAATTATGGAGGGGAGGAGAACCTTTAAAGAAATTCCTTTTTTTAAATTTGAAATTGCTACCTCTGCCCAATCTTTAAAATAGTTTATTTTCTTATGAAAATTTAAAATTTCTTTTTTATTTTTAAAACTTTGATTTAAACCAGATGAAATGGCTGGGAAAATTAAATGGAAGGAATAAAAATGATTAATTGGAAGAAGGTTATCAGGAAATAAAAGTTCTTTTAATGAAATATCACAAGTTATTTTTAATGCTTTTAAATGAATCTTTTTTTCTTCCTCTAATTCATTTAAATTTATATTTTCAATTATATTTTTATATTTCTTGTAAAAGTTCTTCTCCTTTTTTTTAAACTCTTCAGAAATACATACAGGGATTTCTTCTATTTTATCCAATACATTGAAGCCTAAAAAAGACGCCTCAAAGGGATATAAGGAAAGCCACTCATTAAAATAATCATCAAAAATTTTATTTATTTTATTCATTAAGTTTAATTCTATCACATTTTAAAGTGTAATTATAGAACTAATTTCAATATTAAAAATTAAGTCATCAAAAGGGTTTTTTGTGTTTTGGAATTAAAATTTTGTAAAGCTCTTTCTTTAAAATAGCAAATATCAGTACCTATAATATTTTTTTAAAGATATTTTTATTAAAAAATAATTAAAAAATCTTTATTTTAAAGGATGTTATTTTTTTGTTTTTTTCATAAAGAAAAGCTTCTGCTAAATCTCCAACTTTAAGCTCACCAATGCCAGAAGGAGTTCCTGTAAAAATAATATCCCCTTCTTTTAAAGGAATATAATTTGAAATTAATTTTAAAATTTCCTTTGGTTTTAAAATCATTTCACTAAAAGAACCTTCCTGCCTTTTTTCACCATTTACATTTAAAATAATTTTTAGGTCTTTTTCATTTTCAATTTCATAAAATTTGGAAATTGGAGCTGAAAAATCAAAGCCCTTTGATAAAAACCAGGGCTTTCCTTTTTCCTTTAATTCTTTTTGCAAATCTCTTAAAGTTAAATCAAGTCCAACGCCATAGCCAATTTCGTCTTTTAAATAAAGCAAAATGATTTCTATTTCATGGTGTAATAGCTTGCTAAATTTTGGTTTAGGAACTTTTTCAATTTTGTCTTCTTCAATCTGGATTAGTGCAGATAATGGTTTTATAAAAATTGCAGGTGTATCTTTTTCTTTTCCCATCTCTTTTATATGTTCGCTATAATTGCTTGTTAAGCAAAAAATCCTATTTGGTTCTATTGATAATTCACTGGTTTTTTTTACAAATTTTATAAGCATAATTTAAGTCCTTCCTTTAAATCCTTTATAATATCTTTTATATCTTCACATCCAACAGATAATCTGACTAAGCCCTCTGATATACCTGCTTCTTCTCTTTGTTTTGGAGTGAGTCCAGAGTGGGTCATAGATGCAGGATGTTGAATTAGTGATTCAATTCCTCCAAGAGAAACAGCAAGGGCAGGAACTTTCAAATTATCCAAGAGCTTTACACCTGCAGAATACCCTCCTTTTAATATGAATGATATCATTGAGCCAGGTCCCCTCATTTGCTTTATAGCAATTTCTCTTTGGGGAAAGGACTTCAAGCCAGGATAAAAGACCTTTTCTACTGCTGGATGTTTTTCTAAAAAAGTAGCAATTTTTTTTGCATTTTCTTGCGCCTTTAAGACCCTTAAATGAAGAGTTTTTACCCCTCTTAAAATAAGCCACGCTTGATGGGGATCCATTGTTCCGCCCATATTTAATAAAACTTTTTTTGTTTTTTCACCTAAATTTTCATCTTTAAAAATCAAGACACCTCCTAAGGCATCTGAATGTCCGTTAATGTACTTGGTCAAAGAATGCAAAACAATATCTGCTCCAAATTCGAGAGGATTTTGAAGAATTGGGCTTGAAAAAGTATTATCTACTGCAAGGATTGCACCATTTGAATGGGCTATTTCTGCACATTTTTTAATATCTGTTATTTTCAATGTTGGATTTGCTGGTGTTTCAATATAAATCAATTTTGTATTTTTTTTAATTGATTTTTTTATTAGCCCAATATTTGATGTGTCAATAAAAGAATATTCAACACCAAAACGGGAAAATTCTTTTTCCATTATCATCCTTGATGGAGCATATATACAATCAGTTCCAATCATATGGTCACCTTTGTTTAAAATAGAAAAATAAAGAGTAGAGACAGCAGCCATTCCTGTGGCTGTTGCCAGCCCTAAAGTCCCTTTTTCTAACATAGCCAATGTCTTTTCCAATCGTTCAATTGTTGGATTCTTAAGGCGAGTGTAAATATAACCCTTTCCTGTTAAAAATCTATTTGAGCCTTCTTCTGTTGATGGAAATTTAAAAATGGATGTTTGATAAATTGGCGTTACAACTGCCCCTGATTTTTCATCCCCTTTTCCATCAGAATGAACACAAATTGTTTCTGGAGTTTCGAAATCCATAATACCCCCTTTTTATTTTGATTGTGATACCTTATTATAAATAAAAGATAAAAATTCATCAGGTGTAAAAATTTTACAGTCCCCAAAATCTTGAACCCTTTTACTTTTCATAAGATATAAAGCTCTATGACATATATATTCAAAATTATATCTAAAATTTTGTCCTTTTAAATCTTCATGCATTTTCTGAAGAGTTGTTAATTGCTTATCTAAAATGAAGTTTGGCTCTTCTCTTTCATATTTTGGAGGAATTTCCTTCTTTTTTATTTTTTCTGTTTTAAGCCCTAAATAAACATAAGATAATTTATTAATTTCCTCTGCTATTTTATTTGGTGGTTTTCTTTCTTTCTGATAAATTATTGCAGGAACCCTTAAACTATTTGCTTTGTTTATCTCTGGTGATTCTACAATCCAGCCCAAATTGGTAGTATTAAACCTTGAAGAAACATTTTTTGTAAGATTTGTGATAAAGGGCTGGACTGCTTTTTCATAGGAATTTTTAATTCCATTGAACATATTTAAAACATAAAAAACCTGAAAATATTCTAATATGTTCTGGATTATTTCAATGATAGGATGTTCGCCTAAAGCATGCTTTAAATCAATTAAAAAGGCATCTAAATTTGGTATTGACTGGTCATAAGTATCTTCAACAGTATCAATTAAGGAATTTATTAATTTTGAAATTGATTGTCCACCTTTTAGTGAATTATAAAGAGGAGAAGAAGGGTTAAAAATTATTCTAAGCTTTCTGAATAAAATTGCTTTTACTATATCAGAAGCAGCCATTGTTGCTGCAGGGAGGTGAGGAGTAAAGATTAAAATACCTGAATTTGAGAAAGGAAGAAAATCAATGACATTTGGATCAAGCCCTGCTTTTATATCCAAAACTATAAACTTTGAATCCAGGTTATTTATTGCTTCAATCAATTTCTTTTTATTTTTAGATGTTAAATTTGAAATTTCATCAATGAAATGGGCAGGTCCCGGAATAAATGAAAATTCTTTAAATCTTCCTTCTGGATCCCATTTGTCAGGGATCTTATTTTGGCATTCTTCAAGAGATTCATTTTTTTTGAAAAAATGATAGAGGTCTTTTTTTATATCTACATCTAAAACATTTCTTATTGATGAAGTTCCTGTATCTAAATCAACTAAAATAGTTCTTCCATATTGGCTTAATGTCAAAGCAAAATTAATAGCAAAGGTTGTCTTTCCGACGCCCCCTTTTCCAGAAGAAACCGAAATTATCCTTTTGTTTTTCATTTCTATCTAAATATTTTTACCATATTTTTAAAAAAAATCCAAATTATTTCTATTGATAAAATATTAGAAAAAAAATAAGATTTCAATTTTTGTTTAAGGAGATTTTATTTAAAATTTTATTATCCCTATTTTCAAGAAATAAAAGCGTAAATAGAGCAGTTGCAATTCTATGTAGAAATAAGTTTTAAAGATAAATTTCTTTATACCCCAAAATAATTGTCATCTCTGCTATAAAGAGTAATTACTTTTCTAAAAGGAAGTAGACAATTATTAAAAAGGAATTTTATTTGGTGAAAAAAATCTTTTATTTTAAAAGTTTTTTATATTTTTTAAACAGAATAAGTTAAGATATAATATATTGCTATGATTTTTTTGCTTTTTATTTTATTTTCATCTTTTGAATTTCCTTTAGATTTTTTCCCTTTAAATGAATTAAAGGAGGGGATGGTAGGGGAAGTTAAAACCTGCCTTAAAGGAACAGAGCCAAAAATTTATCCAATTGAAATAAAAGGCATTTTAAAAGGATTAACAGAAAAGGACTTTATTATTTTAGGAAAAATAACTTCACCAGAATTTGAAAATACAGGAATAATTGCAGGGATGAGTGGAAGCCCTGTTTATATTGATGGAAAACTTTTAGGTGCTCTTGCTTATGCCTGGTCTTTTTCAAAGGAGCCCTTATGTGGAATTACTTACTGGAAAAATATGGCTGATTTAAAAGAAGAGGGTTTAAAAAATGTAAGTTATTTAAAGGAAAAAGAATTAACCCTTCCCTTAGAAGAAATTTCTTTTAAATTAAAAGAAGATTTTGAAAGAATAGTTAAAAATTTAAATCATTTAAATTTACAAGCATATCCTTTCAAAGAAAATAATTTTTCAATTTTTGAAGGTGGAATTGTTCAAAAAGATATAAAATATCCCTTAGAAGGTGGATTTCCAATTGCAGGGATGCTTGCCTGGGGGGATTTTAATTTATTTGCTTCTGGGACAATTACTTTTAAAGATAAAGAAAACTTATATGCCTTTGGACATCCTTTTTTGGACTTAGGAAAAATAGAAATTCCTTTTGCAAGGGCATATCCTGAACTCGTTGTTTCTTCAATTTATAGAAGTTTTAGATTGTCAAATGGAGGTGAGATAGTTGGAACAATTGAATTAGATGGAAAAGATGGCATAATTGGGAAAATTGGAAAAATACCAAAAGGAGTTAAAGTTTTAGTTAATTTTAATGGAAAGGAGAAAAAATTTTTTGTAATTAACCATCCTTTACTTTTACCTGTCCTTTCAGGGCTTGGTGTCTCTTCTTTGTTTTATGAAGAAAAAATGGATATGGGGAGTGGCTCTCTTTTAATGGAATTAAGTTTATATGGAAAAGATAAAATTTCAAAAAAGTTTTTCTTTGAAAGTGAAGATTTGTTTTCAGATATATATACAAGGGTTTCATCAATTTTGGCTCTTTTTGCTTTAAATCCTTTTCAAGATTTTAATATAAATTCTGTGGAAATATATTTTAAGGAAATAAAAGAAAAGAATAAATTTTATATTTCAAAGGTTTTTGCAGATAAAAGAAAAATGACAAAGGAAAAGGAAATAAATTTAGATATTTTTTTGGAGGACTATTCAGGAAAGAAAGAAAGAATTAAAAAATTTATAAAGGTTCCATCTTCTGAAAATTTTGATCTTTATGTTAGTGGTTCAAAGGAAATTGAAAAGATTTTAAGGAAGGAGCAAGCAGTTTTTTTTAAGAATTTTGATGATTTGAAAAAAGCAATTATTGAAAAGCCAGAAGAAGGAAAACTTTTTGTTTATATAAAAACACAAATTTCATCTCTTTCAAATTCAATTTATTCTTTCGAAAAGTTTAATCCTTCCTTTTTAATTAAATTTCCTGAAGCAAATAAAAAGAATTATGGAATATTTAAATTAGAAGAAATAAAGCTTTCATATCCTGTTGAAGGAATTTATGAAATTAAAATAGAGGGAGAAAAATGAAGATTTTATTTTTTTTATTTTTTTCTTTAAACTTATTTTCTTCATCAGTTAAAGAATTTTCTTTATCTTCTTTTTCTGATTTTCAAAAGGGGAAACTTGAAGGGATTCAAATTACTCAAAAAGGTTTAAAGTTAGGAATCTTAGTTGAACCCTTAGAACTTATCCCTGAAGAAGTTGTAACAGCAGCAATTGAAAATGATTTTTTGTATATTGGAACATCAAATGGAAAAATTTTAAAATTTAAAGAAAAATTAGAAGAAATTGGAAAAATTGATGAAGGAATTATAACAGCCCTTTTAAATTACAAGGGGAAAATTTATATTGGAACCTCTTACCCTGCAAATTTATATTTATATGATGGAGAAATTAAAAAGATTTTTGAATTTAAGGAAAAAAGTATATTTGCTATTACAATTATAGATGATGAAATATTTCTTGGAACTGGTGAAGAAGGAAATCTTTATAAAATAAAAAATGATGAAATTCAAAAAATTATTGAGACAAAACAAGAAGGAATTTCAGCAATTTTTAAAAGAAGAAATGGTGATTTAATTTTATCTACCTTTGGAAAGGGTTTAATTTATAAAATTGAAAAGGATAAAGAAAAAGTTTTATATAATTCAAACTATTATCAAATCTCTGACCTTTGTGAAGATAAAGAGGGAAATCTTTATTTCCTTTTAAGTTCTTTTCCAAAGGTAGAAGAAAAGGATAAAAAAAGTGTCCTTGCCTCTGCAATTGGGGTTTATGAAAAGGGAATCTTTAAAATTTTAAAGGAATTTTCAGAAAAGCAAATTGCAACATTGTTCTATTTTGAACCTTTAAATATTTTAATTTATGGTGGAAGTGATGGTAAATTGTATGGTTTAGAAGAAGAAAAGGAAAATATTTTTTATAATTTTTCTCAAAAAAAGGTCTCCTTTATATTAAAAAATTTTATATTGACATCAGAAAGTTCACAGATTTTTAAATATAAAAAAGCAGAAAAAGGTGCTTATTTTTCAGAGGTCTTTGATCCAAAAAGAGAATCAAAATGGGGGAAAGTTTTTTGGGCTGGTGAAGGAAATGTTTCAATTTCTGCAAGGTTTGGTCCTACATCAGAGGTTGATGGTTTCTGGAGTTCTTTTAAAAATCCTTGTAAAGAAAAGATATGTGATTTTAATGAAATTTCAAATTTTGCACAAATTAAAATTGAAATAGAAAAAGAAGGAATCTTAGAAAATCTTTTTTGGCTATCAAAGCCAAAAAATTTACCACCAGAGATTAAAAGTTTTAAAATTTCCAAACCAGGTGAAGTGTTTTTAAAACAAACACCACAGGAAGGAATTATTGCAGAAGCAACAAATCCTGACAAATATGGGATTTTTACAACGATTGATTGGCCTCCACCAGAAGGGAAAGATAAAGGCTTAAAAAAAGCATATAAAAAAGGTTATATAACTTTAAGCTGGGAGGTCTTTGAACCAGATGGGGAAGAAGTGGAATATGATTTATATTTTCAAGTTTATGGTGAAAAGGATTGGTATCCCATATTTGAAAATGAAAAGATAACCTTTTTTTCCTTTGATACAACTGCTTTGCCAGATGGATATTATAAATTCAAATTAAATGCTTACGATTTGCCTGAAATAGAAAAAAGAGAAGAGATTTCCCAAATATTTTATGTTGACAATACATCTCCGCAAATTTTATCTAAAAAGGAAAAAGAAAAAATAATAATTAAAATTAAAGACCCCTCCAGAATCTTGAAAGCAGAAGTATCTTGTAATGGAAAGAATTGGGAAAATCTAAATCCAGAGGATGGAATTTTAGATGGCTTAGAAGAAGAATTTGAAATAATTTTTCAAAAAGAATGCAAATTTATTGTTGTAAGAGCAATGGATTTGTATTATAATATAGCAACATATTTGATAAAAGATTAGGAGTCTTTATGAAAAAAAATATTGCTGTCTATGCTGGCTCTTTTGACCCTATACATAATGGTCATATTGACATTATAAAAAGGGGATTAAAGATTTTTGATGAAATTATTGTTGCAATTTTATTCAATGAAGAAAAAAAATATTTATTTTCAATTGATGAAAGGATAAAGCTTATAAAAGAATCAATAAAGCACAAAAATTTAAAGATAGAAACCTTTTCAGGTCTTTTGGTTGATTATATGAAAATGAAAGGAGCAAAAGTAATATTAAGGGGGCTTAGGGCTGTCTCTGATTTTGAATATGAATTTCAAATGGCACTTATGAACCATCATTTAAATCCAGAAATTGAAACATTTTTTATGGTTCCAAAGGAAGAATATACTTATCTATCTTCTAAATTGGTTAAAGAAGTTGTAAAATTTGGTGGAGATGTTTCTTCTTTGGTTCCAAAAAATGTATATATTGCATTAAAAGATAAATTAAAATAAAATTTTTGAAAGGAGATACCCCTTATGGAATTTACAAGAAGAAAGTTTTTAAATTTATTATTAGGCATAACTGGAATTGGTACTCTCTCTTCTATGCTTTACCCATTATTTAAGTACATAACACCAGTCAAAGGAGAAGAAGTGCTTTCTGGCTCTGTTTCAGCAGGGAAAGTCGGTGAACTTAAACCAAATAGTGCAAAGATTTTTAAATTTGGTGCAAAGCCAGGGATTTTAATTTTAACTCAAAGTGGTGAATATAAGGCATTTTCTGCTACTTGCACTCACTTAAATTGTATAGTTCAATACAAAGAAGATATTCAGCATATCTGGTGTGCTTGTCATAATGGCCATTATGATTTAAATGGCAGGAATATTTCTGGTCCGCCTCCAAAGCCATTGGAAGAATTTGAAGTAATGCTAACAGGAGATGAAATCTTTATCAGGAGGAGGCAGGGATGAAAATCTTTGATTGGCTAAAAGAGAGATACGATTTAGATTTTTTCATCCATATTTTTAAAGAAAAAGAAGTGCCAAAACATAAATTTACTTTCTTTTATTTTTTTGGCGGAATGGCTTTATTTTTTTTCATTATCCAAATCATATCAGGAATTTTTTTGCTCCTTTACTATCAAGGAAGTGCTGAAAAGGCATACGAAAGTGTAAAATATATTGTAACAAAAGTTCCTTATGGATGGCTTGTCCGTTCAATCCATTCCTGGTCTGCAAATTTAATGATTTTATGCATCTTTATCCATATGTTTTCCACATATTTTTTAAAGGCATATAGAAAACCAAGAGAACTTACTTGGATAACTGGATTTATATTACTTTCTTTATCCCTTGCTTTTGGGTTCACTGGCTATTTATTACCATGGAACAAACTTGCTTTCTTTGCAACAAGAGTTGGAACAGATATGCTAAACAAAATACCTTTAATTGGAAATTGGCTTTCATCCATTGCAAGGGGAGGAGAGGATGTTACAGGTGCAACCCTAACAAGATTTTTTGGAATCCATGTAACCGTTTTACCTTTAATTGCTCTTGGCTTTTTGGCATTACACTTATATTTTATTCAAGTTCAGGGTATGAGTACGCCAATAAAAGTAAAAATTAAAGAAAATATGCCTTTTTTTCCAAATTTCTTTTTAAGGGATTTGTTTGTTTGGATTTTATCTTTGGCAATTCTGGCAGCTGTTGCTTCTCTTTTTCCATGGGAATTGGGAGAAAAAGCAGACCCCTTTGCTCCTGCGCCTGCTGGGATAAAACCAGAATGGTATTTCCTTTTTACTTTTCAAACATTAAAGTTATTTCCACCTCACATAGTTGGTTTTGAAGGTGAACTTGTAGGAATTATTTTATTTGCCATAGCAGGCTTTTTGGTTTTTCTTGTTCCATTTTTAGATAAAAAAGCCCAAAAAGATGAAATTGATAAAAAATTTGCAATTTTTGGAATTTTAGCCCTTATTTATATAATACTTATGACAATTTATGCCTGGCTTGATTAGGAGGAAAAAATGAAAAATATTTTTTTAATAATTATATCTTTATCTCTTTACACTTTTGGTTCCAATTGTATAAATTGCCATAAAAATGATAAATATTATATGGAATGGCAGGAAAGTGCCCATTTTAATTCGAATATTGAATGCTCTATATGTCATAATGGAAAGCCAGTGGAAGAAAGTAAAGAAAAGGCACATTTGAATTTAAAAAAATTTTTTACAAAGAAAGAAATTGTACTTCTTTGTGGAAAATGCCATGAAGATAAAAATTTTATTAAAAAATTTAATCCAAATTTAAAAACAGATCAACTTTCCTCTTATAAAACATCAAAACATGGAATTTCATTATTTGAAAAAAATGATGAAAATGTTGCAACTTGCATTGATT
The DNA here is from genome assembly GCA_037441225.1 of Acidobacteriota bacterium. Classification (GTDB taxonomy): domain Bacteria; phylum Acidobacteriota; class Thermoanaerobaculia; order UBA2201; family UBA2201; genus JBBFMJ01. The sequence goes on from JBBISU010000079.1 coordinate 11,963, forward strand.
GCCATAACTCACATAAAGTTTTAAAGGTATCAAATCCATTATCTCCTGTTTATCCCTTAAAAATAGTTGATACTTGTGCAAAGTGCCATTCAAATAAAGAATTGATGGAAAAATACAAAATTTCAGGTAATGAATTAGAAGATTATAAAAAAAGTGTTCATTATGATCTTCTGATAAACAAAAATGATTTATCTGCTCCAACTTGCAAGGACTGCCATGGAAGCCATGGAGCAATTCCTCCTGGTGTTTCATCAATTAGATTTGTCTGTGGCAGGTGTCACATTTTAAATCAAGAAATGTTTGAGCAAAGTCTCCATAAAAAACCCTGGGAAGAAAATGGTTTTAAATATTGTGAAGAATGCCATGGCAACCATTTAATAGAAAAACCCAATGATGAATTACTAAATCCAGAAAATGGTTTATGTTTGAGTTGTCACACAAAAGATGATGCAGGTGGAAAATTGATGGTTCATTTTTATAATGAATTAAAAAAGATGGAAAATTTTTTAGATGAAAATAATATAAGAGCAAAAAAGGCAGAAGATGGTGGAATTTTTATGGAAGAAACTTTTATAAATTTGCAGGAAGCAAAAGCAAAATTTACAAAAGGAAGAACAATGATCCATACATTTTCAAAAGAAAAATTTGACGACATTTTAAAAGAAGGTTTTGAAATTTTGGAAAAAGAAAAAAAGATTATAGAAGAGGGCTTCAAGGAAATTTCAAAGAGAAGAAAAGGGCTTGCAATTTTCTCAATTTTTGCTTTTCTTTTAGCAATTTTGATACTTTTAAAGTTAAGGGATATTGAGAGGAAGAAAAATGGATGAACTTTCCATAATTTTTATAACTGATTACAATAAAGCACAAATAATTAAAGGGAAACTTGAATCAGAAGGAATACCAGTCCTTTTATCTTATGATTCAGCTGCAATTATATATGGTTTAACTGCTGATGGGTTAGGTAAGGTTGAAATAAAGGTTCCAAAATACTTAGAAGAAGAAGCAAGAAAAATATTGGATGAAATTGAACCATTGAAAGATGAAGAAGAGTAATTAAAATTTTTTCGTGTTTTATCTAAAAAGATTCTTACTAAAAATATATCTTTTTATTGCATATGTAAGGTTGAAGAGGAAAAATAATATTGCAATTGATGTAGAAAATATTTTTATATATTTTGAATCTAAAAAAGTTGATATTTCTTTTAAATAAAAGGAAAAAAGAACTTCAAGTGCCTTTGTTTCTTCTAATTTAAAAATTTTTATATCTTTTAAAAAAGTATTTGAGAAGATAAACCAAAGAGTTAAAAAAACTGCAATAATTATAGTGGATATAAGGAAAATATTAATAAATTTTAAAGCATAGGAAAAATTTGATTTGCCCCTGTAAAATTGAAGTTTTTTTATTATAATTTTTTCAATCCCTTCAGATTCAACTTCAAATGACAAGTTCTTTTCTATTTTTTTTCTATTTGATACTCTCTAATACATTTGGAGCAAGATTTTATATGTTCTTCAATTTTTTTCTTTTGATTTTCATCTAAAAGGTTTAAAAAATATAAATTTAGAAGCTTTCTATCAGGACAAGAGTTCATATTCATAACCTTCTAAATTTTTCCTTAACTTCTGCATTGCTCTGCATAAAATCATCTTTAAATTATCCTCTTTGATTCCAGAAAGCTCTTCAATTTCTTTTAAACTGAAACCATTATAATAAAACAATGACAAAATGAATTTATCCTTAAATTTTAACTTATTTAGAGCTTCATTTATAATTATGCTTTTCTTTTTTTCTTTATTTTCATTTTCTAAATAAAAAAAACCATAATTTTCTAAAGATTTTTCTTCCATTGCTTTTCTTCTTTTATATTCCTTTTTGGCTAAATTCAAAGCAATTTTGCAGAGCCAGCTTTTAAATTTTTCTTCTTTTTTTAATTTTTTTAAGTTTAAAAATGCCCTCATAAATGTTTCCTGGCAGAAGTCTTGACTTATATGATAATCAAGTGATAAAATAAAGGAGGGAATATGAAAAAAATTTTATTTTTTTGCTTTTTCTTTCTTTTAATTTTTCTTATTTCTTGTAAAAAGGAAGAAGGCGTTTTAGAATTAAAAAGATATTCTTTGGATAGCATGGAAGGGGTAATTACACTTGATAACACAGAAATTGATAGGGAAAATTCTTTTGATGGAAATAGCTCTTTAAAAATAACTGTTCAAGAGCCAACAACAATAAAATTATTTGAAACGGGGAAATTAGAAGTTGAAAATTCAAAATTGGTTTATCAGGCAAAATTAAAATGCAAAAATTTAGAAGGTCAGGCATATCTTGAAATGTGGTGTGCTTTTACGGGAAAAGGTGAATTTTTTTCAAGGGGGCTTCAAAATACTATATCAGGTAATTTAAACTGGTCTGGTGCAGAAACTGCATTTTTTCTTGAAAAAAATCAAAAACCAGATAATGTTAAATTAAATTTAGTCATAAATGGAAAAGGAACTGTCTGGATTGATGATATCCATCTATTAAAAGCGCCTTTAAGATAACATCATTGCTTCAAGGAAAAATATATTTAAAAAAAAGGATAAAAAATTTTTGACAAGAGAAAAATAAAAATTATTTTTTGAATATTAATTTTTGGATTTGATAATGCTAACCCATACCAAAAAAAATAGGGTTCGAACTTTTGCAAACTATTAATAAAAACCAGTGGACATGATCAAATCAAAGCTTGGCAGGCAGTAATAAAAT
>JBBISU010000080.1:0-14661 GCA_037441225.1 Acidobacteriota bacterium
AAATCTTTATTATTAAAAACTATTAATCAATAAAATTGAGCAACTTGGGTTAATAATTTCATTGGAAATAAAAGAAACTGCAGCTATATTTGAAGCAAGGAGACAGGGGCTAATGGAAGTTAAAATTCCAATGTAAAAGTATATAAAAATTAAATTTAAGTCCATTATCTTATTTCATTCAAAAACTTTCAACTTCTTCTTTAATATAACTGTTAAATTCCTCATCATTTCTTATCTTAAGCCAGACCTTATCAAGGTTTTTCCACTTTACCTCTTTTCCACCTTGAATAATTGACAAAATTAATGATTTTGTATAAAGTTTGCAATCCTGGATATAATGCCTGTTATTTTCTTCTTCAATATTTATTGAAATAAAAGATATTTTCCCTTCTTCCATTTCTTTTTTAAAATACTTTTCAATAGCTGCCTTTGAATTATTTTCAATCTTCAGACAGGTTGTGCATCTGGAATTTGTATGAAAGTAATAAGCAATTATTTTTGCCTCCTCTTTTTTTTGTTTTTCATCAGCAAAAATTAAAAAAGAAAAAAGCAACAAAAACACTAAAAATAATTTATTCTTCATTTTTCCTTCTTTAAAATTATTTAATCATAGTGAAAATTTTATATAAAGTAACGACGACAATTAAAAGACCAAAAAACTGCTTTATCCTTTTGTCTGGAACATAAATGCTTCTAACCCTTGCACCAAAATAAGAAAAAAGACCAGCAAATATGACCAGGACTATAACATAATTAAAATTCCATTGGGCTTTTGGCAGATGGGGAACCAATGCTGAAAAAGAAGGTGGGGCAACAGCAAAAGCATTTATACCTGCTGTTTTTTTTGGATTGAAACCGGATAATATTAAAGTTGGCATAAGCAAAAACCCGGGTCCTACACCAAGAAATCCACTCAATATTTATAATGGAATTGATAAAATTAAAACAATTTTAAAATTTTCCTTTTCCCTTTCAGTTTTTACAGGCATAAATAATCTAATAGCAAGGTATAAACCAGAAAAAAAGTAAATAATCCATATATAGAATTGATTTATTTTATTTGCCATAATTGAACCAATTGGAGCAAAAGCCGTTGTAAAGATTGCTAAAACAATAGCTTTTTTCCAATCTACATAAGCACTTTTTAAAAATCCAAAAAAAGAAGTTGTTGCAGTTACACCATTTAAAAACAAACTAATTGGCTGAACTTGATTTACAAGGTCAGAATAAAAAAGCCCTAAAAAAGGAATTGAAGAAAAGGCAATACCAAACCCTAACATCCCAGAAATAAAGGACAAAAAAATAATTCCAATCAAAATGAAAAAATTTTGATACATATCACTATTTTTCTAAAATCTTTTTATATTTTTCCATTCTTAAAGAAACAATTTCTTTTGAGATTTCTTCTGCTAAATCCAATAATTTAAAGATTTTTTTAACTTTTACCTTGGGAAAAATTCTTCTGTCTTTCTTTTCTGTTTTTAAAATGTCTAACTTTTCAAAAGCAGAAAGAGACCTTGAAATATTTACTGGATTTTCATTTAATTTCCCTGCTAATTCACATTGGCATAGACATTCTTCTTTCAATGTTTTTAAAATTCTCAATCTGGTTGGATTTGACAAAATCTTAAAAATTTCAGTGATAAGTTCTTCATTTTCCATTATCTTATTCTTTCAAATGATTTTTAAAAATCTGTAAAAGCTCTTCTTCTGAATGAACAATCCCTTGAGAAACCAATTTCCCATCAATTGCAATCCCAGGAACAGACCACATTCCAAGTTCCATAATCCTTGGCATATTTTCAACCTTTATCACTTCAACTTTTTCACCTATTTTTTCTTTTGCTTTTTGAGCATTTTCAAACAATTTTTTGCATTTTGGACAGCCAGGTCCTAAAACTTCAACTTTCATATACCCTCCTTAAAATAAATTTCCATATATAAAGCCAACAAAAGTTGACATAACAATGACTAAGGCAAAATATGTAAAAGCTTTTTTTCTCCCCATAAAAGAAATTATAACTATCATATTTGGGATAGATAAAGCTGGACCTGCTAAAAGAAGAGTTAAAGCAGGACCTTTTCCCATACCAAGCCCCAAAAGCCCCTGGATTATTGGAATTTCTGTCAAAGTTGCAAAATACATAAAAGCGCCAAAAACAGAAGCAAAGAGATTTGAAAAAATTGAATTTCCACCCAAAAACTTTTGAATAATATTTGCTGGAACAATTCCACTTCCTCCCCCTGGAATGCCAAATAAAAATCCTGATATAAGTACGCCTCCTATCAGGAGGGGAAAAATTAGTTTTACAAAACTAAAGGTTTCATATACCCACCCTTCTCTTTCATCCTTTGAAAACCATGTAAAAATTGAATAAAAAAGAAGGACTAAAAAAAATCCAGTCAAATACCAATGGATATTGTAAACAAAATTAAAAAAGCCAATTTCTTCCTTTGGCTTTCCCCAGGTTGCAAAGATTAAGATAAAGATTAAAGATAGAAAAAATATTAAATCCTTTATGGGCTTTCTTTTTGGTGGATCTGCAAAGTTTTCAGCAAAACCAGTCCTTTCTACCTCACTTTGTTCTTTGCCAAAGATAAAAGACATAATCAAACCAATTATAAAAGCAAAACCAACAGCACCTATAACCCTTGCAATTCCCAGTTCAAGACCCAAAACCCTTCCAGTTAAAACAATTGCAAGTATATTAATTGCAGGACCTGAATAAAGAAAAGCAGTGGCAGGCCCAATTCCTGCACCCTTTTTCCAGATACCCCCAAAGAGAGGAAGGACAGTGCAAGAGCAAACAGCCAAAATAAACCCAGAAACAGAAGCAATTGTATAAGACAAAGCAAGAGACGCTTCAGGTCCCAAATATTTCATTATTGCACCTTTATTTACAAAGTATGATATTGCCCCTGCTATAAAAAAAGCAGGGATTAAACAAAATAAAATATGTTCCCTTGCATAAATTTTTAGCATGTAAAAAGAGGATAAAAGGGAATCCTTAAAATTCCCTTTTTCTATAGGCATAGAATAAGCAAATAAAAAGATAAAAATTAAAATCAAAAGCTTTTGGTATTCTTTCATAATCAATCCTTTCAATATTACATAATTATGTAACAATGTATTATATCAATAAATTCCCATTTGTCAAGTTCAAAATCTTATTTTTTAATTTCCTAAAAATTATTACTTTTATTTAAGGATAATCTTTTGTTCCCATTTATGTTCTGGTCTGAAACCACCTATATCTTTTATATTTGATTTAACTTTAAAATAAAGGCATTTTTTCCACCAGTCATAAGGAATACCATTTAAAGAATGTATTGCTACATCAATATAATAATGCCCTTCTGGCAGTGAAAATTTTGGTAAAATAAAAGAAATTACTCCTTTTGTCATCTCTGGATTTATTTTAAAATTATCAATTGAAGTGTTTGTCCCATAAACTAAATCCCCTTCTTCTTTATGAAAAGCAATTCCAAAAACAATATCCTTTTCACCTGAACTATTTTTATAATAAATATTAAAAATCACTTCTTCACCTGAATTTATGGAAAAATTTTCACTTCTACCATTTATTTCTATTTTTTCTATTGAAACCCTTTTATCTCCATATCTTAAAATCTCCTCTTCTTTTATTGGCTCTGGCTCAATTGAACTTTTATAAGCATTTATGACTTCCTCTGGATTCCCTATTTTTTTCACCTGTCCTTTTTCAAGCAGGCAAACCCTGTGGCAGAGTTCAGAAACCAAGGGTAAATTATGGGAAACAAAGACAATTGTTTTCCCTTCCCTTTGAAGTTCTCTTATTTTTGAAATACATTTCTTTGAAAAGTGTTCATCACCCACTGCTAAAACTTCATCTATAAGCAAAATTGGTGCATTTACAAAAACAGCAATGGCAAAACCAAGCCTTATGTACATACCTGATGAATAAATCTTTACTGGCTCCTTTATGAAATCAGAAAGTTCTGAAAATTCAACTATTTCTGGCAAAATCCTTTTTATCTCCTTTTTCTTTAAACCTAATATTATTCCATTTATTATTATGTTTTCTTCTCCTGAAATTTCAGGATGAAAACCTGCTCCAAGTTCAATTAAAGAAGCTGTTTTTCCTGAAACAATTACTTCACCGCTTGTAGGTCTTAAAATATTTGCAAATATCTTTAAAATTGTTGACTTCCCTGCTCCATTTTCACCAATTATTCCAAAGGTTTCTCCTTTATAAATATCAAGATTTACATTATTTAAAGCCATAAATGTTTTTGAACTTTTAAAGGTCTTCAAAAGTTCTCCTTTTAAAACTGCTCCTTTCAAGGACTGCCAATGAAAAGTGCTTTTTTTGAATAATTTTGTTACATTTTTTAAAGAAAGAGCAATTTCACTCATACTTTTTCAACTATTTCTTCCTTATATCTTTTAAAGATAAAAAAATAAAGAAGCCACAAGATAAGAATAAAAATTAAAATATAGGTTAAACTTTTATATCCTGGAATTTTTCCATAAAATAATGGATATTGCCATAGACGCATAAGATGGGTTAAGGGATTAAGAATAATTATTTTTTTTAAGATTGAATTTGGTATCATATCTATACTATAAATAATTGGCGTTGCAAAAAATAAAAAATGTAAAAGATTTGAAAGTAAATCCTTCAAATCCTTAAAATAAACACCAAGGATTGAAATAATCAAACAGATAAAGACAGTGAATAAAAGATGTAAAAAAAAAGAAATTGGAAAAAAGAAAAAGAAATAAGTAAAATGCTTTGTAAAAATTAAAGATAAAATTATAATGGGAAGAGCAAATAAAAAATGAACTGCTCCTGATAAAACTTTGACAAGGGGTATTATTTCAAGGGGAAAATAAATTTTCTTTAAGATACCAGAGTTTTCTTGATAAGAAATACATGCTTCATTTAAACTTTGAGAAAACCAGTTCCAAGGGAGAAGACCTATAAACAAAAATAAGGCATATGGTGAAATTCCTTCTATTCTTGGTTTAAAAATAAAAGAAAAGATAAAACTATAAATTGCAAGGAGCAGAAGAGGATTAAAAAAAGACCACAAATAGCCAAAAAAAGAACCTCTATACCTTGATTTCAATTCCCTTTGAAAAAGGGTAAATATCAATTCTCTATATTTTAAAATTTGAAGCAATTTATTTATTTTTGTAAATTCTTTAATCTTTCTTTTTCTTTTTCAATCTCTATTAAAAGCTGCCTTCTTTGAGTTTCTTGGTATTCCATAAAATCCAGGGGTTGCCCGCCCTTTATAAAATAAATCCTTGGATACCTCAAAACTTCTCCTTGAACTGTAAAAGAGATCATCCCAGTTGTACCTTGAAGGCTTGAGATACTCCTCAAACCTTTGTAAAGTTCTTCTGTAAAAGTTCCGCCAAGTTTAATTCCTTCAATAAGAGCCAAAAGAGAATCAAAACCATAAGCAGGGAAAATATCAGGTTCTTTCCCATAAATATCTTTGTATTTTTTTACAAAGTATTGGCAGGTTGCATTATTTTTATCATTTGGTTCAAAAGGTGGTTTGAAAAAATACAATTCTTCTGCATAACTTGAAACAAGTGAAAGAAGTCCCGGGCTATTAAAGGCAGAGGTGGTTACAATTTTTCCAGCATAATTTTTTGATTTAATCTCCATTAGGATCCTTGGGAAAATATCAGAATAAGTTGCTATATAAATTGTATTTGGCATAACTGAGATTGCCTGGTTTACTGCTTCAGGAATATTAAACCCATCGCTTAAAACCTTAATTCTATAAGAATTCTCAACTCCTAAATTTTTTGCTTCCATCTCTAAATTTCTGCTTATAAATTCACTAAACTCATTATCTTGATAAAGAATACTTAAGTTTTTTGTATTTAAATTCTCAACAATAAATTTAGCAGCATTTGTAACTTCATATTTATCAGAAGGAAAAATTCTAAAAAAGTAAGTGGATTTTGTAGCAAGTTCAGCAGCAGAAGCAGTTGGAGAAATCAATATTGTTTTTTTATTTTGAGCTATATCTATCATTTTTAATGCTTCAGAGGTTGTTACTCCTCCAATTATTGCAATGCACCCCTCGTCTATTGCTTTTTCCATCATTTGAGCTGCAATTTTGGGATCAGAATTTGTGTCATACCACAGTATTTGAATTGTTTCTTTTAAAACCTTATTTTCCTTCATATACATTTCTGCTATCTCAATTCCTTCCCTTACAGAATTCCCATACAAAGCCCATTGTCCTGATTGTGGAACAACTGCTCCAATCTTTAATACTTTAGCCCCGCAACTCAAAAGAAAAAATAATAATAAAAATAATATTAATTTTTTCATACAATTACCTCCAAATTATTTTTTCCTTAAATCCAATAAAACCAATTTTGCAATTGCTTTCAATGTCTCAAAGACCCCTATTCCCCTTGTTGCAATTGCTTCAAAAGTTGGTTCTCCTTTATAGTTTAGCAAGCGATACATTTCTTCAACTGGAACAGCAGAAGGCAAATCCCTTTTATTAAATTGCAAAACATAAGGAATGACTTTTAAATCATATCCCTGTTCCTTTAAATTTTTTTCAAGATTTTTTAAAGATTCAATATTTGCTTCCATCCTTGCTTCTTGGGAATCAGAAACAAAGGCAACACCATCTGCCCCTTTCAATATAAGTTTTCTTGAAGCATCATAAAAAACCTGACCAGGAACTGTATATAAATGGAAACGGGTTTTAAAACCTTTAACTGTTCCCAAATCAAGAGGAAGGAAATCAAAAAATAATGTTCTATCTGTTTCTGTGGCAAGGGAAATCATTTTGCCCTTTGACTCTGGATCTGTTTTATTATAAATCCATTGTAAATTAGTAGTTTTCCCGCCAAGCCCTGGACCATAATAAACAAGTTTAATATTTATTTCCCTTGCAGAATAATTAATGAATGTCATTCTGAGAAAAGAGCATCTATATCTTCATCTGTTATTTCAGCAAAAGGAGATTCAAAACCACCTACCATTGCTTCTTTTTCTTTTTCAACTTTTTTCAATATGTCATCGAAAACCTTTTCAAGTTCTTGGGATGCTTTTTTAACCCTTAGTCGCACCAGACCCAAAGAGGATCTTTCATCAAAAATAACAACCAAAATTACCCTTTGACCTACAATAGAGATATGGATATTGTCCCTTTCCCCTTCATGGAACAATACAGAAAATTCCCTTTCCCCTATGAGCTTTGCAAGTCCATCAGTTGCTGCAACATTTCCAGCTGTAAGAGAAGCAAGGGATGTTGTATCAAGTCCTTCTAAATCACCCTGTGCTGCAATTTGCTGACCATTTTTGTCTACAAGAAAAGCAACTTTGGCATTTGTATCCATTCTCAAACGAGAAAGAATCTCTTTTATTCTTTGAAACTCTTCATCATACATTATGAGATCATACGAAGGCATTTACATTCCCCCTTTCATTACTTTTTACCATATTTTTAAAGAAAAAACAAATCATTTTTTTACAAAGACCCTTCCTTCAAGGGCAAGCTTTAAGGTATTCTCATCAACCCAATCCAATTCCATTCCAATACTCAAACCTTTTGCAAGTTCAGAGATGGAAACATTGAATTCCTTTAAAATATTTTCAAGAAAACGAGAAGTTGTAAGCCCTTCTATGTTTGGACTTAAAGCTAAAATTACCTCTTTAATTGGCTCCTTTTTAATTTTTTCAATCAAAGGTTTTATATTTAAATTTTCAGAGCCAACTCCTTTAAGCGGTGATAATAACCCACCCAAGACATAATACTTCCCATTATAAAAACCACTTTTTTCAAAAAAATATAATTTTTGTGTATCTTCTACAATACATAAAAGGGAAGAATCCCTTTCCGGAGATGAACAAATCTCACAAGGCGAATTTTCAGAATAGACAAAACATTTTTCACATACTTTCAAATCCTTTTTAATCCTTCTTATTTTTTCAATAAGATTTTCTACATTTTTTTCATCTTCATTTAACAAATAAAAAGCAAATCTTGTAGCTGTTTTTTTGCCAACCCCAGGAAACATTTTAAAGGCTTCAATTGCTTCTTCTAATATTTTCATTAAAAACTAAAACCTCCTCCCAAGGATTGCATAATATTTGCTATTTCTGCATCAATTTTTTCATTAGCATCATTGAAAGCAGCAAGAATAAGTTCTTCTAATGTCTCTTTTTCTTCCACTTTTAAGATTTCAGGATTAATCTCAATCTTTTGCAGTTTCTTTTCACCAGTCAGCCAAACTTTGACCATTTCTCCACCTGAAGAACCCGTAACCACCATATTTTTCATTTTTTCTTGCATTTTTTCCTGCATTTCTTGAGCTTGCCTTAATAATTTTTTAATGTTCATTGTTTTCCTCCTCCTTTTGTGGAATTAGATATTCAATTTCTTCCACTTTTGCACCAAAAACCTTTTTTAAACTCTTTATTGAAGTATCTTCTTCAATTTCTTTTTCATCTTTTTCTTCTTCAAAAAGAATATAAGCATTAAAATCTTCACCTAAAAGTTCTTTGATTTTTTCATTTATAATAGCAATATTTTCTTCTTCCTTGCATCTATCGTATGCTTTTTTTAAATTTTGCTTAAATTTTATTATTATATTCTTATTTTCTTCTTTTATATAAGCTCCAGATAAATACCCAGCTAAGGGTTTTGATTTCTTTTCAATTTCTTCAAGAAATCTCTCTTTAAAAGATTTTTCCTTTACTTCAAAAGCTTCCTTTAAAGGAACTGGTTTGCCACTCTCATTTAAAATATCTTCAATTAATTTTAATTTTGGCATTTCACATAATTTTAACATTATAAGTTCAATTGAAATATAAGGATATTCACTTCTATTTACCAAAGATTGATTTTCAATTACAAAATTATAACACCTCAAAAATTCTTCATAACTCATAAATTGGGATGAATTCTTTATTTCTTCCCACTCTGAATCCGACAAAGATGGTTCTCTGTCTCCCAATTTTGCCCTTATACAATACCTTAAAAAATGTAAAAAAGAATTATAAAAATAAAATAAATCTTCTCCTGATTTAAAAATTTCTTCCACCAACCTTAAAACCTCTATGGAGTTCCCTTCTGTTATATTCTTAAGAATATTCTTAAGCAAACCAAAATTTGTATCTCCCAATAACTTTGATACAAGTTCTTCCTCTATTTTTTCTCCTGAAAGTGCTATTATTTGATCCAATATGCTTAATCCATCCCTTATTGAACCCTGTGCTTTTTTTGCTATTTTTAAAATAGATGGCTCACTTGCTTCTACCTTTTCTTCTTTTATCACTTTCTTTAAATAATCAGCAATTTCTTCTGTTGAAAACAAATGAAAATTAAAGACCTGGCACCTTGATATTATTGTTGCTGGAATTTTATGCTTTTCAGTAGTTGCAAAAATAAAAATAGCATGGGGTGGAGGTTCTTCAAGAAGTTTCAAAATTGCATTAAAGGCAGATTGAGAGAGCATATGGACTTCATCAATAATATAAATCTTATACCTATCCCTTGCGGGCTGAAAATAAACCATTTCCTTTATTTCCCTAATTTTGTCAACTTGTGTATAAGTTGCACCATCAATTTCATGAACATCTAAGGAATTGCCTTCCTTTATCTCCTGACAGGATAAGCAAACTTGACAGGGTTCATCTGTTATACCTTTTTGACAGTTTAATGCCTTTGCAAATATCCTTGCAACAGTTGTTTTTCCAGTTCCTCTTGGACCATAAAAAAGATAAGCAGAACCAATCCTCTGGCTTTTCAGGGCATTTTTCAATGTTTGTACAATTTCCTCCTGCCCTAAAAGAGCTGAAAAACTTTGGGGTCTGAGCCTTCTTGCAAGTACTCTATAAGTCATATATAAAAATCCTTAAAAGGAAAAGCACCTTAAAAGAAATCCTCTATCGTTGCTTCCTTTCGGACCTGGCGAGGTTCAAGGCTCCTTTAAGTGCTTTTCCAACATTAAATTATAACATAAATTAAACAAAATTTTATCTTTTTTAAAATTTTAATATAGTTTTTAATTGCATTCCAAGAGGCAGCCTCCTTTGTTTAAGTGGAATAATTAAATTTTAATTTACTTTGCAGGCAAAGAGGAGTGTTGCCCCTATTAGAAAATAAAATCAAAATCTGTAGGAGGGAGCTTGTTCGCTCCCCTGAACAAAGGCTGAGTAATCTAAGCCCCTGTCTGAAAATAAAAATTCTATAAGGGTCATGCATGCTAAGTATAAAAATTTAAATAAAGTATTATTTTTTTATACCAAAGTACTCTAACATTTCCTTTATATCTGTTGTGGGGAGTTTACAAGTAAAATTTTTGCATACATAGATTGTTGTTTCTCCTTTTATTTTCTTTTTATCTTTTAAAATAGGAATTTCCTTGAATATTTCGTTTTCTTCATTTTCAAAGGGATTTAAAGCAATAATTTTGTTTGGTAAAAATACAGATGAAATTTCTTTTATCATTTCTTTTGCTTTTTCTTCTTCTGCTTTTCCAGAAATTATAATCTCATAAGAAGGACCAAGGATAAAATCAATTGCACAAAGTATTTTTGTATATTGAGAAGGATAATTTAAAATTTCCTTTGAAAAATTATCAAAAATTTTTAGTGCTTTTTCAATATAAAAATCATTCATTGTTAATTTGCCAATTTTAATTAAATTTAAGGCAGAAACAGAATTGCCGGAAGGGATTGATCCATCATAAATTTCTTTAAAATTTGATGGTAAATTTTTTTCATAATTTGATGAAAAAAAGAAACCCCCATCTTTCTCATCCCAAAAATTTTTTATCATTTCATCTTGAAGTTTCTTTGCTAATATAAAATAATCAAAATTAAAAGTTGCCTCATAAAGATTTAAAAGTCCTAAAATAAAAAAGGCATAATCATCAATTTTTCCATCTTTTCCTGTGCTGCTATGCAATAGTTTAAAATCTTTTTTTAGCATATTTTTTATAATAAAATTAGCAGAATTTATAGCTGCTTTTAAATACTTTTTTTCATTTAAAACCCTTGAAGCAAAGGCAAGGGATGAAATCATAAGTCCATTCCAGTCAACAAGTATCTTTTCATCTAAAAAGGGTTTTGGTCTCAAAGCTCTTGCTTTAAGAAGTTTTTCTTTTCCTTCTTTTAAAATTTCTTCAACTTTTTTGGAAGGAATATTAAATTTTTCAGCTGTCTCTTCAATTTTATGTGCAATATATAAAATATTTTTTCCTTCCCCTGAAACTCCATAATAAAAAGAAAATATTTCTCCTTCCCCTTTTCCTAAAAGATTTAAAATTTCATCCTTTTTCCATAAATAAAACTCCCCTTCACCCTTTTCCTTAGAATTTTCTCTCAAAGGAGAATCAGCATCAAAGGCAGTGAAAAAACCACCCTCAGGGCTTTCCATTTCCCTTAAAACAAAATCAAGGGTTTGGGATGCAATTTTTTTATATTCTTCATTTTTTGTCACCTGATATGCTTCAAGATAAACTTTTGCCAGAAGCGCTTGATCATAAAGCATTTTTTCAAAATGTGGAGTATGCCAGAACCTGTCTGTTGAATACCTATGAAATCCTCCACCTAACTGATCATATATTCCACCAGAAGAAATAGAATTTAATGTTTTCAAAACCATCTCAAGGGCTTCTTCCTCACCTGTTCTTTTCCAGTATCTTAAAAGAAAATATAAATTATGTGCTATTGGAAATTTTGGAGAAATCCCAAAGCCAAAATATAAAGAATCATAATTTTGAAGAAGTTCTTTAAAGCCCTTCTTTAAAATTTCTTCATTTAATTTAAATCCCTTCTCGCTTTTAATTTCCCTTTCTTTAAGAGTTTCTATCAAAGATTTTGCAACTTCAAAAATTACTTCTCTTTTATTTTTCCAACTAAAAGCAATTGAGGTAAGTGTTTTTTTAAGCCCTATCATACCTTGCTTGTCATCAGGTGGAAAGTAAGTTCCTCCAAAAAAGGGTTCCTTTTGAGGGGTTAAAAAAACAGTCAAGGGCCAGCCGCCATTTCCAGTCATTGCATAAACTGCTTTCATATAAAAGTTATCAACATCTGGCATTTCTTCTCTATCAACCTTTATTGAAATAAAATATTTGTTTAAAATTTCTGCAATTTCCTCATTTGAAAAGGACTCTTCTTCCATAATATGGCACCAATGGCAGGTGCTATATCCAATTGAAAGAAAAATTGGCTTGTCTTCTTCCTTTGCTTTTTTAAATGCCTCTTCCCCCCATGGGAACCAGTTAACTGGATTTTTTGAATGCTGGAGAAGATAAGGACTTTTCTCTTTTATAAGGCGATTATAATTTGTCATTTTTTCTGAGTTAAATAAAACAATAATAAAAAAAAATAATAGCACCATAAATTAAATAAATTCAAATTTTTATTTTGGATGCTCTGTTGGATGTTCTGACTTCTCAGAAGATTGTTTTTCAGAGGGATGTTCAGAAGGATGTTCAGAAGGGTGTTCAGATGGATGTTCTTCCTTTTTTTCTTTCTCTTCTTTTTGCTCTTCAACTTTTGGAGTTGCTGGCTTCTCTATACTTTCTTTTTTTGGTTCAATTTGTTCTTGTTTTTTTGAACACCCCACAAGAAGAAATAGACTTACAATTAAGAGAATTAAAAATTTAAAATATTTCATTTTTTATTCACCTCCTTTCTTTAAATCTCTTTTAAAGGAAAAATTAGGCCTAATATTTATTTCTTTTTTATCTATTTCTAAAATTGGATATGCTAAAAAATTGACAGGAGATGAGGGAGGTGAGGGCTCAAAGATTAAATCCCTTCCCCTGCTTAATTCAATTCTATTTGCTGGTTGATGACCAAAATAATATGTAGAAAGAGGGGAATATTTATTTGCTTCAGATAAATCAACAGGCCACCATTTACCATCTGTATAAAACTCTGCCCAGCAGTGATAACCATCTATTCCTCCACTGTTTCTTTCTGCTGGAATGGCAACTCCCATAACAAATCTTGCTGGAATCCCTGCAGCCCTTGAAATTGCTATAAAAAGTGAATGAAAGTCAGAGCAATTTCCTGTCTTGTAATCACAAGCATATATTGCATCACCTTTTCCCCAGCCAGGACCATATCTTTGGTATTTTAAATTATCTATAACATAGTCATATATTGTTCTTGCTTGCATAAGTTTCTCTTTTTTATTTTTTAAAATATCGGAAGCAATTTTTTCAAACTTTTCATTTAAAGGAACATACCTTTCTTCTTTAAGGTAATTTCTGCGATCTCCTTCTTCCTCGTAAATCCCTTGTTCATACCTTTCTATTTTATAAACTATTTCAACTTGCCTTTTGCTATCTTCAAGTTTTAGTTCAAAAAAAAGAATTGTATTATTTTGATTATCTTTTATAAATCTTCTTTTTTCAGGAGCTTTAATTGAAATCATTTTAACTTTTTGAAATTTATTTTCTGAAGGTATAGGTATCCAAGCTCTTCCATATTTTTTTATATCAGGAAGATCAAATTTATATGAAAATTCAAAGGAATCTTTTCCTTCAATTATACCCATCTCCCTTGGTGAAGCATTTTCTTGCGGGATTCTATGCCAGGTTCCATCTTTTTTTTGTTTCCAGTAGTAAAAGGGTTTTCCATTTTTTTTATGGACATATGTCTCTGTAACTTTCATATCATCAAGTCCACCTTTAAGAAAAAAATCCACATCATATACATCCCCACTTATATCAGCCAAATCAACACAAGCAAAATAACTTTTAGCATCTAATTTTGCAAGGTATTCAGTGTGTACCCTAACTAATTTCAACTTTAAAATTTTTTTTTCAAATTTTAGGTTAAAATATCCATTTCCTTTTTCAGTTTCTTTCTCAATCCATTTCTCAATTCCTTTTTGTATTTTTGGATGAACTTCTTCAGAAGAAATAATCTTTAAGTTCTCACTAAAAAGCAAGAATAAAAAAATTAAAGATATCATCTTAATATAACTTTATTTTTGAAAAAGAAATTCCATTATTTTAAAATTTTTAAAATAACTTCATTAAAACCTTTTGAACCAGAAAAATTTGATTTTATCATTTTTTTTAAATTTATCTTTTCATAACTTCCATTATCTTTTTTTATCAAAACTGGAAGGTCAACTGCTTTGAGAATTTCTAAATCATTTAAACTATCTCCAAGCCCAATAGAAAAAACCTTTCCAAATTTTTTCTCATATAAATTATAAGTATTTTCACTGCTTTTCCTTTATCATTTTTTCCCATCAAATGGAAGTATTTTCCTTTTGTAATTTTAAGCCCTTTATCCTTAAAATATTTAATCATTTTATTCTCTTCTTTTTTTGAGCCATAAAACAAAAAGACCTTATCAAAATACCTTTCTTTGCAAAATATTGCTTCCTTCTTTTTTAAATTAGTAAAAGCCATTATTTCAATTAAGGCCATATCCCCAAAAGCCTTTAAATTAAAACCATCTTTTTTGCTTCTTTTAGGGCTTTTCTTAACCCAACTTGCACAATTGTAGTCAAAAAAATCAACTACTATCTGCATTTTCTAATATCCTTTTCTCTTTTTCGGGGAACACGGATTTTTTTGCCAAAAGGGTCTGTCCCTTCGTAATTGGGGTCAGGTCTTGATTCTTGAATTGTTAGTGTTTCATAATTTTATCTGCCATA
>JBBISU010000081.1:0-14556 GCA_037441225.1 Acidobacteriota bacterium
TTAAATTTTAAATTTGTAATTCTGTAAAGTTTAAAAAATTATTATAAATTCGCCTTTTAATTTATTTTTGTCAAAATGTTCAAGGGCATCAGAGATTTTTCCATAAAAATTTTCCTGATGCATTTTTGTAAGTTCTCTTCCAATATATATTTCCACATCTGAAAATATTTCAAGCATTTCTTTTAAGTGGAAAATTATCTTATGAGGTGAAGAAAAAATAATTTTTGTCATTTCAAAATTTTTCATTTTCTTAAAAAATTCTTCTCTCTTTTTCTTTTTTTCTGGTGGATAGCCAAAAAAAACAAAAGGATAAGGTGGAAAAGAGGATTGCAAGAGCCCCACTAAAATGCTTGATGCCCCTGGAATTACTTCAACTTTTATGTTATTTTTTATTGCTTCTCTTACAAGTTTATATCCTGGATCACAAATTAAAGGCGTCCCTGCATCTGATATAAGCCCAATCTTTTTTCCTTCTTTTAATTTTTCAAGAATCTTTGGTATTTTTTTTTCTTCATTGTGTTCAAAAAATGATTCCAAGGGCTTTTTTATTTTTAAATAATTTAAAAGCTTTAGAGTTCTCCTGGTATCTTCACATAAAATTTCATCTAATTCAGAAATAGATTCTTTAGCCCTTTCTGTTATATCTTTTAAATTTCCAATTGGCGTGGCAATTATATATAACATAAGAAATTATCGAAAATTATTGAAGAATAAAAAATGTTCTTACCTCTTATCATCAATGGCTGACTATAAGCTTTGAAAAGTTTTTGATTGCCCTTTCTGCTGATTTGAAAGCAGGGATTTGGTTTTCTTTTAAGTAATATAAAAAAGGATCGTATTCTTTCCCTCCATCAATAACAAAGACAAAGGGTTTTTTATATTTTTCTTTAATTTCTATTATTCTATTTGCCAGAGAGCCCTCTCTTTTAAAATCCTCCTTATGATTTTCACTCTTTTCAAGGGTATTTAAAGCAGGGGTCAAAGGAACTGCGCCTATCAAAAGGCAATCAATGTTTTCATCTTCCATTAAAGTTTCAATAATTTCAAAGTAAGCAGAATCATTTGCCATTGGAGTTAAATCAAGTGGGTTATGTATATCTACAATTGTATCAATTTTTATTTTTTTAAAAATTTCTTTTAATTTTTCTTCTGTTTTTTTTGAAAATGAAGCAAGTTTAAAGCCACTTATGTTATCTGCCATTGAAACGCATTCAAAGCCAGCATTTGAAACAAGTCCAATTCTTTCCCCCTTTACTTCTTTTTCTTTTAAAAATAAAAATATTTGAATTAAATCTTCAAAATCTTCAATATTTTCAGCAAAAACAGCCCCTTCCCTTTCCAAAATTTCCTTTGATGTAAGCCAGTCACCTGCAATTGAGGCAGTATGTCCTGATGTTGCCTTTTGCCCTTCTTCTGTTCTGCCTGCTTTATAAATTATTGTAATTTTCCCTTTTCTTTTTGTTTCCTTTAAAATCCTTAAAAATTTTAAGCCATCTCCTTCTTGAAAACCTTCTACATAAAAGGCATATAAATAAATATCTAAATCATCTTTCAAATATTCAAAATAATCTGCTATTGTTAAATCAATCTGATTTCCTAAGGAAATTGAATAAATTGGATTTAAATAAGAAAGTTTATTCATCTTTGAAACAAGAAAAGCCCCTGATTGGGAAATTAGTGCAAAATTCATTGGCTTTGCAAAAGAGAGAGGGAGTTTGTATTCTGGAATGAAAAATGTATCATATTTTCCTTTCAAACTCCTGATTCCTAAACAATTTCCTCCATTTAAAACAGGTGTTTCTTTTTCATTTTCTCTTAAAAATTTTAATTTTTCTTTTATTTCTTGAACCTTTTCTTTAGTTCCTTCCTTTTCACCAAAGCCACCTGGAATTAAAATCATACTTTCACACTTTTCATTTTCAATTGCTTCATTTATCAAATCAGGTAATTGCATTGCATCAACTGCAAGGACTAAAAGATCAATTTTTTCAGGCAAATCTTTAATAGAAGGCAAGCATTTTACTCCATCAATTTCTTCTACATTTGGTTTTATACAATATATTTTTTCTTTTTCAAAGCCCTCCCTTAAAACATTCCTTAAAATTATTCTACCAACATTCATTGATTTTTCAGAGACGCCAATTATCCCAATACTTTTTGGCATCAGTAAATTTTTAATTTTATGGATTGGTTTTTTTGAAAAAATTTCTTTTTTTTCTCCAAATTTTAAAAGGAAATCAAGAGCTATTAGTTTTCCATCACTTATAACAAAAGGATTTACTTCAAATTCAAGTATATTAAAATTCCCTTCACTATAAAGGCTAAAATATGATGATATTTCTTTAAATTTTTTTATGTAATTTAAGATAATATTTTCATCAATCAAAACTTTTTGACCTCTCATTTTTCCCCATAACTTTTTGCCTAAAACTGTATCTTTTAAAGAATTTAAAATTAATTTTTCATCTTCTAAAAGAGAGGAAAAGATTGAAACAGATTTAAAATTTTTTGCATAAAATTCTGTATCAATTCCACCAAAACCAATTGTTAAGATTGGTCCAAAGTCCTTTGAAAGTTTTATGCCAAGAAGAATTTCAGCTCCAAATTCCCTTTTATATTCAACCATTTCACATATCAAAAAGCCATCAAGTGTTTTAAATTTTTTTTCAAAAGCCGAAAGGTTTCTTAAAATTTCATCATAATCTTTTTCAATAAAAAGTACCCCCCCTACATCGCTTTTATGTAAAATCTTTGACGAAACAATCTTTAAAACAATTTTTTTGCTTTTAATTTTTTCCAAATCTTCTTTTTTTAGTTCTTCTTTTTTCTTCAAAAATATATATTCTGGTACATTTATATTTAATCTTTTTAGGATAAAATATCCTTCTGGCTCCAATAGAAAATTTCTATTTTCTTCCTTTGCCTTTTTAAAAATTTTTTCAATTTCTTTCATAAAGCCCCCTTAAATTTTTATATCATTAAAGCCACTTATTATAATATTTCTTACCTTTTCTTTAAATAAATCCCTCGTATCATAGTCATATTCATCTGGATAAACTGGTTTATGGATTACCATCCCAACAGGGACTCTTTTCCTTGGCATCAAATATTTTTTTGGCATTGCAAAATTTGTGTTTATCAATGTAACTGGAAGGATTGGAACTTTATGCTTTATACTTAAAACAAAGGGTCCTTTTTTAAACTCTTTAACAGTTCCATCCAAAGACCTTGTCCCTTCTGGTGCCATATACAAGTCAAAACCATTTTTAAAAAGCCACTCTGCTTCTTTTAATTTTTCCACAGCTTTTTTAAAATCTTTTCTATGAATGGGCACAAACCTTGCTTTTTTTATCATCCATCCAATAAGTGGAACCTTTAAAAGTTCTGCTTTTGCAACCATTCTAATATTTCTTGGGATAAACCCTAATACCAATGGAATATCTAAGGATGAAAAATGGTTTGAAACAATTATACAAGGTGGTAAATTATTTAAATTTTCAAGCCCCTTTACTTCCACTGGAATTGAAAAAATTTCAAAAACCTTTTTTGAATAAAAATTAATATATTCTGTTTGTTTGTATAAATCTTTTGTTAAAAAAATCTTTATTGTGCAAATAATCAATAGTTTAAGTCCTTTAATAAAAAGAATGATTTTTTTCATCTTTAAAAATTTTGAGGAATAATCACTATCATAGTGCCTTTCTGCCATCTAAAATTTCCATAATGGTAAACTGGACTTATTAAATCAACATTTTGCCCTTTGCAATATTCAAAATAGCCCTCAGCAGAAGGAAATTCAAATTCTTGAAATAAATCCCAGTATTTTTTCATAAAATCCTTATGGTCTTCAATTTCACACAAAAAATTTGTTGAATAAATTTTTTCATAAAACTCTTTTACTTTCTCAACAGGATCTTTTGTGTAATAGGCATAAATAAATCTGTTCTTTGGATCCCATCCATAGATATAAGAAAAAACATAAACACCAACCCTTGAATAAGAATGATCTGCTTCTGCTTTTGGATAAATTGGAAAGGTTTTTAAATTCATATATGGTGAATTGAAAGTATATACTTTTTCACTATATATGTTTTTTCCCTTACAAGATAAAAAAAAGCTAATCAATATTATTAAAATCTTTGAAGTCAATTTCAAAGTAGTCATTTACTTCAATCCCTGAAATCTCTTTAAATTGATGGACAAGGGATGGCAAAATGCCCATATCTTCGTCAAGAAAAACTTTTTCAACTCTATGCATAGGGAAAAAAACTGTTACCACATCCATATTTTTATCTTTTAATTTAACCTGCCTTGCCCAATCTTCAAAAGAATTTAAGTTTATTCCTTTTATAGTTATTCCATAATCTTTTATATCAATGAGGAGTCCCCAAAATTGTTCTTTTGGGTTTGTCAGATGGACAATTACAAAACTGTTAATCTTCATTTTTTACCTCCACTAATTCAATTAATATACCTTTTGAGGATTTTGGATGGATAAAAGAAATTTTTTTTCCTTCTGCACCTTTTTTTGTTTCTTCATTTATGAATTCAAAGCCTTCTTTTTTCAAATTATCTATTTCTTTTGAAAGATTTTTTACTGAAAGGGCAATATGGTGAAAGGTCTCGCCTCTTTTTGATAAAAAGTTTGAAATTTTTGATTTTTCCTTTAAAGGTTCTAATAATTCAATCCTTAAACCTTCTTTTAATAAAATATGAACTTTTACACCTTCACTTTCAACTACTTCTGCCTTAATATATTCAAAGCCAATCTTTTTAAAGATCTCTATAAATTCTTGAGGGTTTTTTACTGCAATGGCAATGTGCTCTAACACAAAACCTCCTTCTTTAATAATTCCACTGCACTATAAGGGTCAATTTTTCTC
This sequence comes from Acidobacteriota bacterium, assembly GCA_037441225.1. Taxonomy (GTDB): domain Bacteria; phylum Acidobacteriota; class Thermoanaerobaculia; order UBA2201; family UBA2201; genus JBBFMJ01. Next base: position 4,884 of record JBBISU010000081.1, read on the forward strand.
AAAAGAAGTTCTTCTATTATATTTTCTAATTCTTTTTTTTCATTGATAATATTTTGAAATTCCTTTGAAATCATTTGGATGAGACGTGCTTTTAATTGTTTTTTTGTTTTTTCATTTTTGTTTTTATCCTTTCCTTTCACTTCTAAATCTTCTTTTAAAGAAAGAGCCAAATCTTCAATTCCTTCTTTGGTTATTGCTTTTGTTTTTATAATCTTTGGAATTTTTTCTTTTTTTTCATCCATTTCAATAAGGTTTTTTATTTCCATAAAGGTTAAATCTGCCCCTTCTTTATCAGCTTTATTTATTACAAATAAATCTCCAATTTCCATAATACCTGCTTTTAGTGCCTGTATTTCATCCCCCAAGCCAGGGACTAAAACAACAACAACTTCTTCAACGCACATAGCCACATCTACTTCATCCTGCCCAACGCCAATTGTCTCAACAAGAATCCAATCATATCCAGCAATATCTAATAAATCAACAACATCCATAGTCATTGGGGCAAGTCCACCAATTGAGCCCCTTGTTGCCATTGACCTGATAAAAATATTTGGATTTGTAAATAGATTTTGCATCCTAATTCTATCACCTAAAAGTGCCCCACCTGAAAAAGGGCTTGTTGGATCAACGGCAATTATTCCAACTTTATGGTTTTTTGAAAATATATTAGCAAGATTTTGAATTATGGTAGATTTTCCTGCCCCCGGGGGACCTGTAAAGCCAACAACTTTTGCCTTTCCTCCTCTTTTGTATAATTTCTTTAAAATTTCTATCCCTCCCCTTTCTTGATTTTCAATCATTGAAATTGCTTTACCTAAAGCCCTTTCATTTCCACTTAAAATCTTAGAAATTAAATCATTTTTTTCTTTCATTCTTTAATTTTAGCTAATCCTTTTAAACTTATTACAAAAGTTAAGTTTTATATCCATTATATTAAGTTTTTTTTCAGTAATTTTACAAAAATATTCTATTTTTTTATTATTCTTTTTGATTTCCAGATTTTTGCAATTTATACAACTTTGAAAAAAAGGCAAAGATTCCATTTCTTGTAATCCCATTAAAATTTTTAAAAGAATTTCATAAACTTTTAATTTTTCTTCTTTTGGAACTTTTTTTAAAGCATCTATAAAATTTTTATTCCAATTTTTTATCTTCTTTTCTAAATCTTTCCCTTTATTTGTAATTTTTATATAAAAATTCCTTTTATCCTTTTGATTTACTTCTTTCTTTAAATAACCTTTTCTTTCCAATGACTTTATCGCGTCGCTTACTGTTGATGGTTTTAATCCAAATTCCTTTGAAATATTTAAAACAGAGCAAAATTTATCAGGAAATTCTTTTATAAAAATTAAAAATTGAACTTGTATTGGTGAAAGTTTATATTTTTTTGCAACTTCCCATTGCATAATCTTAAAGATTCTTGAAAACCTTTCAAAAATCTCTGAAATATTTATTTCTAATCTCAATTCTTCATTTATCATATTAAAATAATAACATATTTTTAAAATAAAATCATAAAAATATGATATAATAATTAGATGCTTGTTTTAAAGGCAATTGTAGAAGGTAAATCGTACTGGTTTCCTTTGAAAAATAAGGAAAAGGTTTATATATTAGGTTCAAAGGAGGATTGTGATTTTTTCCTTCCCTTTAAAGGAGTTTCAAGGAAGCATTGCAAATTCTTTTTTAAGAAAGAAAATTGGTGGGTTAAAGATTTAAATTCTACAAATGGCACTTATTTAAATAATGAAAAAGCAACAGAAAAAGAAATAAAAGAAAATGATTTTTTAAATTGTGGAATTGTTTTCATAAAAATATTAAAAAAGCCCACTGCTGAATGGACTTCAATAAGTAAAGATGACAAATATGAATGTTTGTTTTCTAATAATTTTGATCAAAAAAGTAAGGCTCGAAAGACTGATAGTATAATTATAGAAGAAAAAGATGGCTTGGATTTAAAGAAATGTTGTGAAATTTTATTTTCAAAGACTGATTTAAATAAAAAATTTGAAGATATTATGGGGTTATTTAAAATAAAAAACATTGAAATTTCTTATAAGCATGAAAAGGAAGATTTATTGGTCTTTAGCAGGATTAATGAAAAAGATAGAGAATTTGAGAAAATCAGCCCTTTCGTTCCTGAATTTGAGATTAAAATTTTTCCAAAGATAGAAGAAAAAATGGAAAATGTTGTTTGTGCTTGTCTTACATTGCTTTCTATCTTAAAGTTAGGTTATAAGGTCCCTTTTTATGAAGAAAAAGATGTAGAAAAAACTTCTTCTCCTTTAGGTATATCAAAAATTGCAAAAAATATATGGGAAAATGCTTTATTATACAAAGATAGCGATTTGCCAGTTTTGATAACAGGTGAAACAGGTGTTGGAAAAGAATTTCTTGCAAGAGCAATTCATAATATAAGTAATAGGGCAAAAAAGCCAATTATGGTCATAAATTTTTCAGAATATCCGGAAACATTAAGGCAATCAGAAATCTTTGGAATTGAAGAAAAAGTTGCAACAGGTGTTAAAAAGAATATTGGAAAGTTTGAGCTGGCAAATGGTGGATCTATTATTTTGGATGAAATTGGAGATATAACCCAGGATTGGCAGCTTATGCTTTTGAGGATCTTAGAAAATAATTATTTTTTCAGGGTAGGAGGAATTAAGCCTGTTAATCTGGATGTCAGATTTTTCTTTTTGACAAATAAAAACCTTGAAGAAGAAATAGAAAAAGGAAAGATTAGAAAGGACTTTTATTTTAGAATAAAAGGAGTTCATTTCCATATACCGCCTTTGCGGGAAAGAAAAGAGGATCTTTCCTTCTTTTTACAATATTTTATAAATTTATTAAATAAAAAATATAATAGAAAAATTGATTTTTCAATTTCTGCCTGGAAAACATTATTAAATTATGAATGGCCTGGTAATTTTAGAGAATTAAAATATGAGTTGGAAAAAATTTATCCTTTAGCAGTTCAAAGGGGAATTATCCAAAAAGAGATTTTAACAATTGAGGAAAAAGAAGAAAAACCTCTTTTGGCTTTAAAAGAAGAAGTTGAAAGATTGGAAAAAGATTTAATTTTAAAAGCAATAAATTCCTCAAAAAATATTTCAGAAGCAATAAAAATCCTAAGGATCCCAAGAACTACTTTTTATTTGAAGATTAAAAAATATAAAATTAAAATATAATCACTCTACATTAAAATTAATTTCCTTCAATAAATTACCCTTTAAATCTTTTATTTCTACTTTCCATCTTCCTGAAAGTTTATGAAGGTTTTTATAACAATATGCCCTCCACCTTTTTCCTTTTTTTAATTCAATTTCTGTTTTTAGTTTTTCTTTTTCTTCGAAAATCCAGTGAACTGATATTTTAGTATCTTCTGTTATACCTTCTGCCTCAATAAAAAGATATACTTTTTCTGTTTCCTTTGAAAAAGAGTCCTTTTCATTAACAGGTGCCCTATTTTTAACATCTTCACATAAAACAGCCTTTGAGATTGAAAAATTTGCTTCTGTTTGAGTAAAGGAAAAAGCAGAGATAAAGAGAAAAAATGTAAATAAATTTAATTTCATAATGCCTCCTAAGTTTAAATATAGTAAACGACCATACTGTCCCTTCCTTTATTTTTTGCTTCGTAAAGAGCTTTGTCTGCTTTTTTAGTAATCATTTCTATATCTATTTCTTTTTCTCTGTCAAAAGAAGCAAAGACAACTCCTATGCTTAAAGAGAGTTGAATTTTTTTCTCTTCAGATTCATAAAAAAAATTTTTCATTTTTTCCATAAGTGTTTTTAATCTTGAAATACATCCTCCTGGTTCTGTTGAAATAAAAAGGATTACAAACTCATCTCCTCCATATCTGGCTATTATATCAGTAGTTCTGAAATTATTTTTTAAAAGTTTTCCAAAATCTACGAGAACATTATCTCCAACAGAATGGCCAAATTCATCATTTAAATCCTTAAAATGATCCAAATCAAGGATAGCAAGTCCTATAATTTTATTTTCTTTTTTTGCTCTCTTAATTTCCTCTTTTAAGAGTTTTTCAAAATGGCCTCTGTTAAAGACCTTTGTTAAAAAATCAGTTGTAGATAAAATATACAGTTCCTTTAACCTTTCCTGAAGTTCTTTTGTTTTATCATTTACAATTTTTTCTAATCTTTCTTTTTCTTTTTCAATTGTTTTTGTGCGTATTTTATAAAATATAAAAGATAAAATTAAAATTAAGAATAAAACAGTTAACTTAAAAAAATTTCTTTCATAAAAGAAAGGTTTCTTTTTTATTTTTAAAATTATTGGATTATCATTCCATATCCAGGAAGCATTACAGGATTTTAACTCAAAAGAATAATCTCCAGGTTTAAGATTGACATAAACAACTCTTCTTTCTTGAATGGGCTTGCTCCAATCCTCTAAGGGTTTTAAACGATAAGAATAATAAACTTCTTTTTCATCTTGAAAACTTAATCCATTGAAATATATTGAAATTCTATTTTCAGAAGGCTTTAAATAAATTTCCTTATCAGGTGCAATTGTTCTTGTATCCGTTTCAACTTTTTCAAAATATAAATGTGGTGGGTTTAGATTTGGTTCAATTTTGTAAGGGTCAATTTTTAAAGCGCCATTAGTTATTCCAATCCATATCCTCCCATCCCTTGTCTTTAAAATTGAAGACAAAGTTGCTTCTTCACCTTTTAACCCATCATTTGTATTGAAAATACAGGAATATCCTTCAGCATACATTATTATGCCTTTATTTGAACCAATCCATAAAAATCCTAAATCATCTTTTGAAAAACTCCACAGATTATCAGAAGGAAAGCCATTCTCTTCAGACATATTTTCCCATTCTTTTCCATCAAATAAGAAAAGTCCGCTTCCTAAGGTTGCAACCCAGATTTTTTCGCCATCAAAGAGGACTGATCTAACTGAATGACCGGAAAGAATATTATATTTTAAAGGAGTAAAAAATTTTTCTCCATCAAACTCAGATATTCCATTGTCTGTCAAGGCAATAATTTTCCCTTCTAAATCTTCTATAACTTTAAAGACAGTATCATCTAACAAACCATCTTTCTTATCAAAGTATTTAATTTTATTTTTGCTATAAAGATATAAGCCATTTCTTGTTGATATCCAAAGATTTTCGTTCTTATCAAAATAAAGAGAGAAAATTCCTTCTATTTCTTCTTCAATAAATTTTTTAAATTTAAACCCATCTTTTAGAGATAAAGTATAAATTCCTTTGTTTCTGAATCCAACAATAATTTTCTTCTTATAAGTTTCTAAAGCTCTTACTGAATCATTTGTTTCATTTTCTTCCAACTTTCCATCCCTATAAATTCCAATTCCTTTATCCCCTCCAATCAAGACACTTCCATCTTCCATTTCAAGAAATGCCCATATTGAACCAGAAAATAAGCCCTTTTCAGAGACAAAATTTTCAAAGCCAAGGGATTGAAGTTTGCATAATCCATTATCTGTTCCAATCCACAAAATGTTTTCCCTGTCTTTAAAGATACAATATATTTCATTTGAAGAAAGCCCTTCTTCTTTTCCAATAATGTTTGTTTTATTATTTTGAATCAAGTATAAGCCATTGTTTGTAGCAATCCATATATTTTCATTATCAGTTAAAATATCATTTACAGGCGGGGTATCTAATATTTTTAGTAATTTATTATTCTTATATTTATATAATCCTTTTTCTGCTCCAATTAAGATTTCATCATTTTTAATTGCAAAAGTATTAAAAACAATATCACTTTTCAATATTTCTTCCGTTGAAAAGTCCTCTTTTATTTTAAAAATTGTATTTTTTGAAAGATAAAAGAGATCCTCTTTAACCTTTGCAAAAATATTTTTTCCTGAAGAAGGAGGATTGGACAATATTTTTTTTGTCTCTTTATTATCTAAAAGAAATAAACCATTATCGGTTGAAAAAAAAATCAGGTTATCTTCTAAGAAGAAATTTCTAACTACCTCTGGAATTTGGAGAAATTTAATTACTTCATTGTTAAAAATGTTTAACTTAAATGCAGCTCCACTTCCAGCAGCAATTATTTGATTATTATAAAATTTTATATTATAAACATAATTTGTTGGAAGTCCCATTTTTTTATTAATTGTATTAAATCTATAGCCATCATAGTAAGCAATTCCACAATGAGTTGAAACCCAAATCCTGCCCATAGAATCCTGAGAGATTGAAATAATTTGTGATTGGGGCAGCCCATCAGAATTTGAATAGTTCTTAAAAGAATATTTTAATGGATATAAGTCGAAAGAAAATATGAGGCATAAAAATAGTACTGCTTTCATATTTAAATATTTATTATATCATAAAAAAATTATGTTAAAATAGTTAAAACTTTAAGGGGGTGCATTATGTTTTTTTTTATTTTATTCTTTTTTTCTTCTTTTCTTTTTTCAAATAATTTGCCTGAATGTAGTTTTTATATAAAAAATTCAGGGCAAGTTCAGGAAGAAATTCTTTATTATGCTGATTTTCAAAATTTTAGATTTTATATCAGGAAAAATGATTTAGTTTTTCAATTTATAGAACCAGTTGAAGATTTAGATAAAAAAGAAATTAAGATTAAAAATTTGTATTTAAAATTTGAAGGTGGAAATTTAAAGAATGTTTATCCTTTGAATAAGAGAAGGGGAAATTTTAATTTTTTCTTGGGAAAGAATAAATTCATAAAAAATGTCCCGGTTTATGAAAAGATCTTAATAAAAGATATTTATGATGAAGTAGATTTAATTTTTGATAAAAACTTTTGGCATTTTGAAACAAAACTAAAAAATTTCAAAAAACCAAAAATTATTATTGATTCATCTTTAAGAATAAAATATTATGAAAAATTTTTTGAAGTATTAACTGATTTTGGAAATTTTAAAATAAAATATCCAGAAACCGAAGCGAGAGTAAATAAAAGTGAAGAAGAAGGACAAAAAATTTTATGGGGAACATACCTTGGTGGTGTTGGCTATGATAGTATTAATTCATTAAAAGTTGATTCAAAAGGCAATATTTTAGTTGCTGGTTCTACTTTTTTATCAAGTGTGCCAGTTCCTGAAGGGTATGATCAAACTACAAATGGTTTTTATGATGGATATGTTGCAAAAATATCTGCTGATGGAAATGAAGTAATATGGGGAACTTATGTAGGAGGAATTGGCTTTGATTCTATTTATAAATTGGAAATAGATTATATGGATAACATTTTAGTAGGAGGATATACAAGTTCACAGGATTTTCCAATAATAAATGGTTTTGACAATAGCTATAATGGAGGAGAGACAGATGGATTTATTGCAAAAATTTCTCCAGAGGGCTCTGATTTGGTCTTGAGCACCTATTTTGGAGGCAATAATTTTGATTATATCCTTGCACTAAAATTGTCATGTAATGGCAACATTTTAGTAGCTGGCTCAACGGGTTCTGAGGATTTTTCTTTTAAAAATGGCTTTGATTCAACCTTTAATGGGGGCTACTCCGATGGTTTTTTGGCAAAAATTTCATCAGAGGGCAATAAATTGTTATGGGAAACCTACATAGGGGGCGGTGGTTGGGATCAAATTGAAGCAATTGCAGAAGATAATGATGAAAATATAATATTAGGAGGATGGACAAGTTCAACAGATATTCCAATAATAGGGGGTTTTAGTAAAAATTTTAATGGTGGACTCTCAGATGGCTATATTGGAAAGATTTCAAAAGATGGTAAATATTTAATTTGGTCCTCCTATTTAGGTGGAAGCAATTTTGACTATATTTTTGCTCTTGATTTGGATAGAAGTTGTAATATTGTAGTTGCTGGTGCAACAGAAGATTTAACTTTTCCTTCTGGATATGATTTAACTTTCAATGGTTTGGAAGATGGTTTTGTTTGCAAAATTTCTTCTGATGGTGAAAATATATTATGGGGTTCTTACATAGGAGGTTCCCTTGATGAAGAAGTAAGATCAATAAAATTGGATAAAGAAGACAATATTTTTTTTGGCGGATGGACTATTTCTGAGGACTTTCCAGTTCCAAATGGCTTTGATACAACCTTTAATGGAGGATATTGGGATGCTTTTATTTTGAAACTATCTCCCGATGGTTCTAATTTAAATTGGGGAAGTTATTTTGGGGGAAATGACAATGAATCATCTGCTTCAATAGATTTTGATCTTTATGGAAATATTTTAATTGCTGGAACAACTTATTCCTCTAATCTACCCTTTTCCAATGGTTTTGATACAACTTTTAATGGAAATAATGAAGGTTTTATAGTAAAGATAAATGATCCCGATTATTTAGAGGGTCCTCCTGTTGCTGATTTTAAATATTTTCCACCAAATCCAAAGGAAGGGGAGGAGATTCAATTTGTTGATTTATCAAAAAAATATCCACAAAATTGGTTGTGGGATTTTGGAGATGGAAATAATTCAAATCTTCAAAACCCAAAGCATAAATATTTGGCAAAAGGAATTTATACAGTTAATTTATCTGTTTCCAACTCTTATGGTAGCAATTCTATTAGCAAAACTGTTGAAGTAGGAGAAGTAGAAGAGAAACCTTTCATCCAATGGCTCCCAGTTGCCACAAATTCTCCTGGAGCAAACAATTCAATTTGGAAAACAGATTTAGGAATTATTAACAAAGAAAATTCTTTAATGGAAATAGATTTTTATTTATATACAGATAATCAAACATTAAAAATAACAGATATAATTCCGCCTAATGGAAGTTTCATTTATGAAGATTTCCTTTCATTATTTTCTTATAATGGTTCTGCACCCTTAGAAATTAAATCTAATAATGAATTTATATTGACTTCAAGAATTTACAACAAAGAAGAAAAGGGAACTTATGGGCAATTTATAAATGGCTATAAGCTAAATGAATGTTTAAAAGAAGGTGAAGAAGGATATTTATCCCAGCTTACAGAAAATTCAACATTTAGAACAAATATTGGTTTTGCAAATATAGGAGAAAGAGATGCAAATATTTCTATTTATTATTATAATTCCAATGGTTCATTAATTGGAACGGAGAATATAAATTTGAAGCCAAAAAAATTTTTGCAACTCCTTCAACCATTAAAAGATTTAAATGGTATAAGCAATATTGATTCTGCTTATTCCAAAATTAAAATAAATTTAGGCGATTGTATTATTGTTTATGCTTCTGTTATAGATAATAGAACAAATGATGGAACAACAATTCCAATAAAAAAATAATGATGTTAAAATAAAAAGATTAAAAAAAATATGTATTTTTATAGAAAAAAGTCTTTAATAATGATTTTTACAACTTATATCTATACTTTTTGCTTTTCTCAAGAAAAGGAAGAAGGGTGTAAAGGCAATCAATTATTTAACCAGAAAAATGAAACTAAAATTAAAATATCATTTTAAAAAAACTCCTTTTTCGTATAATAAAGGCTTTAAAGAAGTAGAAATATTTGTAGGGGCTTTAGCTTGTCTTATCCTGTTTGTTTTACGCGTTTTGTAAGCAGATCTTTAAATTTTCTATTTTTTTCTGTAGGGGAAGATGCTTGTCGTCGCCCACAACATTCGAATAATACAATAAGATTTGCTTTTTTTCGTAGGGGCTTCAGTTTATTCAGCCCGATTATTTACGGGTCGTGCAAGATAAGACCCCTACACTGCTGC
>JBBISU010000082.1:0-14096 GCA_037441225.1 Acidobacteriota bacterium
TTGGGTTAAGTATCTTGTTAACTTAAAGAAACTATTAAAATTTTTATTTTTTTAAAGAGGGCTGAACTTTCTCCTCCTTCTATCTAAATAGAAACACAAAAACTGCTTTATTCTACAAGAAAATAAATGTTATTCAAAAATTATCCTAATCTCTTATAATTAAAAAATTTTAGTTTGACAAATTTTACAGAAATCTTTTTGGTTTTCTTTTCTTCCAATTTCCCTTATGATATGCATAAGAAGCAAGAAGCGGAAAAGCAATTGTTGCTTCACAAAAGACCATTTGTTCATAACTCTGCTCCACCTTCCCCCAAGAGGAAGCCTCTTTTAATGTCGAACCAGAAAGCCCCCCATCCCTTTCATCCGCAACTGTTATCTGAACAGCATATTTATGCATTGGCACATCATAACCTAAAACCTCTGCTGCAACTACAATATCCTGTGTAAAATTCTTAGGAACTCCTCCACCAATCATTAAAATCCCTGATTCTTTTGATTTGATCTTTATCATTGTCAATTCCCTAAAATCTTTTACAGAATCAATTGACAGTGAATCGTCCTTCCTTTGAACTTGATGCAAGACAAGCCCAAAGCCAGCACTGGAATCAGAAAAAGCAGGACAAAAAAGCGGCAAATTTTCCTTATAAGCATTATATACAATTGAATCCTCAACATTTTTTCCTTCTTTTTCTAAATATTTCCCCATTTCATATAAAAATTCCCTTGAAGAATAGGGCTTTGGCTCTAACTTATTTGCAATTTTTGTAACCGTTTCATCACAAATCCTTAATTCATCTTCATCAATATAAGTATCATAAATCCTGTCAATATGCAGTTCCCTTAATTGATTGTCATCAACAAAAGGTGTCCCTTGATAATGTTTAAATCCAAGAGCTTCAAAGAAATCCTGATCAACTAAGTTTGCACCCGTTGCTACTATGACATCAATCATATTATTTTTAATAAGTTCACTTATTGCTTTTTTTAAGCCAGCTGAAATTAATGAACCTGCAAGGCATAAAATAATAGTGCAGTCCTTATCTTGAATCATTTTATCGTAAATTAAAGAAGCTCTGTATAAATTCTTTGCTTGAAAAGCTGTTTTTCCCATTGCTTCCAATATTGGAATTGCATTAAATTTTTTAATATCAATATGTTCCACTTCCTTTGAAAGATATGCCTTTTTCAATGCCTTTGCATTATTTATTTTTAGCTCAGCTACCATTTTAACCTCCTTATTTTTAAAAATAAATTTTACCAAAAAAATTTTAAAATATCAAAATTTTTTTTTAAATAGCTATAGAAATCCCCGCTGATGCCTCTTTATAATTCTCTTCCCAGGAATCATATCTCTTATACCAAAATTTTATAATTTCAATTATAAACCTCATATTTTCTCTCAAAAGGTAATTAAAATTTACTGAAAAATTGTTAATTTTATAAAAATATGTTTTATCTTCATAAGTGTTATATAAAATTCCAAAAGAAATTTTATCCTGAGGAAACCATATTAATTCGTAAAAACTACCCCTTGTCCAGGAATATTCTTTGCTATTTTCTGGTTTTACTTTTAAATTATCTTTCCTTTTTAAATATTGAAATCTAAATTTAATTTTATTGCTTTGATAAGAAAAATCTGGTCCAAAGTAATCAACAACTTCCCTGACTTTTGAAGTTGGATATTCTGGAGTATAGCTTAAATACCATTTCCTTTTACTATTAAAATAAAACAAACCTGCTCTAAAATTTCCAAAATCTATATATGGTCTTAAAGTGTAATTTTTCCTTGAATCTGCGTCAAAATATGGATAATATGGCGAATCACTCCTGGCACCAGCAGGGATTGAGCCATTTCCATTATAAATGCCTGCTATAAAATTTAAATTAAAGGGAAGAAAAAAATGAAATTGAATACCTTCATCATACCCTATATTGTTTGAGCCAACAGCACTTTCTCCATAATAATTATAAATAAAATATTCCTCTTCTCCTAATCTTAAACTACTTTTAAAGATTTGATCAGAAATTTTTAATCTTCCAAACCTTAAATTAAAAGGTAGTTTAAAAGGAGAATTAACTTGAATATAAAAATCATTTATATCAGAATTATAACTGCTATAACCACAATATATGTTCTTTTCTTTTTTATATGAAATTGACAAATAATAGGAAAAGGTATCTGAAATTGAATCTCCTGAAAATAATTTTATATCATAAGGAAATTGAAATTCATGCTCGGGTCTGTTGTATTGACTAAAATTATCCCTTAAAACATAATATGCTTTTCCTTGAATGGAAGCTGGAAAATCTCTTTTTTTTATATCTTCTTCCTTAAATTTATATCCATTTAGAATAAATTTTTCACCTTCCTTTTTTAAATCAGGTGGAATTGTGTGGCATTTTGAACAGGAAATCTCATATTTTCTTGAAAAATAGGGAATAGAGAAAAGATTAAGTGATATTAAGATAAAAATAATAATGAATTTCATAGGTACCCCCTATATTTTTATTTCAAAGATTTTATTTTTTCCTTTTTCCCCTTTTTTTAAAATTATATTGCTTTTTGGAATTTTTAGATTCTTACTTAAAATTTCAATTATTGATTTATTTGCTTTCCCTTCTTTTGGCGGTTTTTTTGTGTATATTTTAAAATGGTTTTCATCAATCTTTTCAAAAATTTCTCTTTTTGAAGAAGGATGGGCTTCAACAAAAATTATCACTTCTTCTCTAATTCTACTTCATCCCCTACTTGAATTTCTTTATTTGCTTCTAAAACCTTTGCAATTGCTGTTCTATTGTAAACTGCCAAAACACCAATTCTTCCCAAGATTACCCTTAAAGAATGATCTGGAACCCATGTATAAACCCTAAATAAAGTTCCCGGTTCTACGCCTTCTCTTTCTCCCAGATTTATAATTACATTATGCCCATTGAAGATTGATACAAGCTCATCTTTTGAGTAAATAATTTTTCCATGGGGCTCCTGAACATCACCATAACAAGTTGATTCAAGGGGTGGAAGAACTTTTGCTGGTATAGGCATTGGTTCATAAGGGATTAATTTTTCACCTCTTAAAATAGATTGACAGGCATAATCAATTCTTGCTGTTGAGGTATGCTCTTGGGCACAAAGTACTGTAAGTTTTCCTGTAAGCACCCATAACCTTCCTAAAACCTCTTTTCCATCTTTTAGCAAACCCTCATCCCTTGCAATCAAGAAAGAATCTCCTGCTTTTACTCCTTCTTCAGAGCCACCATTTATATATACAATTTGAGTTTCTGTAAGATTATATCTCAAATCGGGATCATCGGTTTCAATAATTTTTAAAGGAAAATCTTCATTTTCTTCTGTGACTTTTGCAAAACAATAAATATCAGCATCATCGCCTAATGGAACAGGCCTTGCAATTACTTCTGGTTCTACTGCCTTAACCTCTTTTTCTTCTGTTGCTTCTGCTTCAATCTTTTCTTCTTCTTTTTCTTCACCTTCCATAATTTCTTCAGTTATCTCCCCTTCCACTGCTTTTCCAAATATAAGGGGATCGCCTGGGTAAATCCAGTGTGAATCAAGTATATATTTGTTATTTTCCCAAATTTGTGGCCAGAGATAAGGATTTCCCAATTTTTTTTGAGCCAAATCCCAAAGAGTGTCGCCTGGTTGGATGATATAGACCTCAACACCTTCAGGAAATTCCGTTGGAGGGTTATAAGGGGTCCAATGATCTTTTTCAAAATGCAGTGGTTTTGGCGGTGTTGTTTGGGGAAATAAAAAAGATGACAAAAAAACACAAATAAAAATCAACCTAAAAGCAAGGTACATAGATACCTCCATTTTTTTAATATCAATTCCATACTATTATCCTAATGTTTTTTTTCCTTTCTGTCAAGTGTTTCTTCATATTTCTTAAAATAATACTCTTTTTTTTCAAAATCATTCAATTTTTCATATATTTTTGAATATAAAAAATAAACTTTTTCCATTTCATCAAAATCAGGGTATGTTTTCATCAAATTTTCTAACCTTAATAAAGCACCATTGTATGCTTTTCTTTTAAAATAAAAATTTGCTACCTCCAATTCATGGAGGGCAAGATTTTTTTGACATTCTTTTATACCTTCTTCAACTTCTTTTAAATATTTACCTTCTGGATAAAGTTGTTGGTATCTTTTAAAAAAAGATAGTGCTGCCATTGTGTTAATTTGATCTCTATAGGGCTTTTCCTTCATTTGTTGAGCAATTTTTCCTTGAATAAAAAGAGCATATTCTGCTTTTTCATTTTGGGGATACTTGTTATAAAAATCAGAAAACCTCTGTTTTGCTTCTATCAAATCCTCCCATCCACCTGAAAGATATAAAGAATTTGCAACATTTATCAATGCTTCTACTGCATAAGGACTATTTGGAAAATTATCTACAACAAATTTAAAATATACTTTAGCAATCTTATATTTTCCTATATCCATTGCTTCTTGACCTTTTTTCATTGCTTCTTCTGCAGAAAGAGAAGGAAGTGTTTTTTCAATTCTCTGTGCTTCTGTATAAAAATACTTGCAAGATAAAAGAGTTGTTATCAATAAAAAAAAACAATATTTTTTCATTTAAACCTCTATTTTTCTATATTCTTTAATTCTTGACAAAATATCATCATAATAAAAAATGTCAGAACCAATCATCAAAATATCACAGCCATTCTTTATTATTTCCCTCGCATTTTCCAAATTCACTCCCCCATCAAAAGCAATTTTAAAATTAAGATTCTTTTTATCTCTAATCTTATTTAATTTGGAAATTTTTTTAATTGTTTCTGGAATTAATTTTTGCCCAGAAAAACCTGGACTTACACCCATAACAAGAACCATATCTGTATAAGATAAAATTTCTTCAAGAAAACAAACAGGAGTTGAAGGGTTTATAGCAATTCCATTTTTTGCACCTTTATTCCGAATATCCTTCATAATTCTTTCATGATGAATAACTGCTTCAAAATGTATTATTACCCAGGAAGCACCATTTTCAATAAATTTTTCATAGTATTTTTCAGGGTTTTCTATCATCAAATGGACATCAAGGGGAATTTTTGTAATTTTTTTCATCTCTTTTATAAAAAAAGGACCAACTGTAATATTTGGAACAAAATGCCCATCCATAACATCTATATGAATTAAATCGACTTTTCCTTCTTCAAGTTTTACACAGACCTCCTCTAAGTTTGCGAAAGAAGATGCCAAAATAGAAGGAGCAATTAAAAATTTTTTCATAATTTGCTGTTTATTGTAAAAATTATGGGTGTTTTTTTTAAAATTTTTGTATATGGGAGAGGAGATTGAGATAGAATAATACCACTATCATAATGAGGGATTTTAATTTCCCTTGGTTTTTCAATTTTAAAACCTAAATTAGTAAGTTCTGATAATATAAAATCATAGTTTTTTAAAAGACAATTGGGCATCAAATATGATTCTGTATTAATGGGTTTTGATACCAGTAGATCAATAGAGACATCAGAAGAATAAATTGAATTTGGAGGGGGAAACTGACTTAAAACAACTAATTCTTCTCCAAAATAATCAATATAAGATACTTTTCCCAACTTAAAATTTTTGGATTTTAAAAAAAGTTCAGCTTCATAATAATATTTCTTGGTTAAATCTGGAATTGCAATTTTTGCAGTTCCCAATGATAAACCCAATCTTACCTTATTACCACTTTTAATGGTCATACCTTCCTTTGGTTCCTGCTTTAAAATATAACCTTGTTTGATTTTTTCAGAATAACCAGAAAGATTTACATCTAATATAAATTCAAGATTAGCGTTTTTAAGAATTATTTCTGCTTCTTCTAAGGATTTCCCTTTCAAATCAGGAACCTTTATTACCCCCATCTTTAATGTCTTTACAAAAGATATCCAAAAACCAATAAAGAAAGCAAGTAATAATATAAAAATTATAATAATTTTTTTAATCATAAATATGAAATTTTACCATAAAATAAAATTTTTTCAAAATTTTTTAGTGATATCAACTTACTTGTGAGGAGAACAAAATTTCTAAATGAAATCTAATTCCTATACCCAATACCTAATTTTATTTTTCTCCAAATTGTGATAATATAATCTTATGGTATTTATAAATGAAGCTATAAAAGAAATTACTTTAAAATTGGTTTATTATGGACCTGGGCTTTCTGGAAAAACCACAAACCTTGAAAAAATTTATGAAAACCCAAAGATTGCAGGAAAAGGTAAAATGATTACAATGTCAACTGAAACAGATAGAACAATATTTTTTGATTTTCTCCCAATGGAACTCACAACTGGAAATGGTTATAAAGTAAGGGTCCAAATTTATACTGTTCCGGGTCAGGTTTTTTATGATGCCACAAGGCGCCTTGTATTAAAAGGGGCAGACGGAGTTGTTTTTGTTGTGGATTCTCAAAAGGAACTCTTAGAAGCAAATATTGATTCTTTTAAAAACCTAATGGACAATTTAATTATAAATAAAATTGACCCAGAAAAAATACCAATTATTCTTCAATACAATAAAAGGGATTTAAATAATGTCTTAAGCATAGAAGAATTACAAAATGTCTTCAATAAAACACAAAAATACTCTTTTTTTGAAGCTTCTGCTATAAAAGGTGAAGGTGTCTTAAAGACACTTCAAAAAGCAATTCATTTGATGATAGAAAATTTAAACAAAAAAGTTGACATTGGCTTAGCTGAAAAAAAAGAAGAAAAAAAGGAAGAAAAAGCAGAGGAAAAAATGGAAGATCTTTTAACCCTTTTAAAAATGCTTTATAACTCAAATAAAAATACAATTTTGCTTATAACATCCTTATTAGAAGATTTAAAAAAACAAGAAGAATTTTTGGAATCTTACATTGAAAAAGCAAAGGAAAAAAAATTATGAAAAAAAATTATTTTCTCATTTTTATTTTTATTTCATCATTTCTTTTTTCTCAATTTGAAGAAAAGATAGAAGTTCATTTAATTTCTTTGTATGTAAATGTTCTGGATAAAAAAGGAAATCAAATAGAAGGACTAAAAAAAGAGGATTTCGAGGTCTTAGAAGATGGAAAAACTCAAAAGATAACTCATTTTATGGAGGTAAGAAATTTATATCCAATAGAAGAAACTGCTTCACTGCCAGAAGTTGTTGAAGAAAAAAAAGAAAAGAAATCAGAGATTATAAAAGTTAAGGAAAATTTAAAAGAAAAATACATTATTTATGTTGATAATTTAAATATAAATCCAATTCAAAGAAATTCAATGCTTGACAAATTGGAAAATTTCTTAAAGGAAAGAATGAATGGTGATGCAGAAACAATGGTTGTGTCCTATCAGAGGAGTTTTAAAGTCCATAATCCTTTTACAAAGAATTTTGATTTAGTAAAAAAATCCTTAGAAGAAATTAGAGAATACACAGGTGAAGCAATGCAAAGGATTGATGCAAAAAATGATATTTTAATGGATATTGAAGAAGTTGATAGTTATGAATTGGTTTTGGGAAGGATAAATAATTTTGCAAGAGAAATCCAGCATGAAACAAATTTAACAATTAAAATGCTTGAGGACTTTATTTTATACTTATCTGCAATTGAAGGCAAAAAATCCTTGATATATCTTTCTTCTGGGCTTCCAAAAATTCCTGCCCTTGAACTTTACCATTATCTCCATTCAAGATTTACTGAAAAAGATCCATTGATGTACACCTTAAACCTTGATCTCACTTCAAACTATAAATCAATAATAAACATTGCAAATACAGCAGGGGTCTCTCTTTATATGGTTGATGTCTCTGGCTTGAGAGTTATGTCAGATTCTTTAAGTGCTGAAAGTAAAAATTTAACTTCTTACACAATTGACTCTTCACTTGAAAGAAATAATTTAACAGATCCTTTAATTCTTTTATCAGAAGAAACAGGTGGAATTCCAATTGTGAACACAAATGATTTTAAAAAGGGTTTTGAAAAAATGTCAAAAGTAGTTGAAAATTATTATTTTATTGGTTATCAAAGGCCCTGGGCTTTAGAAGACCGCATACATAAGCTACAAGTTAAAGTAAAAGCCAAAAAAGCATATACAGTTTTATACAGAAAGGGTTTTAAAGAAAAATCCCTTTTAACGGAAGCGCAGGATATTTTAATTTCAAGTTTATATTATTCACAGCAAAAAAATCCTTATGGCATTTCCTTAAAATTTTTCCAACCAAAAAAATTAAATGAAGATACTTATTCTCTTCCCTTTGAGCTTTCAATCCCTTTTCATTCAATTTATTTAATTGAAAAGGAAAATATTATGACAGGTGACATTAGCATTGGTTTTGTCTCAATGGACACACTTGGACAGAGATCCGATGTAACTTGGGTTGAACATCCTTTCAATATTCCAAAAAATGCTTATGAAAAATTAAAAGATCAAATCTTTAAATACAAAGCAGAATTGGCAATAAAAGGTGGATTTTCAAGGTTATCCTGTGCTGTTGTAAATAAAAAAGACAATACTATAAGTGTTGTTGTAGAAAATGTTATGATAGATACAGGAGGAAAAAAATGAAAAATTTAATTTTATTCTTACTTTCCTTAAATTTATTTGCTCAATTTGAAGAAAGAATTGTTGTAAGATTAATTGAAGTTCCTGTTCAAGTGACAGATAAAGAAGGAAATTTAATTATTGACTTAAAAAAAGATGATTTTGAACTTTATGTAGATAAACAAAAACAACCAATAACGCATTTTTATGAAGTAAAGGAAAATTCAATTGCAAAAAAAGAATTTGCTGATTTTTTGGAAGAAAGAGGCATAAAAATAAAGGAGCCCATATCAAAAAAATCACTATTCATTTTAATAGATGAACAAAGGGTTCTTCCTTCAAATTATAAAAGAAATTTAAATTCAATTATAAGCTTTATAAACACTACATTAAAAGAAAAGGATGAAATTGCAATTTATTCTATTAGTCAAAATTTAAAAGAGATTTTTAGCTTAAATGAAAATAAACAAGAAGCAATAATGTTTCTTTCAAAATATAGCCCTTCAGGGACACTTTCTTCCAGATTAATCCTTGAATCAAATATGCTTGAAGAAAGAATTTTAAGGGAAAATTATACCTCTGCTTTTATGCAACTTAGATCCTTTGCAGAAGAAAAAAAATGGGAAATTGAAAGTACAATTGATATTTTAAAAGCCTTTTTCCAAAATTATTTTTCATTGGAAGGGAAAAAAATTGCTTTAATTTTAACAGAAGGTTGGTCAACAATTCCAGGAATTGAATTTTTTTATCAACTGGATAAAAGATTTCCCCAAAGAGCTGTTTTAAATGAAACATTAAACTATGATTTAACCCCTGCCTTTCAAGAACTGGGGTACACTGCTTTAAATTCAAACTTTGTAATTTATTCTTTTGATTTAAAAGGGCTTTCACTTTCAACTTCTTTTGATGCAGAATATGGAACTTTTGACGATACCTATGGTGCAAGTTTATCAGATGTTCAAATGGCAGCAAGGGCAAAACAGGACTCATTAAAAATAATAAGCGATACAACTGGCGGAAAAGCAATCTTAAATCAAAATGATGCAACAAAATCCCTTGGCTCAATAGGACTTGGCTTAAACAATTATTATATAATTGGTTTTCAAACAACCTCAGAGGAAAATAAAAAAACCCATAAAATAGAAATTAAATTAAAAAATCCAGAATTTATTTTATCCTACTTTAAAAATTTTAAAACTTTCACAGATGATTATTTGTTTGAGCAAAAGATAAACTCTTCATATTACATTGATAAAGAACAAAAAAATCCATTAAATATTAAAGCAGAATTTGGCAAAAGCAAAAAGGAAGGTAAATATTATAATATTCCCATAAGAATTTCCATTCCAAGAAGTTCATTAAATTTTAAGGAAGGCAAAACACAATTGAGGATAGGAATTGCGGCTTTTCAAGAAATGAGAAAATCAGATGTCTTCCTGCAAACACTAAATTTATTGGAAGAAGATAAAGAAATTTACGAATTAATCAGAACTATAAAATTGAGAAAAGGTGAACAAATAATTATAATTGCAATTGAAGAGTTAGGAGGGGAAACCTCTATATTAAAACTGCCATTGAACCCTGTTAAGTTGAAATAAAAATCATTATTTTTATGTTAAAATATAATAGAGGTTAATCACTTGAAATGCCCCCTTCTGTGATACCTCCTTTTTTAAGGCCCTTTTAAAAGGGCCTATTTTTTACCTTAAAAATAAATTTACAAGTATTTTTCTTATGGAAAGTGATAAAAGATCTAACAGGAAAAAAGGTAAGATTATCCATTATCGAGGTAAAATTGGCGGAAAAAGTGGAAGAAAAAAAGAAAATTGAAAAATCTTTTACAGAGGAACCAGGGGCAGAAGGATTTTGAAAAGAAAAGCAAAAAATTAGATATTTTAAGAGTTCCGATTTTGAATTTGGATAAAAAGAATAAAGAAAGCCTATTTTAATATTTTGTGATAAAATAATTTGTCAATTTTTCTGGATGTGTTAAAATAATAAAATTTTAAAAGGAGATTATATGGAATATTTAGGACATATTTTGCCAATCTGGAGTGTAGTACCTTTTGTTTTAATGCTTTTAACCATTGCAATTGCACCGCTTATAAATGAGCACTTCTGGGAGAAAAATAAAAATAAAGCAATTTTTTCAATAATTTATTCAATACCAATTTTAATACTTTTTTATCACTTCAAGGACTTCCATCCCCTCCTCCATGAAGTAAAGGAGTATTTTTCATTCATTGTTTTACTTGGTTCACTTTTTATTGTAAGCGGTGGAATATTCTTGGCAGGAGATATACTTGGAACACCAAAAAACAATACAATATTCTTAGCAATTGGAGGTATAATTGCAAATATTTTTGGAACAACTGGAGCATCAATGCTTCTTATAAGACCCCTTTTAAGGATAAACAGAGAACGCCTTTACATTTCACACATACCAGTATTTTTTATTTTTATTGTATCAAACATTGGAGGATGTTTGACACCAATGGGAGATCCTCCACTTTTTATGGGATATTTAAGAGGTGTTCCATTTTTCTGGTCTTTGCGCCTTTTTCCAGAATGGCTTTTTATGATGGCTATAATACTTACAATTTTTTATTTCCTTGACAAACATTATTATAAAAAAGAGCCAGAATCAATTAATAAATTAGACAAAATTGCCTTTGAGCCATTAAAACTTTATGGAAGAAGGAATTTAATTTTAATCTTTGCAATCCTTGCTTCTGTAATTTTTTTAAAAACCCCTTACAGAGAATTTATAATGATTTTAGCTTCCATAATATCATTAAAATATACACCTAAATTTGTAAGAGAAAAAAATGAATTTAATTTTGCTCCAATTGTAGAAGTGGCAGTTTTGTTTGCTGGAATTTTTGTAACAATGGTTCCTGCACTTTTAATTTTAGAAGCAAGGGGTGGGGAAATGGGAATTACAAAGCCCTGGCATTTCTTCTGGATAACTGGTTCTCTTTCTTCTTTTTTAGATAACACTCCTACATATTTAACTTATCTTTCCCTTGCCCAGGGCTTGGCTCATTCAGCAGGACTTCCACAGGAAGTAGCAGGCATACCTCATACAATTCTTGCTGCAATTTCTTTGGGTGCTGTCTTTATGGGAGCAAATACTTACATTGGAAATGGACCAAACTTTATGGTAAAAGTTATATGTGAACACCAAAAAGTCAAAATGCCATCCTTTTTTGGCTACTTTTTAAAAGCAATAATTTTCTTAATTCCTTGTTTTGTTTTAATTACATTTTTATTTTTAATATAAAAAGAGAATACTAAGTTTGTTAAATTTTCCTTTTGACAATAAGAAATTTTTATGTTATTTTGTCTTTCAAAAACTAATATAAAGGGGGCATTATGAAAAAATTATTTTTCACTTTTACTTTTCTTTGTACTTATTTGTTTTCTTCAATTGAAGGAGTTGTTTTAAATCAAAAAAATGAACCTGTTCCAAACCTTGAAGTTTTGTTAAAAGAAAAAGGTCTTAAAAGTATTACTGATGCGGATGGAAAGTTTTCATTTCCTGTTGAAGAAGGAATCTATGAAATTATAATTTTAAACGAAACTCATAAAATTAACTTTAAAGCCAAAACAGCTAAAATTTTTATAAAGACATTTGGTGAAGAAATTCTCATAGAACCCCCGGGAGCAATGCCTTCTTTTATCCCAGAATTTATCTTAAATCAACCAAAAACAAGCATAGCAGAAAATCTTACAACTCTTCCAGACATTTCCTTGAATGGCCTTGGAGGTGCTTTTCAAACGGTCTCAATTGGTGGTATGGCAAAGCAAAGAGTTCAAATAGAAGTAAATGGATACAAAATTGAGGGCTTGAGGCGTGCAGGGACTGATTTTGGAACCTATCATCCTGACTTATTCAAATCTTTAAATTTATATGAAGTTGGGCTTGGCTTTACACATGGCTCAAATGCAATGGGTGGAACAATTGATTTTGAACTCCCTTTAGAGTACAAGGAAGTTTTAAGTACAGCAATTACTTATGGTACAAACGACAAAAACAAATCTGTTTCTGTTTTTTTATCAAACAAAAATTTTAACTTCTTTTCTGGTTATCAGGAAGCAGGACAATACTGGGATGGAAATGGAGATAGGCAGGATGGGTATTACAAAAGGGCAAACATTTACAGTTCCTTTAAATTTGGTGGAGAAGAAAATTTAAATATCTTAGATATATTACTCACAAATGGATGGGACATAGGAAAACCATTTTTATCATCAGATAAAACAGAATATCCGGAAAATAATTTACATTTAATTGGTTTGAGGGGCTATTACAAAAACTTACAATACCAATTTGGCACATACTATCAAGACCTTGAGACAAAAACAACAAAAGAGAGGAGTTTTTTTAAATCAATAAATCTTCAAGGAAAATTATTTTATAAAAAGGAAAATTACTCCCTTGGTTTTGAATTAAATTCATATCCAAAATTTTATGCAAGCAATGAACTTTCAACAGGGCACAATCAGCCATTAAAAGATGCAGATAAATATGATGCATCTATCTTTGCTTCTTATGAATTGAATATGAGTTCTAAGTTTAAATTATTTTCTGGTTTGAGGTTAAATTATTTTACCTCTTCAAGTTCAGAAAAGAAAAAAGATGAGACAATACCCGGCGTATTTTTGAGAATTTCAAGTTTAACAAAATATAAATTTGATTTTTCAGTATTTAATATTTATAGATTCCCATCAATTGAAGAACTCTTTTATACTGGAATGACTGCAAGGGGATATGTGCAGGGAAATGAAAAACTAAAATCAGAAAAAGGAATGGGTGCCTCTTTTCAATTAAGAAAAAGTATAAAAGAAAATGAAATTGGTTTATCAGTCACATACAAAAATGCAAAAAATTACATAGAAAGATATAAGGTTTCAAAGGATTTATATTCATATAAAAACACAGATGAAGTTGAAATCTGGCAGGGGACAATTTATTTTGATGGAGGATTTTATTTTGCAAACCTTTCTTTTAGTTCAGGAAAAAACAAAGAAACAAATGAGCCAATTGATGATCAAAAACCACTTTCTTTAAACTTTGGTTTTATGAAAATGATTGGAAATTTTGAACCATTTTTAAATTTTTCTTATGTTGATGAACTATCAGAACCAGGTCCAAATGAAATTGAAAGAGATGATTATTTTATAATAAATGCTGGGCTTAATCTTTATTCAATTAATGATTTTGTTTTTTCATTAAAATGTGAAAATATTTTAGATGAAAATTACATACCACAAGGAGATGAAAAAGCAATTCCACAAATTGGAAGAAATTTTATTTTATCAATTATTTATAAAAAATGAAAAGTTAAAAAAAATATTTAATAATCCAAAAAATGGAATTGAAATTAAAATATGAATAGATAAAATCATTCTTTTTTCTCATAATAAAATGCTCCAAAGAAGCAGAGATATTTGTAGAAGCTTTACATTGTCTTAGCATATTTATTTTACGGGGCGTGCAAGCACGCCCCCTACAGATGATCGCATATTGCATATCGCATATCGGGATTCGGGAATATGTTT
>JBBISU010000083.1:0-14069 GCA_037441225.1 Acidobacteriota bacterium
AGAATCAAAGAATCAAAGAACTCCAAGAGGTCCTCCTAAAAAAAGTGGAAGAAAAATTAAATTTTTTAAAAAAATTATAAGGAGGAAGAACTATGAATTATTTAGTATTCATATTTTTAATTTTTTCTTTTCAGTTATTTTGTGATAAAATTGACAATGGAATGAGTGAGATTATTTATAATGATTCTACCTGCATAAACTTTGATAAGGTAAAAATTGATTGTTGGGATAGCATTAATTGTCCTAATATTGATGGAAGTCCTACAGATGTCTATTACGACTTTATACATAGTCCTAACGGGGAATGTTTGCTCCCTGCTATTTTGAAGATAATAATGACCCATCAAAATGTGTTTTAAAGGAGCTAAAAATTGTTTTTAATAGCGCCACTGGTGTTTTTGGTGGAGCCAATTGCCCTTGTGAAGATTGTGAACCTCATATAGCTAATTTGAGATTAAATAGTTTATTGTTGCCCGCTAAAGTAATAAAATGTTATGCCTCTTTTCAAAACTGGAATTGTGAGGCAGATAATGGAAATCTCAAATTTCTTTGGAGCCCTTCTCTTACATCAGCTATTTTAGATTATAATTATGGTGGTTTAAATGAAGTGGCTTTATTTGTGGATCATTTCAATTTGACTCAAGCATATGTTTCAGCATATTTTAAAAAAAATTTATTTTCAGTGGAATCAGCTCAAGTAATAAATGGACAGGATATTTGGGAATACCATTTACATAGTGAATTAGATCCCAAAGGAAAATATTGGTATTTGTCAAAATATACGCCTGATCTTGAAATTGGATTTGTTTTTTCAGAGCCAATTGCTGTTCCATACTCAAGCACTCTTCAAATTAAAATAAATTTACAAGAAGCCACAGGAAAATTGAATTTTAATGAAATTGAAAGTATATGGACAGCAAAAATTGATTATAGTCAAGAAATTGCCTCTGGTTCTTTTACAGGAAAAGAAGCAATAATTGAAATTCCTGCACCTAATGAAGTTAAAAAGTCAAATTTGTCAATTAAGTTTGATTTTAAAATTAAAGGTTCTAATGAAATATTAAATTCCCATACAATTGGTCAAACCCTTTATACAATTATTGATTATTCAAAAAAATTGGCAGATGATGATAAACCTCCAATGAAAAGTATGATTGATTTGGCTATAAGTTATAATAAAAGTGCAAAGAGTGAAGAATTAGCTACATACAATATTATAACTGGAATATTTAATGATCCAATTCATTATTATAATCCATCGCCAGAAGAAGATAATGTATTTGTTCAAGCACTTGATGCCTGTGACAATGCAAATTTTTTGTATAAAAAACTTTATGATAATAGATCTAAATCAAACGAAAGCAATAAGCTTCATTTGGATTGTTTGGCTTCCTCTTATCTTGCTTCAACACTTCTTCGCTCAATAGGTGTAAACTCTGACACTTTTGGTTTTCTTAAAAGTTCAAAGGAATTTGATACAAATAAAATATTTACCTTTGGCCATTATAGAAAAAATGGCTCACCAATATGGGAATCCATAAGAAATTTAATATTTCATCAGTTAAATTCAAGAGGAAGTTATCTTTATGATTCAGTTCCACATTTTAGGGATAATCCAAGAGATGATTATGGCTTTCCAGTAATAAATATGGAAGAATCAACTTACAGAAATTATTTCTTTAAAAATGGAGATAGGTCTGGGCAAAGATGTCCAAACCCAGGGCTTTCTTCTACAGACTATAAAAGTCTTATAGAATAGGAGGAAAATATGAAAAATCTTCTTTTATTATTTTTACTAATCTTTTGCATGAATGCTTTTTCTCAGGAAGAAGAAGAGGAACCACATAGAAGAAAAGTATCAAACCACCCAATGGTAGTAAGGGATTGGGAAAAAATGCCTGAAGGATTTAAGGATGGGATGAAATCTGATCCAAAAATATATATGAGTTCAAAGGATGTTGATGTAAATATGAAGGTTGAAGATGAAGCAGCAAAAAAGGCAAAAAAAGAATTTGAAGATTATATTATAAATTGCAGTGATATAACAGATGAAGAGTGTAATGTAATACACTTTGGTGTGGTATTCCTTTATTCAAATAGATTAGAAAATGTTTATAGATTTGATATAGATTTTGAAGTGAAAGGAGATCAATATTTTGACGCTGTATATTTTATTTTTAAAGATGAAGAAAAATCAAAAATAGGTGCAAATGAATTATGGTCAAGAGGTCCAGGCTCAATTTATGAAGATGAAGTTATGAGGAATTTATACAATAAAAAATATGGTGATTTTTGGGTTATAAGAGGAGCAGATAAATGTGCTAATGTTAGTATTTCTTTTCTTTATAAAAGAGTTTTTGCATCTGTTGGATTTGGATATCATAAAGAAGAAGGAAGTGAAGAAAATTGCAAAGTTATAAGTGATTTAGCTTTAAAGATATTGTCTAAATTAGAAAAAGCTCTAAATAAAGAGGAATAAATTTAGAATTTTTTAAAGAACCAATAATTTTTAAGATTTAAATGCCTCTCTTGAGAAAGAGGGAGGTATATATTCATAAATAAAAATTATTAGTTAAAAGAAGTATTTTATAAGTTAATTAAAGGGATTTGAAAAATTTCATAGTTTTTAATAAAATATATGAGGGAGAATTTATGTTAAGAAAAAATTTTTTAATAGTTTTAATTTTAAGTTCAACAATTTTGGCACAAGGGAAAAAATATTTGGTAAGAGTTGATAATAGTTTTGGAATTTACTATGAGGATGAAAAATTCTTTTTAAGATTATCAGATGATAAGGGAATACACTCTGCCACTTGGTCACCAGATGGGAATTATATTGCTTATGGATTGACATATGATTATGAATCAACAAAACTATTTATAATTGATGAGGCAGGTAAAAAATTTGGAGAAATCTCTATTCAGCCACTTAAAGATAAGAATTTTGAAGATGATAATGTAAGATATATAAAACATATTGAATGGAGAGATGACAATATAATAATAACGGATTCAAATGTAGGTCCACATGGAGGTTTAGTTGATATATGGCAAATTGATTCTTCCTTTAATTACAAACATTTGAAAAGGGCAGACATTATAGAATGCAGTCGTCCTTCTGTTTCACCTAAATTGGATTTTATGGCTTGTGGATGGAGATATGATGAATCTGATAAAAATGAATATACCTATGGAATAGCAATTCACAATTTAAATAAGAAATGGTTTCCTGAAGATAAGAATTTTTTTGATGAAGAACCTGCATCTGTTGAAATAGGAAAAGATAAAATAAGGGAAGTAAAATGGCTATCTGAAAATGAAATTTTGATAGTGCTTGATAAAAAGAAGGCATTTTATGTTTACAAAATTAAAGAAGATAAATTGGAAAAGATAGATTCAATGCCAAAGGAAGTTAAAATAAAGGAATTTCCAGAGGTCTTGGAAATTAAAATAGGCAATAAAAAGCACAAATTATATGGATTTCCTGGTACGCATAATATATTTGATTCACATCAATAATTAAATTTTTGCCTCCCTTTTAAGATAAAGGGAGGCATTTTTCTTTTTCAAAAAATCTTATAAAAAAGGCAATTCTTTAAACAAAAGACCTTTTTAGTTTCCTTCGTTTCCTCCAATGTCAACTGCTGTGATTAAATAATAATAATTTTGTGAATCTTTCAAGGATGTATTATCTATAAATGATGTGAGGGAACTTATGCCAAATAGGTTTGTCTTATTTGTTATATCGGGTATAAAATTGGGTTCAGTTCCTCTGTATATATTGTAATGGTGTATTGTCTCTGGGTTGTTGTTTATATCCTCAAGAACAGGATCCCAACTATAATTTATATCTATTCCATTTTTTACCATCTTTAAGTTATTTACTTCTTTTGGTGGAATTATATCTCCCCCATAAGGTGCTTTTAAGGGAGCAAACAAGCCAAAGTTTGTTGAATAACCTTTGACTTCTTTTGATGATAAATTTATTTCTGTTGGAAGTGCATCCCAGTTTGAACCATTGTATCTGTACATAAGTAAATCATAAATAAAGACAAGG
Organism: Acidobacteriota bacterium; assembly: GCA_037441225.1. Classification (GTDB taxonomy): domain Bacteria; phylum Acidobacteriota; class Thermoanaerobaculia; order UBA2201; family UBA2201; genus JBBFMJ01. The sequence goes on from JBBISU010000083.1 coordinate 4,058, forward strand.
GTTGAATCAACTCTTTTATCATTGTCTTCATCATTTAAAAACAGTTTTAATACAAAAGGTGAAGTTGTACTTTCCCCACTTTCAGTTGAAAGGGTTCTAAATTCTGATGAGTGTTCCCAGCCCAATGGCACAAGCCCTTGCTTTTCTGCTGGGTCTTCTAATATGAGATTAGCTGTTGTAGGATTTAAAAAAGTTCCAGCATAGATATTGGCAAAAGTAATAAAATCCTCAACATCTTCACCTTGTGTTATTGGATTTGAAATTGCTGGATCAATTCCTTGGGTTGTTTGATGTTCTCCAGAGCCATTTGTTTCTTCAATTAAATTTGGGTTTGGATGTTCTATTTTTATACTTATTTCATAGGGATATAAATCATAAATTCCAAGTTTGTCCCTTGCTACTGCTCTTATGTTATAAATTCCAGATGGAAAGGATGTAACATCCCAGTAAATGAAAAAGGGCTCCTCTATATCTGGGTTTGTAAAATAATTGTGCGAAGATAGCATATCTGTCCAGCTTCCGCTCTCTGGTTTATACTGGAATGTCACATCCTGCAAATCTTCAATTGAACCTTTTGAAATTTCTCCATATACAGTTACTTCAGAACCTTCAATTTCCCTCCCTGTAAAAGGACTTTTAATTTGAACTTGAACTGTTGAAGAATTGCAAACAGTAATTGAAACAGTTATATCTGTATTTTCCTCTTCTTGTCCAATGGCATCTTCTGCCCTTATTCCAAATTTATAAGGAACACCTGGTTCCACAGAACCAGAGTTGCTTGTTTCACAGGGATTTGGATACTCGCCAGAAAGATTTAATATTAAAGATAAATTTGGAGAAAATCCACCACCAGAAAACCTCACCTTTATCTCTTTTGAAGACATATCTGGGTCTCCCCCAGAAACATATTTGAAATCAATTTGAACAGAAAAGTTTTCACCTGCTAAAATGTTTGTGGTTGTAAGAGGTAAAATTTCCCCATTATTTGTAGGAGAGCTTGGTGGTGCTTGATATACTTGAATTGATTTTATATAGACCTTATCAACCCTTATTTGAGGTCCTGGGATACTCCAGCTCACTCTTATACCAGTTAAATTATAATTTGATTTATTTGTATTTATTGAAGAAAAATGAACTTGGTTGTATTGTGAGGATTCCTTTGTTAAAGATATTTGTGTCCCACAATATCCATAAATTCCCCTTGTAGTTGTCCAGGAAGTCTGGGATGCTGTGACAGTTTTGACTGGTGTTGAATAATCAATTATTCCAGTTCCCTGATCAGAATAAATGTTATAAAATGCAACATCAGTTGAAGGGGAAATTTCCCAACTAAGATGAACCTGACAGACCCCTGTTTCACTTCCTTGCAAATTTGAAGGTGGGAGTGGATATGAATTTACATAAACCCAGTGGCAATTTGGAATTTCAACATTTCCTACATTGTCAGTTCCCCTTGCTTTCAAACAATAATTTCCATCAGTTGGTAGTGTCCAGTTATAATTCCAGCTATTTGTTCCACTCAAAAGTTCCCAGCTTGTTCCTCCATTTGTTGAGAGTTCCACAGATGAAACACCTGATAAGTTATCATTTGTGTTGCCAATTATTGTATAGCTTTTACCCATTATTGTAGATGATTCGGGGGGATCTGTTATTGTACTTTGTGGAGGTAATTTGTCACAGATTATCCCATCACTTACACCAATCTCTGATGTGTAATTGTCTAAATTTGTTGCCCTTACTCTAAAATAATATGTCAACCCATTTGATAATGTTAAATCATTCCTTGTAATTTCTGTTGAAAGACCTACATTTGTAAAAGGAACTAAATCACAAGTAGAAGGAGAAGTTCCAATGCAATATTCATAATACAATATTCCAGAATTTGGGTCCTCAGAAGACCAATTTGAAGAAAGTGTATTTTTTGTATACTCCCCATTGTCTTCAACAATTGGAGTTGAAGGCGGAGTATCATCAATGACCGTGACATTTACAATTTCAAGTTCTGTTTCTGTATTATTTCCAGCATCTTTTGCCTTAGAAATCAACTGATAAGAACCCCTGTAAAAAGGAGCCCAGCTGTAATGCCAGTTTGAAAAATTTCCTCCATCATCAATTGCATTTGCCCAGGTTGAACCACCATCTACAGAAATCTTGACCTCTGCAACATATGTTTCATTATCTTGGGCAGTCCCTGAAATTGTGAAAGGAGAAGTAGAAATATACAAATTTTGTCCATTTGTTGGGCTTGTAATATTTGAATATGGTGGGGATAAATCATTTACAACTGAAAAAGTAGTTATGTTTTGGGCAATTAAATTTGAACATTCATTTAGCCATTTTGCAAAAACTTTCCAGGTCCCTGTATAAGTAAAATTTGAAACAAATATAGACCATAAATCTTCCTTTGAAGAATTTGAATTTATATTGAAAGGATAAGTAAAATGTGTGTACATTCCAGGTGAATAGCTCTGCACAGTTCCACTTGTAGTTATATATGGCTCATCCGTATCTGGTATATCATTTGAGTTTGTATCGTAAAATACAACATATGTTATTGTAGTATCTACAAAATCAGTATTGCTTTGATTTTGAATATCACTTGATACAACAAGTGTTTCATTTGAAATATTATAAACACTTCTTGCTGTTTGAAGTGAAATACTTCCAGAATTCACAACATCAAAATATGCAAGGTAATTTACTTGATCAACCCAGTTTGAGCCCTGTTTTTTTTGAAGTTTTACGCTCCAGGTCCCCAATTGATCTGATGAGTCAAGCATATAAGAATCCGAAACCTGCCCACTTTGATCTGGTGTAAGCTCTGCAGGTGTTAAGGTTTTGAGTGTATTATATGGATCATAGACAACAAATCTATATGTCCCATTTGTAAGTGAAAATGCTCTAAAATAAACCCCTGAACAAGGTGGAAATACACTTTTTGGAATTGAATAGGCACCATCTTCAAAGATTACAAGGATTTTAACTGTTGTTGTATCCTGTATTGATTTTTGCTCACTTGTAGTAATTGAAGTTCCATAAATTGTTGAAATTTCTTGCTGATTATAAGTTGCATTTGAGGGAATTGTAACCCTTAAATAAAATTCAAAGTATCCTCCAAAGGGATTTAAAAAACCAGTATCTGGTTTACCATTTTCATTTGTATCTGGCAAGGGTGTTATTTTATCACTTGAAAAAAACTGTGTTTGCCAGCCAAGTGAAGATGTCACTTCTAAATCAAATAAATCAGAAAAGTTTTGATTGTTTCTTATATAGTGTTTATAAAAGATTGATTCACCTGCTCCTTGGGATGAGGAATTTGAGGGTGCTAAATTAAATTTGTCTTCTACATTAGTGATAGATAAAACACTTATTTCAATGATTGGAGAACCAAAAGAAATTTTAGTTGTTGTAATATCTTTTGTTCCAATTGTTGCAGAGGATGGGACATAGACATAAGTTATAAGGCATATAAAAGATTCTGCTTGGACAAAGAATTGACTTATCGGACCTACCTCATATGTATTATCACAATTTGAATCCAAATAAACATCTGTTGTCCAGCCCTGATTAGAAGAAGATGTGACATTTATTGTAATCCCACTTTCTGTTAAATTTTCAACAACCTGTCCATAAAAAGGAACTGTTGAGGAGGCAGTTGCCCATTTTTCTTGATCTTTTTTAAAGGTAACAATAAAGCCAGCATAAATTTTGTCTAATACACTATCTTGAACTGAAGAATTTGATGATGATTTTATCAAAATTGTAATTTCATCATTTGTTTGTGTTGGGACGGAAGAAGGTATATCAATTTTTACTGTTATATCTATTGAACTTCCCTTTGGAAGATTTCCTGTATCAGGCGTTCCATTTCCATTTGTATCATTTAAAGGATTGTTCCCTGTAGAATCCCAGAAAGAAATTTCCCAGCCCTGAAGTGAAATCCCTTCTATTTCTATTATCTCACTTGAATTTCCAAGGTTTGTTATTGTATGCTGAAAAGATACTGTTGTACCTGGTTTTGCAGAAGCTTCCTTTTCTGGTTCAATGCTTATAATTTGAATTAAAGTACTCAAAACATCCCCATTGTCTTCAATTTGATTTGGAATGTTTGTTCCTAATGTAAGGGAAGGCTTTGTATAAATTGGAATTTTTGAAGAAATTCCAAGTGTTGAAAAAGAAACAGATACTTCAAATCTTGTCCCAGCTGCTTCCATTGCACCCTGTCCATTTGTGGAAAGCAAACTTCCTATTGTTCCAGGCATATCATAACCATCTCCTATAATTAAATCACCTGAAGGATTGAAGGGACTGTAAGAATAAAGATTGAAGTTTTGAAAGCCAGAATTATTAAAAGTCCAAAAAAGAAGTCTGTCTGTGTTTTCCATTATCTTGTCAAAGTCAATGTCAAGATAAATTAAAAAAGTTATACCAGAATTTGATGTTGTACCTCTTTTAAAATATGCATATAAATTATTTTCATCCCAGGTCAGTGCAAAAACCCTTAAATCAGAAGAGGTCTGGCCTGGGTTGTCAGGATCACCAGCACCTTTTGCTCCATCTATAATTACATTTTGTTCATCCTGTAAAACTGCAGTCCAGTCAGAAAAATCTCCATTTATGTTTATTGTAGTTTCCACAAAAGAAAGACAAGATAATGGAATCGCCAAAAAAAACATAATTATTTTTCTCATTTTTGCGTCCTTTCTTGCCCCCTCAAATTAAATTTTTTGTATATTTTTATAATTAGAAAAAAAAGTATTTTATAAAAAGAAAACAACCATTTCTCCCTTTCCATTTTATCCTCCATCTTATTTTTATGCAAAATGTATGCCAGATTCCACAATGAATTCATTTTTTCCCCTCCAATACATAATATAATAAAAAAATTAAGGAAATATGTGATCCAGATCACATTTAACTTTGTGAATAAATTCCCAAATAATAAAATCATTTAAATACACCCTGTTACAATATTACACAAATCTGGAAAAAATCTGCCTTTTAAAGGGAATTATTTTTGTCCATTATACCCTTAAATTCTTGAAAATTTTAGACAACCATTTTTAAAATTTTATTACAGCTTTCAATAATTAATTTCCTTATTTTTTTAATTTCATTATAATATTTGGAGAAAATTTTTTTATAGGTATGTTTATAGAAAAAAGGAAAAGTAAGGGGAAAAAAAATAAATTTTTTAAAAAAACATAAAATCTTTTTTTTCTTTTATTGATTTTTCCTTGTCCTCTTTTCTTTATGAAATTTTTTAAAAAAAGCATATCATAGAAAAAGAGAAAGGGAAAACCAAAATAAATTTTTTTTATTATTTTAAAGGGCTCAAATTCTTCCTCTAAGTTTTCAAAAGAAAATCTTTTTTTATGCCCTGCCCATTCATCCCAATAAGACCAAAATCTTTGATTTATTGGTACTGAAATAATTAAACTTCCACCTTCTTTCATAATTCTATAGAATTCTTTTATTGCCTTTTTATGATCCTCTAAATGTTCAAGTGTTTCAGAAGAAATTATTAAAGGAAATATACAATCTTTAAAGGGTAGTTCTTCAATCTTTCCTGTAACAGAAAAAATTCCTTTCTTTTTTGTATGGAAGACAGCACCAAAATCTAAATCAATACCAATTGGAAAAAAACCAATTTTTTTTAACTTTTCTGATAAAATACCTAAACCAATTGCTCCATCTAAAAAAATTGTTTTTTCTTTTGGTAGCAGTGAAATTATTTTTTTTATCCTTGCAAAATGCCTTGGTCCTAAAAATTCTTCCCCTTTTCCCCAATTTATTTTTTCCATTATAAAAACCATTTTCTTAAATAATTTTTAAAGGGAATTTTTCTTAAAATTTTAAAAATAAGAATTGGTGGTGTAAATATTTCTTCTTTATGCTTAAAACAATTAGCACAGACAGGAAAATTTTTAAAATTTTTTTCACTAAAAGCTTTCTTTAGTTCTTCTAATATAGGACTTTGGATTATTTCTTCAAAGGGTTGATTTATATTCCCAATTGATTGTTTTCCTTCATAATCATAACAGCAATGGGTTATATTTCCATTGGAAAGGAAAACAAGCCAGTTAAAAGGACCTCCTTGAAAGCAGCCAGCGTATTTTTTATGTAAATTAGTTTCATCAGTTGTGTCAAGCCCTTCACAGGTTTTTTCAATTATTTTTGCATTTTTATATTTTTCAATTTGAAAAAAATCTTTAAATTCTTTTATTTTTTCATTTTTTGTTATTTTTGAAACCATTTTTTGGATTTCTATCATTATATCTTTATCTTTTGCCTCTTCAAGAAGATTTTTTATATTCCTGACAACTTTTTCAAAATCACCCCCTCTTCTTAAAATATTGTAATTTTCTTTATTTATTGTATCTATGCAAATTCTAATAGTAGATATTTTGCTTTCTAATACAATTTTTGCCTTTTCTTTTTCTAAAAAAATTCCATTTGTTGAAAGCATTGCTTCTGGAAAAAGATTTAATGCTTCCTTTAAATTAGGATATAATAAAGGTTCTCCCATCTCGTGAAGCCATCTGACTTTTAAATTATTTTCCCTTATTATTTTATGAATCTTATAAAGATAATTTAAAGGCATATGTTCTTTTTTTCTTTCCATAGATAAATAGGGACACATTCCACAGGAAAGGTTACAAAGAGAAGTTATTTCAATAGCAACTTTTACATTTTTTAAATTTAAATTCATTTTAAATAAGGGGACCAAACTGGCTGAGTATTATTTCCAATAAAGGTCAACCTTTTTTTGTTTTCGCCATTTAAATCCATTGTATATATTTCATAATTTCCAGTTATATTTGAAGAATAAACAATTTTTTTCCCATCGGGGCTAAAAGAAGGTGATTCATTTGACCCTGAAAATGTCAAAGGAACTCTCAAGTTTGTAGAAATCTCTTGCAAATAAATTTGAAAATTTGTTCCTTCCCTTGAAGTATAAACAAAATAATTTCCCTGAGGAGATATCTTTGGTTCTGCATTATAAGAGCCCTCAAAGGTTATTCTTTTTATATCAAGCCCTTCATCATTCATAATATAAATCTGGGGTGTTCCATTTCTTCCTGAAGTAAATAATATAAAATTTCCCAAAGGGGAATAAAAAGCATCTGTATCTATGGATTTTGAAAAAGTCAGTTGCTCATATTGATTTGTTTCCAAATTTAAGCGATAAATATTTGTTTGGTTATCCTTTACACCTGAAAATAATAAAAATTTTCCATCAGGGGAAAGGGAAGGTGAAGAGGCACTCTTTAGAGGAATTTTTAAATTCTTTGCCTTACCTTCAAGCCATTGAAGTGATATTATGGAAGGTTTGCCCGAATGGTATGAGACAAAATAGATTTCCTTTCCATTTGGTGTCCAAGCAGGAGATAAGCATATACTCTTATATGATGTTAAAGGCTGCTGATTTGAACCATCGGAATCCATTATGTATAGTTCTTTATAGCCAGATCTATCACTGATAAAAGCAATTTTTGTCAAAGCAATGCCTTTTTGTCCTGTCAGGTGATATATTAGTTCATCAGATAAAGTGTGTGCCATTGTCTTTATTGTTTTTTTATCCCCTTTATACTTTTTCGCAAAAATTATTTTCTTTGCTTTTACATCATAAAAATTATGTCTAAAAATTAAATTTTCCCCTTCCTTGCTCACGGTAGTACTTAAGAAAAATTCAGAGCCAATCCCCTTCAAAATATCAAAGATTTTTAAGGGGTCCTCAGGAAGATTTTGGGGAGGTTCAATTATTTTAATTTGTCCAGATTCAACTAAATCGTTTTTTAAAGTTTCATTCCATTCTGTATAATCCTTTAACCATAAAACGGTTATAGGCAACTCTTTCAAACCAGAGGTCTTAATTTCCAGATATACCTCTTGACAGAATAAAATCAAACTATTGAAAACGAAGATGAATGCCAAGCTTATCTTCATAATAATCGTAAGGTAATGGAGGAAGGGGATTTGATGCAAGGACTGCCCTTAAAGCAGCTCTATCAAAGGCAGAATTACCTGAGGAATTTTCTACTTTTGAATCTATTATCCTTCCTGTCTTAGAAATTACAAAATAAATTGTACAAAAAGTTCCTTCTTCTGCAGGTGGTTTATACCAATTGGAAGAAATAAAACTTAAAACTTGATTTAAATAATAACTAAAAGGAAAATAAGGGGCATCAATTGATTCAACCTTTGTCCCTCCAATGGAAGGAGTTTCTTCTTTTTCAACAAAACCATCTTCTTTTTTTTCTGAGGTCAATGGTTTCATCCCTTTTTCTTTTGTCTCTTTTAACCTTTTTGGTGCCTTTGGTTCAATTGTCTTTTCTTTTGTTTTTTCTTCAAAATTTGAAGGTTTTGCTTCTCTTTGGATTTCCTTTTTTTTCAATGGGAGATAAGATAAACTTACTTTATATGTTAATTGTTTTATTTTATTCCTACCTTTTGTTACAGGTGAAAAAAGCAGAAATGTCAATAAAATTAAGTGTATTAAAAAAGAAAAAATAAATGTCTTATATGATAATATATTTTTTTTAATCATTTTGTTTCCCTTGTTACAAGGGCAACTGAAGTAACGCCTTCTTGGTTAAGCAAATCCAAAACTTTTAATACGCTCCCATAAGAAACCCTTTCATCTGCCTTTATATAGACACCTTCTATTTTTGCTCTTTCAAGCCAAAAAGGCAACCTTATTTTTAGCTCCATTAAAGGTATTTCTTTTTCTTCAAAGTAAATCTTTCCATCCTTGTCAATATTTAAAACAATTGGATTTTCTTGTGGTGGTATTGGCTGTGCCTTTGCTTCTGGAAGTTGAATTTTTAAGCCAGAAAACAAAAGAGGTGCAGTTATCATAAATATAATTAACAAGACAAGGATTACATCTACAAGAGGTGTGACATTTATATCAGAAAATTCTTTTTCTACTCTCATTTCATTATATGAAACAAAAAATTTTGAAGTTCTAAGTTAAATTCTTCCAGTTCTTCTTCAAAATTTCTAATCTTGGAAGAAAACAAGTTATAAAAAATTAAAGCAGGTATTGCAACAGCAAGACCTGCTGCGGTATTTATTAATGCCTCAGATATGCCTGGTGCAACAGTTGCAAGATTGGCACTTTGAGCTATGCCAATTTTGTGAAAGGCATTCATTATTCCCCAAACAGTTCCAAATAAACCAATAAAAGGAGTAGAGGAGGCAGTAGTTGCAAGAAAGGGAAGCCCAGATCTTAAATTTCTAATTATATTCAAAGAATTTAATTTATAAATCTTTTCAAGGTTTTCCCATCTTAAATTTTTTTCTAATTCAGGATTTGAATGGAATTGTTTTTCAATTTCTTGATAAATTGAAAGAAAAATAATTGAAAAGGTTGAATTATCAATCCTTTTGGCAATTTCCTTCATTTCAAAAATTCTCTCACTCTTTTTAAATAATCTATAAAATTTTTGGTTTGCCTTTTTTATTTTTCTAAAAGAAAAAGATTTTGCAAAGACAATAACCCAGGAAAAAAAAGAAAACAAAAGCAAAATCCCAAGGACTGCCTTTCCAACAAAGCCAGATTCCTGCCAGAAAATGTTCCAATAACCTTCCATAATTTTAATATTATACTAAAAAAAGTATTAAATGTCTAAAATTGTCATTTAACCCAATAAATGCAGTTAAAAAAGACATAGTACAAAATAGAGCAGTAGAGCGTAGGGGTCTTATCTTGCACGACCCGTAAAATAATAATCAAAAAATTGTGGCCGCAGGTTCTTTAGAGGCTGTCCGACAATCTGGTATATTGGCTTGTCGTACATAATATATATGGTATAATTAAAAAAGATAGTACAATATATTGTATAACAATTTTAAAAATTTTAATTACGAGACAGCCTCTCTTTAGCCTATGCAATATATTTATTATATATGTTATTATTCGCAACCATAAATGTTTCGGCTACATAAACAAAATATCCTTAATGTAGTCGCAGGTTCTTTAGCCTGCGTAATATATTATTTGTAT
>JBBISU010000084.1:0-14017 GCA_037441225.1 Acidobacteriota bacterium
TTTTACTTATAATATAACACATTTTTATTTTTTTATGTGATTCAGATCACATTTTATTAAAAAATTTAATTATATCAACAAAAACTTTAAGTGTTGCAGTTATAAAATTTTAGATTTCAATAACTGTAGCAGTGGGTCTTTAGCCCGTAAAGGATTCTCAACAATAAAGGATTTATCTAAATAATAAATTCTTTTCAGCGACAAATAATTTTGTGCCTAAAAAATTATTTTTAGTCAATTTAGCATTGATTTTATCTCTGCCCTATTCCTAAGAATTTAAAATTAGCTAATTTTTTTCTATTAAATTTAAAATGGAATTCTAAAAATTTCACTATTTAAATTATAATTTCAACAATTTTCATTCTTTTAATATGTCTGGCAAAGATAAAATGAAATTTTTAATCTCATCCCTTACTTCTCGGTAAACTTTTAGGACTTCTTCTTCGTTTCCTTTTGCCCTTGCAGGATCTTTAAAACCTTTATGGATCTTCTTTGTTTTTTTTGGAAAATTTGGGCAATTTTCATTGGCATCACCACAAAGCGTTATAACATAATCAAAATCAATATCAATTAAATCTTTTACATTCTTAGAATACTGCTTTGAAATATCAATTCCAATTTCCTTCATAACCTTAACTGCCTTTGGATTTAATTTCTCCGGAGCTGTTCCAGCAGAATAAATCTCAAATAAATGGGGAAAATAAAATTTTGCAAATCCCTCTGCCATTTGGGATCTGCAAGAATTTCCTGTGCACAAAAATAAAATTTTAATTTTCCCACCTGACATATCTTCCCTTTCCTTTAAATTTAAAATAAAATTTAATTGCTTTTGGGTATAATTTTTTTATTAAATCATTGGGCCATTCAACAATTTTTATACTCCTTGAATTTAATACTTCAATTATTCCCATCTCTTCCAATTCTTCATAATTTGCCTTTTGTACTCTATATAAATCAATATGGATTACCTTTCCATAGTTATGGATTATTAAAAAAGAAGGACTCCTTACCTTTTTTTCTTCTATCTCAAGCCCCAAGGCAATACCTTTGACAAAGGTTGTCTTACCAGTTCCAAGTTCACCTTCTAAAAATATCAAAGAATTTTCTTCCAATTTTTTTGAAAATTTCTTACCAAAATTTATCATTTCTTTTTCATTTTTTATAAATATTTCATTCATCTTTAAAGATTTCAAGGAATGCCTCTGGAAGTGTTTCAATTAAGTCCCTGGGTATCAAGCCCTCTTCACTTTTTTTCCTTGCAGCTAAATCCCCTGCAAAGCCATGTAAAAAAACAGATAAAGGGGCAGCTTTGTTTGGTTCAACCTTTTGTGCTATAAAACTACCAATAATCCCTGATAAAACATCACCCATTCCACCTGTTGCCATCCCAGGATTTCCAGTCGGATTTACCCAAACAATTTCATTTGGGCAAGCAATCAATGTCAAATAACCCTTCAAAACTATAAAAGAATTTGATTTCTTGACTGCTTCTTTTGCATACTTTATTCTGTCCCTATTTATCTCATCCAGAGAAATATCTAATATTCTTGATAGTTCTCCCGGATGAGGAGTTAAAACTTTATCCCCTTTCCTTGCTAAAAGAAGTTTCAAATTTTTTGAAAAGGCATTTAAGCCATCAGCATCTATTACAATTGGAATTGAAGTATTTAAAACAAGGCGCCTTATAAATTCTTGTGTTTCTTCATTCAAAGAAAGCCCTGGTCCTAAAACAAGGGCATCCTTGTCTTCTATGAATTTTAAAACTTTTGGAAGCGATGATAAGGCAATTGTCCCTTCCGGCGTTTGATCCAGGATAAGTGACATTGCTTCATAAGTGTGATTGTGCAAAACAGATAAAGCACTTTCCACAGAAGCACAAGTTAAAAGTCCAACACCACTCCTTAAGGCACCGAGGGCAGCCATAGAAAGTGCACCTGGCTTTTCTTTTGAGCCAGCAACAATCACAAGATGTCCAAAATTTCCTTTGTGGGAATCAGGGTTCCTCCTTGGAATAAAATTTCTTAAAACATTTTTATTGCTTAATATTAATTTAGATAAGTTTGAGATAAGTTCTGATGGAATACCAATTTCAAAAAGACGGACTTTTCCACAGTAATTTGTTGCAGGGGGAAAGATATGGGCTATTTTATAAGCACCAAAAGTTACTGTTCTATGGGCTTTAATTGCAGGACCTATTACTTCATTTGTGGAAGCATTTAATCCAGAAGGTATATCAATTGACAAAATAAAAGAAGGTAATGAGTTGACTGCTGAAACTACATTTGCCCAAAAACCTTCTAAGGGCTTGTCAAGGCCTGTTCCAAAAAGAGCATCAACAATTAAAGGAAAATCAAAAAGCTCAGGGAAAGCATCATAAAAAACTTTTTCTGAAGGAACTTGTTTTATTTCAATCCCCATTTTTTGGCAAATATTCAAGTTTATTTTTGGATCTCCCTTCAATTCATTTAACTTTGCAAAGAGATATACTTTTACATCATATCCACGGTTATATAATCTTCTTGCTACTGCAAGCCCATCCCCTCCATTATTCCCTTTTCCACATAGAATTGCAACACTTGAAATATCTGAATATTTTTCTTCAATAATACTTACAACAGAAGCAGCTGCATTTTCCATCAAAACAATTGAAGGAACCCCATAATGAGAAATTGTTATTCTGTCTGCTTCTTGCATTTTTTCTCTATCTAAGATATACATATTCACCTCTTTAAATATTTTTAAAATATTTTAACACATAATTTAAAAAGAAATATTAAAAAATTTTTTATATTTTGATAAAATATTATTATGAAAACATTAACTTTAATCACAGATTTTGGTATGGATGATTATTATGTTGCATCAGTTAAAGGCGTTTTATTAAAATATGAAAGGAATTTAAATATAGTTGACATTACCCATAACCTTTCTCCTTTTGATATAAAAAAAGCTTCTTTCCTCTTATTTTCAACTTATAAATCCTTTCCAAAGGATTCCGTACATTTTGCAATAGTTGATCCAGGGGTTGGAACTTTTAGGGATTTTCTTTATATGGAAAAGGAAGGGCACCACTTTTTTGCTCCCGACAATGGGCTTATTACATTAGTTTATGAGGAGCTCTGTCCACTTTTTAAAATAATTTTCCCAGATATCTGGTTTAAAAATGCATCTTTTACATTTCATGGAAGGGATTTGTTTGCCCCTGCTGTTGGAAAATTTTTAAAAGGGGAAATACTGGAAATGGTTCCAAAAGCAAATCCTGTTTTGTTTGATTATAAAAAGCCATATAAAAACAAAAAAGGTGAAGTCAGGGGTTCAATAATTTATATTGACAGGTTTGGAAACTGTATATCAAATATACCTTATGATATGGTTGAATTTGGAAAAGGAAAAGTTGTAATTAATGGTGAAGAAATTTCTTTATGGGTTACAAGTTATAAAGAGATAACAGAAGGGAAAATTGGAATACTTAAGGGCTCTATTTCAACCCTTGAATTGGCTCAAAATATGAGTTCTCTTTCAAAATCCTTAAATATTCAAATTGGTGATGAAATTCTTTATTTTCCCAAGATTTAAAAGGAAAACTTTTTATTTAAAAAAGCTTTTTCTTGAAACCCTTCTATGCAAAGTAATTACAAACCTATGTGCTTCATCCCTTATTTTTTGAAGCAAAAGCAAAGCAGGTGAATTTTTTTCAATTAAAAGGGGCTCTTTTTTATCTGGCATAAAAACCTTTTCTTCTGTCTTTTCTAAGGAAATCAAAGGAATATTTATTTTTATTTCTTCAAGGGCTTTCTTTCCCATTGAAATTTGTGCTTTTCCTCCATCAATTAAAATCAAGTCAGGCAATCCTTTTTCTTCTCTTAGATTTCTTAATATATATCTTTTAACAATTTCATAAATCCCTTTTGGATCATCCCTTGGGTCTTTTGTATTTAATTTAAAGGTTCTATATTTCTTTTTATCAAATATACCCCCTTCAAAGAAAACAACTCCACCATATCTTATCCTTCCTTGAAAGTGGGAAATATCAATTCCAATAATTGAAAACAATTTTTCTAAATCTAAGATCTTTTTTAGTTCTTCAATCCCTCTATTTGGAAATCTGTTCTGATAAATTTCTTTTGCATTTTCTTCTGCCAATTTTAACAAATCCTTATCTCTTCCCCTCTTTGGAACTTTAATTTTTACAACTTTTCCTTTTTCTTCTTTTAAGAAATCCAAAAAAATTTCTTCTTTTATATCAAAGGGAAGGATTATTTTTTCAGGTACAACTGGGTTTGAAATATAATACTGGGGAAGAACTTGTTCAAGGAAATATTTTTTATCTTCAATTTCTATTTTTTCAAAGATATAAGATTTCTTTCCAAATAGTGTCCCTCTTTTAAAATTTAAAACAATTAGGGAAAAGAAGCTTCCTTCATTGTAAATTCCAAAAACATCAAAATCTTCTCCCTTTGCTTTGTATATTTTTTCTGTTTTTTTCATTTCTTCAATGGATAAATATATCTCTTTTAAGTCCTTTGCTTCTTCAAACCTTAACTTTTTTGCCTTTTCTTCTATTTCTTTTTTTATCTCTTTTAAAAGTTTTTCATTTTTACCTTTTAAAAATAAAATTGCTTGTTCTAACTTTTTTTTATATATATTTTTATTAGTTAAATTAGGGACACAAGGACCTAAACATCTTTTCATATAAAAATAAAGGCAGGGCTTTTTATATTCTTTATTTAAATTTCTTTTGCAACTACATATTCCAAAATTTCTTTGAATAAAACTAATTATTTTTCTTGGTTTCCTTGCTGGATAAAAGGGACCAAAGTAAATTGAATCTTCTTTTATCTTTCTTGTATAAAAGATCTTTGGAAATTTATCTTTAATAGTGATTTCAATAAAGGGGTATGTCTTGTCATCCTTTAAATTTACATTAAATTTTGGCTGGTATTTTTTTATTAAATCATTTTCTAAAAATAAAGCAGACAATTCATTTGGTGTTATTATAAAATCAATCTTTTCAGTTAATTCTAATAGCTTATGTTTTTTAGAATCCTCTTCTTGAAAATGGGACTTTACTCTTTTTTTTATATCCTTTGCTTTTCCAATATATAAAGGATTTCCAAAAATGTCTTTAAAAATGTATACACCACATTTTGAAGGCAGATTTATTTCATCAAAGTTCATACGAAGACCTCAAGTTTTTTAAGTTCCATAAGTTTTTCTCTTATCTGAATTGCCTTCTCAAAATCCCACCTCTTTGCTGCTTCCTTCATTTCTTTTTCTAATTTTTTTATGTTTTCCCTTAAAGTTAAAACATCTTTTACTGGCTTTATTTCTGGCATCTTTGAATAATCAAAATAATCTAAGTTGGAAATTTGAACAAGTTCTGAGGATATATCTTTTATTATTGTTTCTGGCACAATATTGTTTTTATTGTTATATTCCTCTTGAATTCTTCTCCTTCTTTCAGTTTCCTTTACCATTTCTTCAATTGATTTTGTAATTTCCCTTGCATAAAGTATAACTTTTCCATTTACATTTCTTGCAGCTCTTCCAGCAATTTGAATCAAAGAAGTATAAGACCTCAAAAATCCTTCTTCTGATGCATCTAAGATTGCCACCAAAGAAACTTCTGGTAAGTCTAATCCTTCTCTTAAAAGGTTTATCCCAACTAAAATGTCAAAATCACCTCTTCTAAATTGAGTAATTAACCTAATCCTTTCAAGGGTATCTATATCTGAATGCAAGTATTCACATTTAAAACCTTTTTCTTTAAAATGGCTTGAAAGTTCCTCTGCCATCCTCTTTGTCAAAGTTGTAACAAGAACCCTTTCTTTTCTTTCTATTACTTTTTCCAATTCATTTAATAAATCATCTATCTGGTTTTCTGCTTTTTTTACTTCTACAAGAGGGTCCAAAAGCCCTGTTGGCCTAATTATTTGTTCTACAACTTTATTTTTTGTCATTTTTAGTTCAAAGGGACCAGGGGTTGCAGAGACAAATATAACTTGATTAATCCTTGACAAAAACTCTTCAAAGGTTAAGGGTCTGTTGTCTAAGGCAGAGGGAAGGCGAAAGCCAAATTCAATAAGGGTTTCTTTTCTTGATTTATCTCCATGTTGCATTGCTTGAAGTTGTGGGATTGTTTGATGGCTTTCATCAATTATTAAAAGAAAATCCTTTGGAAAATAATCCACAAGGGTAAAAGGAGGCTCGCCTGGCTTTCTTCCAGTCAGGTGTCTTGAATAATTTTCAATTCCATGACACCAGCCAACTTCTTCAAGCATCTCTAAATCATAATTTGTCCTCATTTCAAGGCGTTCTGCTTCCAAGAGTTTCCCTCTATCTTTTAACTGCTTCAATCTTTCATTAAGTTCTTCCCTGATGGATTTAATCGCTTTCTTAATCCTATCTTGAGGGGTTGCAAAATGGGTTTTTGGAAAAAGATAAAATTTATCTAATTTTTTTATTTTTTTTCCCTTTAATGGATCAATGGAATAAATTTCTTCAATTACTTCTTCATCAAAGTTTATCCTTATAGCAAAATCTTCTTGAGCAGGAAAAATATCAAGGGTATTTCCTCTTAATCTAAAAGAACCTCTATACAAATCATATTGAGTTCTTTCATATTGGCTTTGGACAAGGGAAGAAAGTAAATCCTTTAAATTCCAGGTATCCCCAACCTTTATCTTTAAGAGCATTGAAAAAAAGTCTTCTGGTGCTCCTATTCCATAAATACAAGAGACAGAAGCAACTATTATTACATCCCTTCTTTCAAACAATGCCTCCGTTGCCCTTATTCTTAATCTATCAATTTCATCATTTACAGAAGTTTCTTTTTCAATATAAGTATCTGTTTGTGGTATATATGCTTCTGGCTGGTAATAATCATAATAAGAGACAAAATATTCAACTCTATTTTCTGGAAAAAAGCTTTTAAATTCTTGATAAAGTTGAGCTGCTAAAGTTTTATTGTGAGAGATTACAAGGGTTGGTTTTCCAAAACTTTCAATGACCTTTGCAATTGTATATGTCTTCCCTGAACCAGTTACACCTAATAAAACCTGATACTTTTCACCATTCCTCAAACCTTCAAGTAGTTTTTCAATTGCCTTTGGCTGGTCTCCCTTTGGTGTAAAATTTGAATTTAGTTTAAAACTCATTTTTTATGGTTTATAACTTACATATAAGGCAATATGGTTTATAAAATTATTTTCATTGCTTCCATTTATTAAAACATTTATCCCTTTGTATCTTTGAAAATTCAAACAAATTGTTTTTGACAAAGAATTTACAAACTCAAGTTCTTCTTTTATGCTTTGAAGGGGGGGTGAATTTTCAGGGATGCTTATATCTAAAACAAGATTTTTATTGAATTGATATAAAGCTCTCAAACTGATACCTTCTGGAAACAATATATTATCTTTTTGAGAAAAATAATTTTGAAGCAAGTTTTTCAAATTTTCCAATTCGTTTTCTTTTTCTTCTAAGGTTATTGTTTTAGGTGATAATTTGCCGTTTTCTTTATCAAAGGAGTAAATTACATAAGTTTTAAATTTTACTTCTTCTTTTATTTCTTCCCTTTTTATGGATACTTCTTCCTTTATTTCCTTTTTGCAAGAAAAAATTAAAATCAATAAAAATAAAAAAATTATTCTTCCCCTTCTTCCCATCTTTTTCCAGCAGTTTCTTTGAACTGTAAAATTGCCTCTGATAAGGACTTTGCAATTTTATATAAAAACTCATCACTTTGCATTATTTTTTCTTCTTCTGGATTTGAAATAAATCCAATTTCAATTAAAACAGCAGGCATTGTAACACCAGATAAAACCTTTAAAGGTGCTTGCTTTACACCCCTTGGAGGAATTTCCCATAATTTGTCTAATTCTTTTTGGACAAGTTCAGCAAAATATGCAGAATCTTTAAGAAATTTGCTCTGTGCCAGATCCCATAAGATCAAATCAATTGAAGTATTTTGATTTGCCTCTAAATTTTCTTTATATAATTCCTCAAAGGGTTCAATTGAAAGGTAATATGTTTCACTTCCTCTTATATTGTAAGTTTTAAAAGAATTATTATGGATTGATAAAAATAAATCCCCCTTATTAGAATTTGCAAAATTTGCTCTCTCTTCCACTGAAAGGTTTTCATCCTTTTCCCTTGTGAGTTGTGCAATTAATCCTTTTTCCTTTAAAATTTTTTTTAACTCTTGAGCAATTTTTAAAGTTATATCCTTTTCTTTAATACCAGTAGGTCCAATTGCTCCAACATCATCACCACCATGCCCTGGATCAATTATTACCTTATATCCTTCAGATAATTCTTCTTTAAAGGTGCCTTTTTTTTCTTTTTTCTTTGTTATATCAAGAATAATTCTAAAAGGGGAACTTAAAGTATAATGGGAGCAAGAGAAATCCTCTTCCTTTAATGTTATTATTAAGAAATTGTTTTTTGTTAAAATAGAAGAAACAAAAGGGTCTTCTATCTTTAAAGGAGGGACTGAAGCTTTTATATTTTTTGGCATCTCAATTGTAATTTGATTTTTGCTTTCCTTAAAAAAGTAATTTATGCTGTCAGTAAAATAAAAGACAATCTTTGTAAAACCAACATTATGTATCTCAACATTATAAAGAGAAGGGCCTGTCTTTGTTATCCTTTCTTCCAAGGAAATATTTTTTCCTTTTATGGTAAAACTCACATTCAAAAGAGAAGAAAGAGGACCTGTTATAAATACATCAGGTACATATATTTTATTTTCAAATAAAATTGGGGATTTAAGAAGTTCCTGGATTTTATCATTTAAAATTACAAAAGGTGATTCAATTCCAAAGATTAATTTTCCATCTAAATATTGGATTTGATAACTTTTTCCTTCCCTGTATTGATCAAGAGAAAGGTTTAAGGTATCCAAGATTGCTTTTATGTCGTAATAATTTACCCCCTCCTTTTCTATGACAGAAATCTCAACTTTCTTTTTCTCATAAGAAAAAGTACCAGTGAAGGCTAAAATTGGAAAAATGATGTATAATATTATCCTTTGCATATTTTAATATTTTAACATTTTTGGAGTTATTATGTTTAAGTTTTTTTTATTGTCTTTTTTATTTAGTTCCTTTCTCTTTTCTGGTGGCTGCCCTGGCTGTGGTGGTTATGCTGGTGGAGGTGGTGCAGAAGTTGGGCTTTTAGGGCTTTTAGGTTCCTTGATGGGAAATGCTGGAAATAATTTTTACTTAAGTTACTATTCTGGAAAGTTCAAAGACCATGATTTGAATGGGATGATTTATGCTCTCCAGGTTCCTTTAAACAGGTGGATAACTGTACAAGGTGCAGTCCCCTATGGTTCCTCAAAAGGAACTAAAATAATGTATCTGGATGAGCCCTTTTATTATGAATCAGAAGGAATTGGTGATTTAGGTTTAATGTTTTGGGCTGATATACCCGGGATAAAGAAAATTGCTCCTTGCCCTGTAGATGGTGATATAACAAAGGTTTCAGATTTTCTTCATATAAACATTGGACTTGGTGCAACATTCCCAACTGGTAAATATAGCTACTCTGATGATTGGGGACTATATCCATCTGAATATCAAAGGGGAACAGGAACAATTGATTATATAGGCGCCTTTAGTATTTTTAAAAGAATAAAGAAAATTCAGCCCCAATTTAGTTTCTTATATAAGAAAAGTGGCGGAAGAAATCCCGTTGATTGGTGGAGATCAGATAGTTTTTTCTTAAAAGCAGATTTAATTTACTTGACAAATCCAGTAAAAAAAGGAGCTTTTAGTTTAGGAATTAACTTTTCTTCTGTCCTTGAAAATGAAAGAAATTATGGCTGGGGACCACCTGGGATGTATATGGAAATATATGATTCAAAGGGAAATTTTGCTTCTGGGTATGTATCTTATGGAATTGAAATTATAAAAAAATTAAGAGTTGGAATTTCTTATTCTTTCCCTATTTACCAAAAAGAAGGAAAAAATGTTGACAAATTTAAGAATATTGTAAGTTTAAATATTAACATAAATTTTTAGAGATATGATTTAAGAATTTTTGAGAAAATCCCACCTTCTTTGTAGATTTGGAGTTCATATTCACTTTCAAAAATTGGTATTCCTTCAATTTCAAATTTTTTGTCTTCTTTTTCAATTAATATCCTTAATTTTTTATTTAATTCTACATTCTCATTATCAATGCTTACAATTTCATCCCCAGAAAATACAAAATCTTCTTTTAGTATCAAAGGCAAAACACCAAAAGCAATTAAATTTTGCCTGTGGATCCTTTCAAAACTTTTAGCAATTATTGCCTTTATACCTAAAAGATAAGTCCCTTTTGCAGCCCAATCCCTTGAAGAACCCATTCCATAATTTTTACCTGCAACTACAATTAAAGGAACATTTTCTTTTTTATATTCCATTGCTGCATCATATATAAACATTTCTTTTCCTTTTGGATACTTTATTGTAAAAGGTCCTTCTTTCTTAACCATTTTATTTTTAATTCTAATATTCCCAAAAGTTCCCCTCACCATAACTTGATGGTTCCCCCTCCTGGCGCCATAAGAATGTAAATTTTTAATTTCAACTCCTGAGGAAACTAAAAATTTGCCAGTAGGAGAATTTAAAGGTATTGCACCAGCAGGTGAGATGTGGTCTGTTGTTATGTTGTCATCAAAAATAGCGAGTATCCTTGCTCTTTTTATAGATTCAAAACCCCCTATTTCATCAAAAAAAGGTGGTTTTTGAAGATAAGTTGAATTGTCATCCCAAGGAAAAGTTTCACTTTTTAAAACCTCTAAATTTTCCCAATTTTCATCTCCTTTGAAGATTTTTGAATAATTTCTTTTAAAATCTTTTAATTTTAAAAATTTCTCTTTAATTAAATCTACATCTTCCTTTTCTGGAAGAAGATCCTTTAAAAAGACCTCTTTCCCATTTGGATCAAAACATAAGGGTTCCTTTGTCAAATCAATCAAACAATTACCAGAGAGTGCAAAGGCAACAACAATTGGAGGGCTTGCAAGAAATGAGCCCTTTACATAAGGGTTTATCCTCCCCTCAAAATTTCTATTTCCTGAAAGAACTGCGAAGGTTGTAAGATTTTTTTCTTTTATTTCTTCTTCAACCCAATCAATCAAAGGACCTGAGTTTCCAATGCAGGTTGTGCAACCATATCCAACTATATGAAATTTTAAAGCTTCCAAATATGGGAGAAGCCCTGATTTTTTTAAATAATCTGTAACAACTTTTGAACCCGGTGCAAAGGAAGTTTTAACCCAGGGCTTTACATTTAAACCTTTCTCCACTGCTTTTTTTGCCAAAAGCCCTGCCATAATCATAAGATCTGGATTTGATGTATTTGTGCAAGAAGTAATTGCAGAAATTACAACACTTCCATCTTTTAATTTATCTTCTTTTTCAATACCCTTCCCAATAAAATTTAAAGAAATACTTTTGAGTTCTGATAAGGAATTCTTTTGATGGGGCGATTTTGGTCCTGAAATAGAAATATTTACCTTACTTAAATCTATTTCAATGACATCATCATATTCAATATTTTCTTCTTTTTCATAGAATAATAAATTTTTTTTAGAATAAGCTTCAATTCTTTCTATTAAACTTTTACTTCTTCCTGTATCTTTTAAATACTCTAAGGTATTCTTATCAATTGGAAAAAGGGAAGCCAGAACACCACACTCTGGTGCCATATTCGAAATAGTTGCCCTATCTGGAACTTTCAAACTCAAAAGCCCTTCACCAAAAAACTCCACAATCCAAGAAGAATAATCTTTACTCCTTAAAATCTCTGTAATTGTTAAAACCAAATCAGTGGCTGTAATTCCCCTTTCAAGTTTCGCTTTTAGATTTATTCCAAGAACTCGTGGAAGTACAAGATTATAAGGGAAACCTAAAAGTACTGCTTCTGCTTCAATCCCTCCAACTCCCCATCCCAAAACTCCCAAACTATTTATCATGGGTGTATGGGAATCAGTTCCAATTAAAGTGTCGGGAAATAAAATTTTTCCCCTTTTCATCACTACTTCTGCTAAATACTCTAAATTTACTTGATGAACAATTCCGTTTCCAGGTGGAACAACTCTAAAATTTTTTAGGTTTTCTTCTGCCCATTTTAAGAGAACATACCTTTCTTTATTTCTTTCATATTCCTTCTTTACATTTTCTTGATAAGCATAATTTGTCCCAAAAAAATCAACAATTACAGAATGGTCAACTATTAAGTGGCAAGGGATTTTTGGATTTGCTTTTTTTGGATCCTTCCCTATTTTTTTTAGATAATCTCTCAAAGAAGCAATATCTGCAATTAAAGGAACACCTGTAAAGTCTTGAAGTAAAATCCTTGAAACCCTGAAATTAAAATTTAAATTTTTCCTTTTTAAAATTGGCTCAATTGAATCATATTCACCAGCCCTAATTAAATTTTCAATGAATATTCTATAAGAAATAGGCAATTTTTTAATATTTTCTAACTTTGAAATATCATAATAAAAAAATTCCTTTCCCCTTATATATAACTTTTTTAATAATTCCTTCATAAGACCTCCTATATTGTTATAAATAAAAAAATCTTCATAAAATTCCAAAAAGAATTTATTTTCTTTTTTAATTGTTTAATTATATATGAAAGAAAAAAATTATTGGGGAAACCACACAAAAAAGGCAAAAGAAAATTTTCCTTATGAGGAAAAAATTTTTCCCTTTGAGTTTATAAAAAATTTAGCAATAATAAAAGCTGCTTCAAGCAAAGCAAATTATGATTTAAAGGTTTTAGAGAAAAAAAAGGCAGAGGCAATCTTTAAAATAGCAATGGAAATTTCAAAAGGAAAATACAAGGAAGAATTTCCTTTAAGCATTTATCAGACGGGTTCAGGAACTTCTACAAATATGAATATGAATGAAGTCATTTCAAATGTTGTAAAAGAAAAATATAACCTAAAAGTCCATCCAAATGATGATGTAAATAAATCTCAATCTTCTAATGATGTAATACCTTCTGCTATAAATTTAACTTTGATAAAAGAAACAAAAGAAAAACTTCTGCCTCAAATCATTAAATTAGAAGAAGAATTTAAAAAAAAGGCAAAAGAATATAAAAATATAATTACAACAGGAAGAACCCATTTTCAAGATGCAGTTCCTGTAAGTTTGGGTTTTGAATTTGAAGGCTATTATCACATAATAAATAGACAAAGAAGAAATATTGAAAAATCCTTAAAAAATTTATTTGAAATACCCTTAGGAGGCACTGCTGTCGGAACAGGTTTAAATGCCCCAAAAAAATTTGGAGAAAAAGCAATTTATCATTTAAGGAAGCTGACAAGGATTTCTTTCAAAAAAGCAAAATGTAATTTTGAGTATCAATCAAGCATTGAAAATCTATCAATCTTTTCAAGTTCTTTAAAAAATCTTTCCTTAGAAATTTTCAAAATTTTACAGGATTTAAAGATTAAAAATTATTTAAAAGAAATATCAATTCCAGCCCTTCAAGAAGGTTCATCCATTATGCCAGGAAAGGTAAACCCTGTGGCAATAGAAGTGCTGCAACAAATTTGTTTTGATGTAGCAGGAAAAGACCTCTCAATATCCCTTTCTTCCCTTTCAGGAAATTTCGAGTTAAATACCTTTCTTCCTTTAGTTTTATATAATTTATTAGATTCCATTAAGATATTATCTTTTGGAATAAAAACATTTAATGCAAAGACAATAAAAAATTTAAAAGCAAATAATGAAATTTGTAAAAGATATGCAGAGAATAGCCCTGCTATTGCAACTCCATTAAGTTTAAAAATTGGTTATGAAAAAACAGCAGAAATTGTGGAAAAAGCATTTTCAGAAGGGAAATCAATTCTTGATATATTAAGAGAGGAAAAAAGAATTCCTGAAGAAAAAATAAAAGAAATCTTTAATTTAAAAAAACTTGCATTCCCTCATTAATAAATTAACAAAAAAATCTAACTGATATTATACGGGCATTACAAGTGCGACCCCTACACTACTGCTCTATT
>JBBISU010000085.1:0-13976 GCA_037441225.1 Acidobacteriota bacterium
ATTTTCAACTGCATTTTTTGGGTTAATGCCATTTATTAAAAAAAAATTTTTTCTGATTTCAATATAATTTCGATTTTTTTAAATTAACACATTCAGCATAACAATATTTTAAATTCCTCTTGACAAACTAAATTATTAGTATTATTATTTTGAGAAAAGTAATACTCGCAGGAGGTATTATATGAAGGTTATGAATTTATTTTTCTTTTTATTACTATTTTCTTTTATTGTTTTTTCACACGACCTCTGGATTGAAGAGAAGGAAGGAAGTTTTACTTTGTTTTATGGACATAAGCATTCAACACACAGTGGGGATACAATTATGGAATACAAACCTGAATTTGTAGAAAATATTATATGTCAAAAAGAAGATAAAATTGAAAAGGTTGACTTTGAAAATAAGTACCCTGTATCTTTTAAGAAAGATTGCGATTCTGTTTATGTATTATTTAGTTCTGGTTATTGGACAAAGACAGTTTATGGGACAAAAAATGTATCAAAGGAAAAGGAAGAAAATGTAATAAAGAGCTGGCTTTCAATTGAGTCAGTAAAATATATTAAAAATTATGATGAAAATTCAAAAAAACCTTTGAGCAATAATTTGGAAATTGTACCCCTTTCAGATATATCAAAATTAAAAAAAGGAGATAAGATTCGTTTAAAAGTTTATTATGAAGGAAAACCAAAAGAAAATGCTGTTGTTGCTTATAAAGATAAACCAAGGGGAGAAACAGATGGAGAAGGAAATATAAATATAACAATAAAAGATACTGGATTCCAGATAATTTCTGCTTCAATTACAGAAAAGGAAAATGGAATAAAGGCAGATGAAAAGATTATAACAGCAAATTTAAATTTTATAGTTAAGGAGTAGAAAATGAAATATTATATTTTTTGTTTATTAATCTTTATCCCAATATTTTCTTACTCCCATGAAGTAAGATATTCTATTGATTTTTCTAATGCTTATATAATTAATGTTTATTATGCTAATGGTACAAAATTTTCCTTTGAATCTTACGAAATTTATAAACCAGGAAATGATAAAATTCCATATCAAGTTGGAAGAACAAATGAAATTGGAAGAATTTCTTTTGTTCCAGATGCTCCCGGGAAGTGGCAAGTAAAAGTCTTTTCAGATGATGGGCATGGTGCTAATTTTGAGATAGATGTTAAGGGAGGAAAGTTTAAAGGGGAAAGAAAATTGGACTTTTTTGAAAAATACTCAAAAACAATCTTTGGGCTTGGAATTATTTTAACTTTTTTTTCAATTATAAATATATTTTTAAGGAGGAAAAAGTGATAAAGTATTTAGCTTTTTTAATGATTCTTTTGTTTTCTTTTAATTTATTTTCCCACCATGGAGTTGCTGCCTTAGGTGCAGCAGGACTTGAAGGACCTGGTGCCCCGCTTGAGACATCCACTTCCCAAACACTTCCTGAAAAATCTTTCCTTTTATATTATAAAATGGATTATGCTGATTTTAAAAAATATACGCCTCAAAGAGATGATGAAACAAATTATAATATGTTTAATATGTTTGGTATTGGTTATGGTTTTTCTTCTTATTTTTCCTTATTCTTTTTTACTCCAGTTAACATAAAAGTTGTAGAAAATAATTCTTACAACACTGCTGGTTTTGCTGATCCTTCAATTTTTGGAATAATTAGTTTTAAATACGATGAAGGCTTTAAATTAACCCCTCCTAAGGAAAGCTTGGATGATATGATGGATTGGCATTTTGCTTTTTATGGTGGCTCATCAATACCTTTGGGAGAAGAAAATTTAAAAGATAGAGAAGGAAATATTGATCCAGGTAAATCCCTTGGCTTTGGAAAACCATCCCTCACCTTTGGTTTTGCTACAAACAAGGGCTTTATGGAAAAATTTACTTTTATATTAGATGCAAGTTATATTAAATTTTTTGAAAATAAATATGAAGACGGCACAAAATTAAAATTTGGTTCCGAATTTAGAATAAACTCTGCTTTAAATTATAGGTTTTATACAAATATGGAAAAAAAATTAAGAATTGATTTAAATTTGGAAGGAACATATCTGGACCTTGGAAGGGATATTGAAAATGGTGAAGGTGCCTATGCAACAGGTGGTAAAATCTTTTATCTTTTGCCTGGCTTAAGGTTTTATGCAAAAAACATAAGTTTTGCTTTTGGAGCAAAATTTCCTGTCTGGACAAGGTTAAATGAAGAAAAAGAACAACAAGGAGCAGAGGGAAAAGAAAAGGTAAGGATAATTTTTACCTTTTCTACTCTATTTTAATTTATGCATATACCTGATGGTTTTATTTCACCAAAGGTTTATATTCCTGCTTATTTCTTATCTTCAGGACTCTGGATTTACTCCATAAGAAAAATAAAAAGCTTTCTAAGGTCAGAAACCCTTCCCTTTATAAGTGCTTTGACTTCCTTTTCATTTATATTAATGATGATAACAATCCCTTTGCCAGGTGGAACAACTGCCCATTGCATAGGTATAGGACCCCTGTCAATCCTTTTCGGTCCAATTGTATCCTTTTTATGTATTAGTTTGGTTTTGCTAATCCAGGCACTATTTTTTGGTAATGGTGGTATAACAACCCTTCCAGTAAACTCCATAGCAATTGGTTTCATTGGAAGTTTGACAATTTATTTTTTTTCTAAATTATTTGGTAAATTCAAAAAAGCAGGGGTCTTTTTTTCTTCCTTTTTAGGTGTTTTAGTTTCTGCGTTAATTTTAGCCCTAGTTCTTGGAATACAACCATTGATTGCCATAGATAGTAATGGAAAACCATTATTTTTCCCCTTTGGAATTAAAGTTACAATTCCTGCTATGCTTATACCACATATATTTGTAGGAATTGCAGAAGGCATTTTAACAGTTATTGCTTTGGAGGTTTTGAAGAAATTTGATAAAGAAAAATATTTTGCTTCAAAATATTAAGTTAATTTTATACATTTTTTTTGTTATTATCTTAACAATAATAAACAATATTTATTTTTATTTTTCCTTTTTTTTATTTTTAATTATCCTTGATTTTAATTTTTTCTTTAAAAAAATCAAAAGGGTTTTTGCCACAATAATATTATTCAATTTTCTTGTCTCTATAACATATTCAATTTTTATAAAATTTGATTTAGAATATCTACTTTTAATTAATTTAAGAACCTTAACAATTACTTATTTGACCTTTTATTTTATCTCCCATATAAATCTTTTTAAAATCCTTCCCTTTTCAAAGGATTTGACTTTTTTACTTGTATTGACTTATAGTCAAATAATGAGTTTCATTAAAATTTTTTCAGATTTAAAAGAGGCATTTAAAAGCAGGGTTATAAAAAAAGAAAAGAAATATCTTAAACTTTTTTCAAAAAAGGCAGTGAATCTTTTTTTTACAAAATCAATTTATAATGCAAGAGAGACAGCAATGGCAATGCGTTCAAGGGGCTTTTTTAATGATTGAACTTATAAATATATCTTTTTCTTATAATTCTAAGATTGTTTTAAAAGATATAAATTTAAAGATAAATAAGGGGGAAAGGGCTGTTCTTTTGGGTTCAAATGGCTGTGGGAAGACAACTCTTTTTAAGATAATAGATGGGCTTTTGTTCCCAAAAGAAGGAAAATATTTTTTTAATAATTTATTAGTTGATAAGAATTTTTTCAATAAAAATGAAAATACAAAAATTTTTAGAAGCTCAGTAGTTATGCTTTTTCAATCCCCTGATGTTATGCTCTTCAATCCTACCTGTTTTGACGAAATTGCTTTTGGCTTAAGACAACTTGGGAAAAAGGAAGAAGAGGTAAAAGAAAAAGTTTCTTTCTGGCTTGATTTGCTGGGTATTAAAAAATATGAAAAAATTCCTCCCTTTGAATTAAGTGGAGGTGAAAAACAAAAAGTTGCCTTAGCATCAATTCTTATAATAGAACCATCTTTTGTTTTACTTGATGAACCAATGGCAAATTTGGATCCAAAATCCCAAGGAGAGGTGTTAGATCTTTTATACGATTTGCCAATTACAACCTTTATAAGTACCCATAACCTATCAATGGCAAAAGAATTAGGAGAAAGAGCAGTTGTGCTATCAGAGGAACATCAGATAATTTATGATGGGGATATAAATGAGATCTTGAAAAATGAAGAAATTTTGATAAAAGCAAACCTTATCCATTCCCATAAACACAAACATAAAAAAATTTCCCATTCCCATTATCATAAGCATTGATTATAAAAAATAATTCTAAAAAATTGCTAAAACAAAATCATTATGTTATAATCCGTAAATAATTTTAGGAGGTAATTATGAAGTATTTTAAAGCTTTATTTGTTCTATTTTTCTTTTCATCCCTTTCCTTTTCTTTAAATTTTGATGAAGAAATAAAAAATTTTGAAAAACTTCAAGTTAAAGGAAAAGCAGAGTGGAAAGAAAAAGAGTTAAAAATTGGGGATATGGATTTGAAATTTTCTGGAAAAGTGGAAGAAGTTGTAGCTGGAAATTATACAGTTGGTTTTTTATTTGAAGGGACAGGGAATTTTGTATTAAATTTAAAAGATAAATATGCCCTTGTTGGAATTAAAACAAACTTAAAAGAACAAGGAAGCTATGAATTAAATGAAAAAAATCAAATAATTGATGAGTTTTCAGAAGCTTTTGTCTTAGTTTATCCCTTTCTTTCTTTTGAGTCCTTTGAAAAAGGTGAGGAAAAAGAGAGTGAAAAAATAAAAGATTATATGAAAATCCTTGAAAAACTTCGTTATCCTTCTTTTGAATTTTATTTTCTGCCTGCAATTTTAAATAATTATAAAAACCAAATGGCTCTTTGTTTTTTAAAAGGTAAAAAAGAAAAAAACTTACTTTATGTAGTGGATGGAAATGAAGAAAATATGGAGTATTTATTAAAATACAAACCATCAAGATGGGAAGCAGGTCTTTTGGATGTAAATGTATTAGCTTTTCATCCTTATCTTTTTGATTGGACAAAGAGAAAAATCCACCCTATTTATATTACAAATTTAGACATTGAAGTTTTATCAAAGGATAATTTAAACCTTTCTGAAAAAGCAAAAATAGAGTTTACTCCATTGAAAGATGGGATTTCTGTGATGCTTTTATCTCTAACAAATGGAACAAGTAAAGAAGAATGGCTTAAGAAATGGAATGAAAGGTCAAATCCTTTTAATTGTAAAAAAATAACAGATGATAAAGGAGAAAATGTTTCTTTTATTCATAAATATGACACAATTATGCTTAAGTTAAATGAACCAACTAAAAAAGAAAAAATCTTTAACTTGACTTTTGAATCAGAAGGTCCAATTTTAAAAAATTTTAATGGTGATGCTTATTTTATATTAGGAAATATGGTCTGGCATCCAACTCTTGATTTATATGCAACACAAGCAAAGATACATTTTATTGCAAAAGTAAAAGAGCCCTGGAAGCCAATAAATTGTGGAAAAACAATTAAGGAATGGAAGGAAGGAGATTTAAATTGCTTAGAATCAATAAGTGATGAACCACATTCCTTTCCATTTATAATATTAGGTGAATTTAAGACACAGGAGTTTAAGGAGGGGAATTATTTAGTTAGGGTTCATTCCTATGCACAATTAAAAGAAAGTGGAGGAAAAAAATTAGGTAAAAATGGAATTGCAATTCTCGATTTTTATTCAAATGGCCTTGTTTCTTTTCCTTATGAGGAATTAGATGTAGTGGAAATCCCATATTTCAGGCACTTTTTCTGGCAGGCACCAGCTGGGATAGTTGAAATTACATCAGAGGGCTTAAATCCAATTGGTTCTGGTGATGAAGATGATATTGATACTTTGCTGAGAAGATATGTTTCTCTTGGTGTAAATGCAAGGTATGCACATGAAATTGGACACCAGTGGTTTGGGAATTTAGTTTCCTGGGCATCAGAGGTAGATGGATGGCTCTCTGAATCATTTGCAGAATATTTATCTTATTTGTTTATGGAATCCACAGATAAAAAGAAAGCAAAAGAACAGTTCAATGGATGGGTTGTATCACAAAATGAATTGAAGCAAAGGGGTTCCATTTTTATTGCTCCTTATCTTGATACAAGTGATCCAAATGATTATATATATCACTATTACAACAAAGGACCACTTTTGCTCCATTATTTAAGAAAAGATATGGGAGATCAAACATTTTTTACAATTTTAAAAAGATTTACAGAGGCATGCCAGAAAAAAAGGATGAAAGCAACAACTGAAGACTTTATACAATTTGTAAATGCCATTTCTAAAAAGGACTTAAGACCCATCTTTGAAAAATACTTCTTTGGAACAGAACCAGTGCCAGTGATAAAGTAAAATTTTTAAAAAATTGAATGAATAAAGACAATTATTTTAAAGTAAGGAAGCCAAATCCAGATTTGGCATTCTGGCTTTCTGTTTTTTTCCCGGGTGCAGGACAGGCATATTTAGGTCAATTTTTATATGCTATTATTTTTGCTTTTTTCTGGATAATCTCTATTTTTGGGATGATTGATGTGTTAACTACTTTTAAAGGTCACAAATATCAATTGCTCTACGGGATAATTGCTTTAATTTTAGGAGGTGGCAGCTGGATATTGAGCCCAAAATTTGCTAAAAGTAAATCACAAAAAATGGAGACACATTCAAAGATATTTTTATATATAGAAAAGAAACTTTTTTTGAGGATTCTATTTTTTGAAGAATACGGAAATTTACTTTTGGCTTTATTTTTTTTCACAATTGGCATTTTAAATATTTTTAAGTTTCCTCTGGCTAAGACATTTGCAGGAAATATAATGTGGTGGTGGCCCTATGAATTTTTTGTAAACCTTTTCCTTGTTATTTATTGTGCATTTTTAGAAGGTATTTTTAACAAACCTTCAAATTTTAAGAAACGGATTATTATTTTAACTTCTCTCTTTTTAATTTTTACTGTTTCAATCTATCTAATATGGCATATCCCTTTTTTAAAACTTTTTCTTTCAGCATTGCTTATCTTATTTGCACATATTCCATTTTTCTTTTTCAGTAAATATGAAAAACAAATATATTATTCATATAGAGCAGGAAGAGCTTTTTGTCTTTGGATATTTTCTTTTTACTTTGTTGCTTTTTTTGGCTCCATTTTTGAAAGAACTGGTGTTAAGACATTAGGAAGGGCATTGTTTGAAACAACTTTTATGATTGAATGGGGAGCATTTTATTTTATGATAATAGCAATTTTGGAATCTTATTTAAGGTTTAAAAATATAAAATTGGGCGTTGAAGAGGACTCAAGGTGGGGCACCAAAAAATAACCAAAAAATTTTTGAATAATAAATTGTTATAAGTGATATAATATTTTTAGAATGGAAAAGGATAAATATTTAATTTCGGAAATATCTCCTTCCTTAACAATTGCAGCAGAAGTAATTATTGAATGTAGTATTTCCTTAAGAAATTGTTCAATATATGATAAAAAGCATCCTATTGTTTTGAAAAGTGTTGAAAGGGCTTATAAAAAAATCCAGAATGCCTTTAATTTAAAATTTGATTTAAAGTATCACTTTGCAAAAAATACAATAATTTTTGAACAAAATTTTTTAGATAAGAAAAATCCAATCTTTTCAAGGTTTGCTTCCTCTTTGTGGGAAATTGGTATCACTGCCTTAGAATTTAAGGAGGGGTTAACGGAAAAAGAATTATTAGATTTTATATCTCTCATAAATGAAATCAAGAACTCAAAGAAAAAAATGAGTTTTGAAAATTCTTTACCCCATATCTTTATAGAATTATTTGATGCAAGCAAAATTGTAGTTGAAAGGAAAGAAGAGATAACAGAAGAAGATAAAAAAATATCAGAAAAACTATGGGAAGAATTTGTATTTTCTTTGTCAGAAAAAAAAGAACAAAATCTTGAGACAAAATCAATTTCTCAATCAGTTATTCATCTTACAAAAAGATTATCAGAGGAAGCAAAAGAAAAAGAAAAGGATTATGGAAGTGCAGTGGTCGATTATTTAAAAAAAATTGACTCCTCTTACAGAAGAAAAGGAATTTTAAGCCAGACAGAATTGGGAAATAAAATTAGAACATTTATAGAAACAATGGATCCAGGTTTAAGAGAACAAATTCTTATCTCTTGCCTAACAACAGAGGAGCTTTCTCCAAACATATTGCAGGAAATTTTGCAATTATCTAATATCAATTTGGTAATGGAAGCACTATCAAAGCTCAATGCAGAAAGCAGAGCTATACCTTTGACTGTATACAGGACTATAACTCTTCTTTCTATGTTAGAAGGAGAAGAAAAATCAGGGGAAGAATTGGATGATTTGCCAGTCCAAGATATTTCAGAAGAAAGGTTGCAATCTCTTTTGGATACTCTTTTATCCGATGACCAAAGATTTGAATATTCCAGTGAGCAGTATGAAGAAAAAATAGAAAAGTTTCAAATCTATGCCGAGGAAATGGCTAAAAAAGAAAGAAATTTATCAGCAAAAGCATTATTTTCCCCTACAAGCACTAATAATCATTTTTTGGGAGTATCATTAGAGCTTTTAAATTTTTATGAAAAGGATGCTAATTTACCAGAAAGTATATGCCACAGATTGAACGATATATTCCTTTATTTTCTTAATACTAAACAATATGGTGGTTGTCTAAAATGTATTGCTTTAAAAAAGAAAGCAGAAATTTTAGATCCAAAGGTGTCTGCTTTGAATTATTTATGGGAGGAAGAAGAAAAAGTCGAATATTTCATAGAACTTTTAAAAAGCGAAGATAAATCAGAAGCAATTATTGCAAGTAAAATATTATCTCAAATTGGAAAGAAGGCAATAAATTCTCTCGTTGAAATTTTAAGAAGCAGTAATAAGATTGATCATAGAATCCATTCATTAAATGCGCTTGTTGAAATGGAAGATGACCCAAGCTCTTATCTTTTGAGCTTATTAGATAAAAAGCAACCCTGGTATCTTTTAAGAAATATTGTTTATATATTTAGAAAAAGAAAGGATCCATCAGGATTTGATAAATTTACTAAGTTGTGGAACCACTCACATATAAAAGTAAAATTGGAAATAATTTACTATTTATTTTCAATAATGAGTAAAGAATGGATAAATTATTTCAAAGAAGCAATTGAAAGTCCTGTGGAAGAATTGGTTCTTTTAGCAGCAAGGATGATAACAAAAGTAAAATGGGATGAAGCAGTACAAATAGTAATAGAAAGGGCAAAAAACATTCCACCCTATAAAATAGGGGGTAATTTTCATAAACAATTATTATTTTTTTTAATAAAAAGTGGTAATAAAAAAGCTTTAAGCTTTGTATCCTGCCTTCCAATAAACATAAAGACCTTTTTCCCTTGGCAAAGAAATAGTTTAAAAAAGTACATAAGTGAACTTTTAATGGATGCAAAGAAATGATTGAAACTCTTGGAAAGTTAAGCACAGTATTTTTAACTGTTATTTCAAGGTGTAAACTTTATGGATCTGAGCATCCTTTCGTAATAAGGGCAGGATTAGAATTTATTAGAGTTTTTGAAAATATAATTTCAGAAAAAAAAGAATTTAAACTAATGTTTAGTGGAGATAATGTGATATTGAATGGTTGTGTTTTGCCACAAGGAAAAGAATCAATAGAAATTTTAGCAAGAAAAATCTCTTCTTGCGGAATTGGATTTTTGGAAATTAAAGATGGTTTGAAGATAGAAGAATTTTTAGCATTTTGCAAGGGAATATCAAATTATCCAAAAGAAAAAATAAGATCAGAAAAAAATATTTTAATAGGGGAGACACATTTTAAACCTAAATTTTCCAGAGAAAACATAGAAGATATGAGCATAAAAGAATATAAGGGTAATTTAGAAAGTGATGTACCAGATGAAGTAAAGGAATTGGAAATTCTTCATAAACATATAAAAGAACATTTTGAAGTAAAGGCAAAGAATTTTGAATCAATTACACTTTCTTTTTTAAAAAATTTTTCAAAGAAATCAAATATTTTTTTAAATATGGCAAATTTGAAAGAACATCATAAATACACATATTTGCATTCTGCAAATGTTTCAAATTTGGTAATAGCAATTGGAATGGCTTTAGGTGTGGATAAAAAAGAAGTTTTTCAATTTGGACTTTCTGCTCTATTGCATGATTTAGGAAAAACTTTTATTCCAGAAAATATATTGAACAAACCATCAAGATTGACGCCTGAAGAATGGGATATAGTAAAAAAACATCCAGTTGAAGGGGCACGATTATTGGTTAAGCAAAAAAATCTTCCTCCCTTGACAAGTGTTGTTGCCTTTGAACATCATATACACTTTAATGGTATGGGTGGTTATCCAAAATGTAAACCACCAAGGAAGCCCTGTGCTGTCTCTCAGCTTATATCAATTTGCGATTGTTTTGATGCCCTTTTTGCAAAAAGGTCTTACCATAATAGATATGACATCTTAGAAGCATTAAGTATAATTCAAGATTCCTCTGGTTCCCTTTACAATCCATATTTGGTTGACATTTTTTCAAAATTTATAAATATAAGCATTGAAGATATTGAAGGTGAGGTAAATATACTTAAAAATTAAGATTTTTTATTCTAAAAAAAGTTTCTTGGGAGTAATAATTTATTTTAAAAAGAATTAAAAAAATAATCATTTTTAGAAATCTTGCTATTTTTTTTGAAAAATTTATCGAATTAAAAGAAATCAGTAGATTTTTAAGGCCAAAATTGCAGAATTTAAATATTAGATTTATGGAAAATAGTTGTTTTTTATTATGAATTTTTAAAATCTTCTTATAAAACAGCAAATAATTGAAAAAAATATTATAAAATCATCTTTTTATAAAAATGATTATGTTCCATCTTTTTAATTGCTTTTAAAGAAAAAAAAGACAAAACCACTTGACAAGGCATAAAATTTGTGTTAATATAAAATTTCTCTTAAATGTATCCTTAAAGGATACCTCTTTAGGGGAAAAATTTTTTTTAAAAGAAAGGAGAAAAATGCCTACTATTAACCAATTAGTTAGGTTAGGAAGAAAGAGTATTAAGCAAAAAAGTTCTTCGCCGGCACTTCAAGGTTGTCCGCAGAAGAAAGGTGTATGCACAAGGGTTTTTACTACAACTCCAAAGAAGCCCAACTCTGCTTTAAGAAAAGTTGCTCGTGTTCGTTTGAGTAATAAAATTGAAATTACTGCTTATATCCCAGGCGAAGGACACCAGCTACAAGAACATAGTGTTGTTTTGGTTAGAGGTGGAAGGGTAAAGGATTTGCCTGGTGTGAGATACCATATTATAAGAGGGGCTTTTGATGACCCTGGGGTTGAAAAAAGGAAGAAAGGCCGCTCCAAATATGGAGCAAAAAGACCAAAAACTTAAAAGGAGTATGAAATGCCAAGAAGAAAAATGGTTACAGAAAGAGAAATAGCGCCTGATCCAGTTTATGGTTCTATTTTAGTCAGTAAATTTATAAATTGTATATTAAAAGAAGGAAAGAAGAGCAAAGCAGAAAATATTTTTTATGGTGCTTTAAAGATAATAGAAGAAAAGACAAAACAGGATCCATTAAAAATTTTCAAGCAGGCAGTCGAAAATTGTAAGCCAATACAAGAAGTTCGCTCAAGAAGAGTTGGTGGAGCAACTTATCAGGTTCCAGTAGAAGTAAATCCAAAAAGACGGCTTTCTCTTTCAATCAGATGGATATTAGAAGCAGCAAGGAAAAGAGGTGGTCATCAGATGATGGAAAAACTTGCTTATGAACTTATAGATGTGGCAGATAATAATCCAAAAAGTGCTGCAATTAAGAAGAGAGATGATACTCATAAAATGGCAGAGGCAAATAAAGCTTTTGCTCATTATAGATGGTAAAATATGAAAGAAAGAGCTCCCCTTTCCCGGATAAGAAATATTGGGATTATGGCTCATATTGATGCCGGGAAAACTACTACAACAGAAAGAGCTCTTTATTATTCTGGGCTAATCCATAAAATTGGTGAAGTGGATGAGGGAACTGCAACTATGGACTACTTGTGGCAGGAGCAGGAAAGAGGGATTACAATTACTGCAGCTGCTACAACTTTTTTTTGGCAGGACTGTCAGATAAATATTATAGATACTCCAGGACATGTTGATTTTACAGCAGAGGTTGAAAGATCTTTGAGGGTTTTGGATGGAGCAATTGCAATTTATTGTGCTGTTGGAGGTGTTGAGCCCCAATCAGAGACAGTTTGGTATCAAGCAGAAAGGTATCAAGTGCCAAGGATTGCCTTTGTTAATAAAATGGATAGAATTGGAGCTGACTTTTATAAAACAGTTGAAGAAATGAAAAAGAAATTAGGGGCAAACCCTGTTATTATGCAAATTCCTTTGGGTTTTGAAAATAAATTTAGAGGTGTAGTGGATCTTTTAAGGATGGTTGCCCTTGAATTTGATGAAGATTCAAAGGGAGAAAAGATCATTGAAAAAGAAATCCCTGATGATTATAAAGAGGAGGCATTAAGATGGAGGCAAAAGCTCCTTGAAGAAGTGGCAGAAAGAGATGAAATTTTATTAGATAAATATATTTCCACTGGAAATTTAGAAATTGATGAAATAAAGAAAATTATAAGAAGAGAAACAATTAACTGCAAAATTACACCTGTTTTTTGTGGTTCTGCTTTGAAAAACAAAGGAATACAACCATTGCTTGATGCAGTTGTAGAGTATCTGCCAAGTCCTATAGATATTCCTCCAGTAAAAGGGGTAAATCCTGAAACTGGCGAGGAAGTTATAAGGGAAACTTCTTACAAAGAACCATTTACAGGGCTTCTCTTTAAAGTTGTCTTTGATGCTTATGTTGGTTATCTTTCTTATGTAAGGGTTTATTCTGGCCATTTAAAGCAAAATGATACTATTATAAATTCCCATACAGGAAGGAAAGAAAAGGTTTTAAATATTTTAAGAATCTATGCAAATAAAAGGGAAGAAATGAAAGAGGTTTATGCTGGCGATATATGTGGATTGGTTGGATTAAAGAGTGCTTTAACTGGTGCAACTCTATATTCCCCAGGCAAGCCAATTGTTTTGGAAGCAATGCAATTTCCCGAGCCAGTTATTTCTGTTGCAATTGAGCCAAAATCGAAGGCAGACCAGGAAAAATTGGAGAATCTTTTGAAAGATTTGGAAAAAGAAGATCCTACATTTAAAATACACAGAGATCCTGAAACAGCACAACTTTTATTATCTGGAATGGGAGAACTCCATATAGATGTTATTGTGACAAGGATTAAAAGGGATTTTAATATACCTGTAAATACTTCAAGTCCTATGGTTTCATTGAGAGAAACAATCACTGCTGTTGGAGAAGGGGAAGGTAAATTTATTAAACAATCAAGTGGGAAAAACATCTATGGACATATAGTTTTAAGGATTGAACCACATCCGCAAAAAAAGGAATTTGAGCTTCTATGGTCAGTTCCACCAGAAGTAGTTCCAAAAGAATTTCTTCCAGCAGTTGAATCTGGTATAAGAGAAGCAATGGAAACAGGAATTCTGATGGGATCTCAGGTAAGAGGAGTGAAAGTTGAAGTTATTGGTGGCTCTTACAATCCAGATGATTCAATTGGTATGGCTTATAAAACAGCTGCATATATTGCTTTTAAAGAGGCTTTGAAAGAAGCAAGACCTATTCTTTTGGAACCACTAATGGAAGTTAAAGTAGTTGTTCCAGAAGATTCAGTTGGTGATGTTATACATAATTTAAATGGAAAAAGAGCAAGAATATATCAGGTTCAGCAAAAAGGACAATTTGAAGTGATTTCTGCTTATGTTCCCCTTGCAAATATGCTTAAATATGCTACAGAGCTGAGGTCTTTAACTCAAGGAAGAGGAAACTATTCTATGGAATTTTATGATTTTGAAGCAATTCCAGAAGAAGTTTCCCATCAAATGATTTTATATAAATAAGTATTTAGGAGGTTATATGTCAAAGCAAAAGTTTGAAAGGACAAAGCCCCAT
>JBBISU010000086.1:0-13666 GCA_037441225.1 Acidobacteriota bacterium
TAGTTTAGATGTTTGCCTTAATATATTACTTAAATACTTCGAGTTAGGGGTTAAATTCAAAATCCTTTTCTTTAAATAAATTTAAGCATATATGGACTATTTTTTCATCATACCAGGTACCACAATGAGAAATAATCTCATCCAGTGCTCTTGCAAGCCCATAGCCAGCTCTATAAGGTCTGTGGGTTGACATTGCTTCAACTACATCTGCCACTGATAGAATTTTTGCTTCAATCATTATTTGATCTCCTTTTAAATGCAAAGGATAGCCACTTCCATCAATTTTTTCATGGTGCTGCAAAACAAT
The DNA here is from genome assembly GCA_037441225.1 of Acidobacteriota bacterium. GTDB lineage: Bacteria > Acidobacteriota > Thermoanaerobaculia > UBA2201 > UBA2201 > JBBFMJ01. Next base: position 308 of record JBBISU010000086.1, read on the forward strand.
TTGTGCTATAGGCCAAGGGAATTCTATGTTTTTTAAAATTTCATAACCAAAGGTTGGATGGTTTTGAATCATTTCCCTTTCAAGAGGTGAAAGTTCCCCTGGTTTTGTTAAAATCTCTGCTGGGATATGGATCTTCCCAATATCGTGGATCATTGCTGAAACTTGAATTGCATGGAGTTTTTCCTTATCAAGCCCATACTCTTCCCCAATTTTAAATGCAAGTTCTGCAACCCTTTGCTGGTGCCCTGCTGTATAGGGATCCTTTACTTCTACAATCTTTGCCATTGCAAGGATTATTCCTTCCAAAAGTTTATTTAGTTTCAAATTATATTCTTTTTGTTTTTCTTCTGCTTCCTTTTTTTCTGTTATATCCAAAAGAATTCCTAAAACTGCCTTCCTGCCCAATAAATCAATCAATGTTGAATAGCACTCTAAATATACTATTTTTCCATCTTTTCTTTTGCCTCTAAATGTTTCAATTTTTTCAGTTTCCTTATCTTTTAATCTCTTTTCAATATCTATGCTTATTAAATTTATATCTTCTTCATAAGTTAGATCAGCAGGGTGCATTTTCCCAATAATTTCATCTGTTTTGTATCCAAAAATCTTACAAAAAGCAGGGTTTACATAAAGAAATTTATCATCTCTTATATAAACACCTACAAGGGCATTTTCTGCAATTGTTCTAAACCTTGCTTCACTTTCCTTAAGCTGGCTTTCCCATATCTTTCTTGATGTGATGTTCCTTACAATTCCAACAACCTCTTCTCTTGAAATTGGGATGATCCTTGATTCAAAGTGCTTTATTTCACCTTCTATTTCCAAATCATATTCAATTATTTCCATCTTGTTTTTTCCCAAAGCATTACTTACTTGTTTCATAAAATTTAAATTTAAAGGTTCTGGGAAGAGATCTACCAAACTTTTGCCTAAAAATTCTTCTGGTTTTTTGTAAAGGTCTCCAAAATTTCCTGCTATGTAATCAAGGATTACTCCATTTTTGTCAATCCTGAAAAATAAATCTGGAATTGCAGAAAAAATTGCTTGAAGTTCCTTTGTTCTATGGATAAGCTTTTCTTCTGCTTCCTTTTCTTTTGTAATATCTTCTACAATCCCTTCATAATAAATAGTGCTACCTTTTTCATCCTTAACTGCCTTTGCATTTTCCCTTATATAAATAATTTCTCCTTTTCTCCTCCACTTTGCTTCATAATTTTTTATCTCTCCTTTTTCCTCAATTAATTTTCTAAAGATCTCTCTTGGATTTTCTGGATGGTAACCGTTTCTTTCAAGGTTTAACTTTGATAATTCTTCAAAGTTTTTAAAACCAAACATATTTATCAATGCTTTATTTGCTAAAATAAATTCTCCTTCAGGAGTAGTTCTATATACCCCGACTGGTAAATTTTCAATAAGTTCTTCATATTTCCTTTCTGTTTTATTAAGTTCTTCTTCTACAAGTAATCTCTTTGTAATATTTCTGCCAATTCCAATAAAACCCAAAACCTTATCTCCTGATTTAAAAGGAAAAATGTGGACCCTTGAATAAATAAATCCTTCTTTTTCTGATTTAATCTTAACTTGAAAAACTTCCATTTTCTCATTTTTTAGAACATTTTCAACAGATTTTCTAACCATTTCTAATTGATCCTTTTCTAACAAAAAATCATATTTTTTATTTAATATATTTTTTAAAGGAATACCAATATAGTTTTCGAAGGAAGGATTTGCATATTTAAGGATTCCATTTTTATTACAAATAAAAACTGGATATGGTAAATATTTCAAAAAAACATCTAAAAAAGCTGGATTTTTGGGTGACAAAATTTCTTTTTTCATTTCATCCTCCAAATACTTCTCTATATTTTTTTAACCCTTCTTTTAAAATTAACATTGCTTTTTTTATGTCTTCTTTATTTAAAACATAAGCTAAACGGATTTCATCTTTTCCCAAACCTTCCGTGCAATAAAATCCAGAGCCCGGTGCAACCATAACTGTTTCTCCATTTAAATTAAAGGAACTTAAAAGCCATTCTGCAAAATGATCAGAGTCGGAAATTGGAAGTTTTAAAATCATATAAAAGGCACCTTTTGGCAACTTTACAAAAGCACCTTCAATTTCCTGACACCCTTCAAACATAACATCCCTTCTTTTTTTATATTCTTCCCTTATTGGATCAAAATATTTTGGATCCATATTATAAGCAGCAATTGCACCAATTTGCTCAATTGTTGGAGGACAGAGCCTTGCCTGGGCAAATTTTATCAGTGCTTCCATAACTTTTTTGTTTTTTGTTACAATACATCCAACCCTTGCTCCACAGGAAGAAAACCTTTTTGAAATTGAATCAACCAAAATTGAATTTTCTTCCATCCCTTTTAAAGATAATACAGAAGTTACCTTTTCTCCATCATAAGCAAACTCCCTGTAAACTTCGTCGGAAATTAAAAATAAATTATATCTTTTGCATAATTCAGCCAAACTTTCCATTTCTTCCTTTGTAAAAATTGTGCCAGTTGGATTGTTTGGTGAACATAAAAGGATTGCCTTTGTTTTTTTTGTTATCCTTTTTTCAATTTCTTTTATAGGAGGTAAATGAAAGCCGTTTTCTGCTTTTGTTGTTAAAGGAACTATTTTTAAGGAAGCAAAAGAAGCATAACCATTGTAATTTGTATAATATGGCTCTGGAATTATTATCTCATCCCCACAATCTGCAACAATAGAAAAAGAAAAATGGATTGCTTCAGAGCCAGCAATTGTAATTAAAACTTCTTCAGGTGAAACATTTAAATTATATCTTAAAAAATAATTTGAAATTGAAACCCTTAAATCCCATAAACCCTGTGAATGCCCATAGGCAAGAACTTTTTCATTAAAATTTTTTATTGCTTTTAAAATTTCTTCTGGTGTTTCAATATCTGGTTGTCCAATGTTTAAATGGTACACCTTCATGCCTTTTTTCTTTGCTTCTTCTGCCAAGGGCACAAGTTTCCTTATAGGTGAAGCTTGGATTTCAATTCCTCTTTTTGAGACTTTTAACATAATACCTCCTATATTTTTCTTTAAATTTTACTACCATTTTTTAGGTATTTCAACTCTCTTTTTTATTAAAGAAAAGATAAATTAGCAATTCTTCAATACTATGAAGAGAAGAGAAAAAAATTATTGGATAAATATCTAAGAAAACCCTTATTTCACCTGAAATACCAAAAAATAGGTAGAGGACTAAATAAATTGGAAAAAGAATCAATCCTTTTTTAATCCAAACTGGTTTTTCCTTAAATTTTGCAAAAATTAATATAAAAATTAAAATATGGGAAAAGAAACTTTCTATTTTAAAAGGAGAAAGGAAATTACCTATGCATAAATCAAAATGAGGACTTATTGTAAATCCAGGATTGTTTTTATAAAGAATATAAATACTGAAACGAATAGAAAAATAAATTAGAAGTTGTAAGAAAATCATAATACTTGAATTCTTTGTTTTTGGTGGGTATAAAAGTGAATAAAATAAAATTAAAAATAAAGAGGTTTCTTTATTATAAACACAAAGGGTAAAGAAAAACAAATAAGAAAAATTATTTTTTTTAACTATATTAAAAATACAAATCAGGAAGAGAAATAAAGTTACAAAATCATAGATGTACCTAAAATTCAAAAAGATTACGAGTGAAAAGAGAAAGATTAACGAAATAATTTCTTTTGGAATTTTTAAAAAATTATTTAATTTTATTATATAAATCCCTGAAAGGATAAGAGAAATAAGAGAAATAATATTTGCATAAAAATATGCAAGAATCCAATCTCTCCCACTTCTACCTAAAAATTTTTCATTAAAAAGATTTGAAAGATTATCTCTTAAAGGTTTTGCAATAAAAGTCGGAGTTAAAAGATCTAGATTTTTTGAAATTTCAGGCAAAAACCTCCTGAATACATAAGGGCGATATGCTTTCCCTTCAACCAAATCAGTAAAAGTTGCCCTTAAATTACTTTGAGATGAAGGGTCTTGAAAAAAGAAAATTAGATAAATCCATGAAACAAGAAAAGAAAAGAAAAAAATATAAACTAATCTTTTAGAAATAAACATATAGAAAATATAAAAAATAAAAATTAAATTGTCAATTTATTTTTTACTTACAAAGGGATTATCTTTTATAAAAAACCTTAATTTCCAATCCTTTGCATTTCCTGCATATTCAACTCCAACTCTTTCTTTTTGAATTATTTTAAAATCTTGATTTAAAGGTTTAAAAATTTGCAAGGGCTTTTCCCAAGCAGGATGGCCATTAAAATTTTTATCTATTTTAAAAGCTTCACATAAAACACCGGGACCAGAAGTTAAATTTTTTTTTCCCTTTCTTAATTTTTTCATAATCTCAATTCCTTCAATTGGTTCCAAAGCTCTAATAAGAACTGCTTCAGGAACACCTTTTCTTTCAGTTACCACATTCAAGCAATGGTAAAAACCATAAATGAAATAAACATAAAAATGTCCGCCTTCTCCAAACATAACACTACACCTTTCTGTTTTTCCTTTATAAGAATGGCAGGCAGGATCCTTTAATCCAAGGTATGCTTCTGTTTCAACAATTTTACCAAGTAAAATATTATTTTTATAATTTCTAACCAAATAACATCCCAACAATTTTTTTGCAACAATAATTGTCTTTTGAAAATAAAATTCCTTTGGAACAATATTTTTCTCATAAAGGTAAAACATAATAATAATTATAAAACAAATTTAAATTGGAAAGTAAATCTTTAAAGTGTGTCTCCTCTTTAAACCAAGGCAATTAATTTGACAGGAAGAAAGATAAATGGCATAATTTTGTAATGGAAGAGCAAACCAAAAAATATGAAAGAGTTTTAGAAGAAAATATAAAAGATGAAAAATTTAAAGCATATCTCCTTGAGATTGAAGGAGAAGATAAGGGAAAAATTTTTGAAATAAAAGCCCCTTTTTCTATAATTGGAAGAAAATATGGAAATATTATAATAGAAGATGAAATGATTTCAAAAAAGCATGCCCAAATTGATATTATAGCTGAGGATATTTTTTATATAAAGGATTTAGCTTCCACAAATGGAACTTATATAAATGGAAAAAAAATTAGTTATCAAAAGTTGGAAGAGGGCGATTTGATAAAAGTTGGTGGCACAACCCTTAAATTTTTAAAAAAATTGTATGATGAGAATTCTTTTAACAAACGATGATGGAATTTTTTCTGAAGGGCTTGCCCAGTGTTATGAGGCATTGTCTTCAATTGCAGAGGTCTGGGTATTTGCACCAGATAGAGAAAGATCTGCTTCTTCCCATTCTTTAACCTTAGACCATCCTTTAAGAGCTGTAGAAGTTAAAAGTAAATGGTACGCAATTTCAGGAACTCCAACGGATTGTGTAAATTTAGGTGTTTTGCACTTTATGAAACCAAACCCCCCTGAAATTGTTGTCTCTGGAATCAACTTTGGGATAAATGTTGGAGATGATGTAACCTATTCTGGAACAGTTTCTGCCACCTTTGAAGCATCAATATTAGGTATTCCTGGCATTGCCATCTCTCAAGAATTAGGAATTGAGGCAGATTTAAAAAGGACTGCTGCTTTAACTTCCCGAATAATTTTATTTTTAAAATCTCAAAATCTTCTCCAAAACAGTACAATATTTAATATAAATTTTCCAAAAACAAAGCCAAAAGGGATATCTTTTTGTCATTTAGGTAAAAGGCATTATGAAGAAAGTGTTGTAGAAAATATTGATCCAAGGGGGAAGAAATATTTTTGGATTGGTGGAGCACCTGTTCCTTCCAACCCTGAAAAAGGAACTGATTTTGAAGCATTATTTAATGAAAAGATTTCCATAACCCCTCTGCACCTTGATTTAACAAATTATGAAAAACTAAAACTCTGTAAAAATTTTGAAGAAGATTTAAAAGGGATAATTGAATGAAGTTAGAAGAAAATAGGGAAAACTTAATTAATAAATTAATGGAAATGTTTCCAGAAACCCCTGCTTACATATTTGAAGCAATAAAAAAAGTTCCAAGGCATATTTTTGTAAGCGATGAATTTAAAGATAAGGCATACGAAGATATTGCAATCCCAATTGGATACCATCAGACAATTTCAAGGCCCTCAACTATTTTAAAAATGCTTTCAGCAGTTCAGCCAAATAAAAAAAACAAGGTTTTGGAGATTGGAACTGGCTCCGGGTACCTCACAGCAATTTTGGCTGAGATTTCAAAATTTGTCTTTTCTATTGAAAAAATACCTGATTTAGGAAAGAAGGCAGTAGAAAAACTTAAAATTTTGGGGTATACTAATTTTTCCATAAATATTTTTGACGGAGGTTATGGTTGGCCAAAGTTTGCACCTTATGACTGCATTATTGTATCTTGTGGGAGCAAAATGATGCCAAAAAACCTCTTAAATCAATTGAAAATAGGAGGAAGGATGATTATTCCAAAAGGAGAAGGAAGACATCAAAACCTTTATCTTATTACAAGGGATGAAAAGGGCTTTATTTATATACGCCTTGATAAGGCATCTTTTGTCCCCTTTATTACAGAAAGCAAATAAGGAGGAAAAATATGGATTTAGAAAAGTTTATAAGAGATATTCCTGATTTTCCAAAGCCAGGAATAATTTTTAAGGACATAACACCTCTTTTAGCAGAACCAGAGGCATTTATTTATAGCTTAAAGATAATGGAAAATGATTTAAAAAAATATAATGTCCATAAAATACTTGCCATTGAATCAAGGGGATTTATCTTTGGCGCTGCCCTTGCTGCATGGAATAAAATTGGTTTTGTGCCTGTTAGGAAGCCAGGGAAATTGCCTTTTACCACAATAAGGGAAAGTTATGAGTTGGAGTATGGAAAAAATATACTTGAAATGCACCACGATGCAATAAAACCAGGTGAAAAAGTTGCAATAGTTGATGATTTACTTGCAACTGGTGGGACTGCCCTTGCAGTTATAAAGATGGCAAAAAAATTAGGTGCAGAGGTCTCTTGTTTATTGTTTCTTATTGAATTAGATTTTTTGAAGGGAAGAGAAAAAATTTCTTCATATCCAGTTCATACATATATACATTTTAAGGAATAAATATGGTAGGAGAAGAAAAAAGGAAAAGGGATTTTATAAGGGAGATAATTGACAAACACATTGAAGAAGGAAGATATGATGGGCGTGTCCACACAAGGTTTCCACCTGAACCAAATGGCTATCTCCACATAGGGCATGCAAAATCAATTTGCTTAAATTTTGGAATTGCAAAGGAATATGATGGACTATGCAATTTAAGATTTGACGATACAAATCCACTAAAAGAAAGTCAGGAATATATTGATGCAATAAAAAGGGATGTGAGATGGCTTGGTTTTGATTGGGAAGACAGGGAATATTATGCTTCTGATTATTTTGATCAATTATTTGAATGGGCTATAGAACTTATAAAAAAAGGAAAAGCATATGTAGATGATTTATCTGCCGATGAAATTAGGGAATATAGAGGAACATTAACAAAACCAGGCAAAGAAAGCCCTTACAGGAACAGAACAGTTGAAGAAAATTTGGATTTATTTTACAGGATGAAAAATGGGGAATTTGGGGAAGGCACAAGGGTTTTAAGAGCAAAAATTGATATGGCATCTCCAAATTTAAATATGAGAGACCCTGTTATGTATAGAATTATAAAAGCACCACATCCAAGAAAAGGAGATAAATGGTGCATCTATCCAACTTATGATTGGGCACATGGACAAAGTGATTCAATTGAAGGTATAACCCACTCCATTTGCACACTTGAATTTGAAGACCACCATCCTTTATATGACTGGTTTATTGAACAGCTTGGAATCCATCATCCTTTGCAAATTGAATTTGCCCGCTTAAATATGACTTATACTATTATGAGCAAAAGAAAATTATTAGAACTTGTTCAAAAAGGAATTGTTTCTGGATGGGATGACCCAAGGATGCCTACAATTGCTGGCTTAAGAAGAAGGGGCTTTACACCAGAATCAATAAGGGATTTTGCAGACAAAATTGGTGTAGCAAAGGCAGATTCTACTGTTGATTATGCTCTTTTGGAACATTGTTTGAGAGAGGATTTAAATAAAAGGGCAGAAAGAAGGATGGTTGTTTTAAATCCAATAAAGGTCGTCTTGATTAATTATCCAGAAGGGAAGGAAGAAGAACTCCCTTGCTTAAATAATCCAGAAGATCCAAATTCTTCTGTCAGGTATGTTCCTTTTTCAAGGGAAATTTACATTGAAAGAGAGGACTTTATGGAAGAGCCACCAAAAAAATTCTACCGCTTGGCACCAGGCAGGGAAGTTCGCTTAAGATATGCTTATTTTATTAAGTGTGAAAAAGTTATAAAAGATGGAAAAACAAGTGAAATAAAAGAAATTCATTGCACTTATGATCCAGAGACAAAGGGAGGGGATGCTCCAGATGGAAGAAAGGTAAAGGCAACCCTCCACTGGGTTTCTGCAAAACATTCAATTCCAATAGAAGTTCGCTTATATGAACACTTGTTTACAAAAGCAAATCCAGAAAATACAGAAGAAGGAAAAACTTTTTTAGATTATATAAATCCAAATTCATTGAAAATAATTAATGAAGCAATGGCAGAGCCAATACTTAAAGAAGCAAAGCCCTTTCAGCATTTTCAATTTGAGCGCCTTGGATATTTTGTTTGTGATCCAGATACAAAAGAGAATAAAATTGTTTTTAACAGAACAGTTCCTTTAAAGGATGAATGGGCAAAAATATTGAAAAAAGGGAAAGAAAATGTTTGAACAGTTATCACAAAAGCTCCAAACAATCTTTAAAAAACTCCATGGAGAAGGGCATCTCACTGAAGCACATATTGAAAGGGGATTAAAAGAGATAAAAATGGTCTTTCTTGAAGCAGATGTGAATTATAAAGTTGTAAAGGATTTCATTGAAAGAATAAAGGCGAAGGCAATGGGACAGGAAGTTTTAAGATCTTTGACACCTGCCCAACAATTGATAAAAATTGTAAAAGAAGAATTAGTAAATATATTAGGAGAAGAATCAAAGCCATTAAATTTAAAAGGAAATCCTGCCATTTTTTTGCTTTTGGGGTTGCAGGGTTCTGGTAAAACAACTACAGCAGTAAAAATTGGATTTAAATTAAAAAAAGAAGGGAAAAGAGTGTTTCTTGTGCCAGCAGATACAAGAAGACCTGCTGCAATGGAACAATTGGTAATACTTGCAAAAAATGTACAAGTTCCTTATATTTACATTCCAGAAGAAAAAGAAAGTTTAAATATAGTTAAAAAAGGATTACAGAAAGCAAAAGAAGAAGCCTTTGAAGTTATGATTGTTGATTCAGCTGGTCGCCTACACATAGATGAAGATTTGATGGAAGAGATAAAAGAAATACATAAATATTTAAATCCACAAGAAGTTTTATATGTGGCAGATTCAATGCTTGGGCAGGATGCTTTAAAATCTGCTACTTTATTTAATGAAGCAACACCTTTAACGGGACTGATTTTAACAAAAATGGATGGCGATTCTCGTGGAGGGGCAGCCCTTTCAATAAAAGAAACATTAAAGATACCTATAAGATATATTGGAACAGGTGAAAAAGTTCAGGACTTAGAAATATTTTCTCCCAATCGCCTTGCTGAAAGAATACTTGGAATGGGGGATGTTTTAAAGATAATTGAAAAGGCAGAAGAAATTGTGAAAAAAGAAGAAGCAGAAGAAATGGCAAAGAAAATTAAAAAAGAAGGGTTTGATTTAAATGATATGCTAAAACAATTAAAGATGATAAAGAAGATGGGACCCATAACTGATCTTTTGAAATCTTTGCCTTTAGGTGGTCCTTTTAAAAATTTATCAAATGTAGATATTGATGACAAAATTTTGATTAAGATGGAAGCAATTTTATCTTCTATGACAAAAGAAGAAAGGGGGAATCCAAAAATTTTAAATGCTTCAAGGAAAAAAAGGATTGCCCTTGGCTCAGGAACATCTGTTCAAGAGATAAACCAGCTTTTAAGACAATTTGAAGAAATGCAAAGAATGTTGAAAGAATTTCAAAGAAAAAAATTATTTTAATTCTTAGAAAAATTGTGGTATAATTAAGATATGATTATTGGATGGATTTTACTAAGCTTAATTTATGGAGCAATTGATTGTGATGTTATCCCAGAAGAAGCAGGGGTCTATATTGACGGAAATTACTTAGGAATTGCAGACCAGTTTGATGGCTGGCCAAGGTATTTATATATCCAAGCAGGAAAATATGATATAACTTTTAAAATGAATGGCTATGAAGATTTAAAACTGAAAATTGAAGTTTTTCCAAATAAAGTAACAAGAATTAAAGAAAAAATGAAAAGGGTTCCACCTTCTCAATTTTTGGAAGAAAAAGTGGAAGAAATTCAAAAAAAAGGAATAGGGAAAATTTTTTTAAATGTGGAACCAGAAGAAGCAGTTGTTTATTTAGATGGAAAATTCTGGATTACAGCAGAAGAATTAAAAAAATTGCATAACCCCTTGCAAATTGGAGAAGGAAAGCATATAATAGAAGTTGTTTGCCCAGGTTATTTAAATAAAATGGAAGAAATTGATATAAAATCTGGGGAATTTTTAGAATTAAATATTGTTTTAGTAAATAAAGGAAGTTCTTTGAAAAATGAATAAATTTACCGGCAGGGTTAGCGAAAAATTTCTCTCTCGCCTCAAATTAATTGCCTCAAATCCATTTTATATTCATTGCCTGCCTCAAACCCATCATCCTCAAAAGACGCCATCCGCAAATTATTTTCATAAAATCCTCCATCCAAAAAAACAAACCCAGCCTCACTGCTAATTCCTGCCGGTATTTTATAATGACAAAAATAAATTGATTGAAAATTTATAATTTTTTAAACTTATAACTTATGGCTTAATCTAAAAAATTCATTTGAAAATATAGAGCAACAGTCCGTTGTCCGTGTCCCTTTTCCTATTTTTATGTGAATTATCGTGGCAATTTGTGGGAGCTTAGGCTTGTCCCCGCCCGAATAACTAATGATCAGGCACAAAAAAATAAATTTCATTATATTATTTGTATGTTGCGGGCGACCACAAGGGCAGCCCTCCAAAAGACAAAAGAATTTTATAATGAGGTTTTTTTAAACTAATAATTTAATTTCAATTTCAATTTTCTATCTAATCATATCAAAATGCGTGATTTTTTAAATAACAAAAAGAGAACTATTTCCTACTTTTTCATTTTTTCAAGGGTATTGTTGTACCGTCTTGCGTTTTATTATCTACAACAGAAGCATAGCCAATAATTCCACTTCCGGAGTTAATCTTAACTTTTGCATATCCTGATGCCATATTGGTTTGTCCTGCTTTGTTTTTAAAGGGTTGAAGTTCTTGTTTATATTCAGATGGATTTAAATTTACATTATAACTTGTCAAGAGGGTTCCAGAGGAATTGTATAAATAAACAGTTAAAGAAGCAGAAGTTGTTCCTGTGTTTGTAAAAGCAATATTTGTCCTAAAAGAGGAGTTTTCTGTAAGTTGTCCTAAATATGCTTCATCTCCTGCTTTTAAACCCAGAGAAGTTGTATAACCATCTAAAAATTGTCCATAAGTTCCAATTGATGCCTGGTTAAAGGTCCTTGAAGTTAAAATAAAATTCCTATCAGATCTAACTTCCATAGAACCAGAGCCATTATAACTTAATTGACCTACTATATCTGGATAAATTGCACTTCCTCCACCAGATACAGAAGCAGTGCCTTTTATTGTCCCTGTAGAAGTGTATAAGTAAAACTCAAAATTAGCAGTTGATGATTCTTTGTTTACAACCCCTACATCAGTTCTCCATTGGGAACCACCAGAGCCCTCTGCATGGGTTGCAACTGCAAGCCACTGGCTATATTGCATAGTTGAACCACCTGTCAAATAGTTATATGCTTCAACTGCATTGATTCTTTTTCTTGTTACCCCATTTCTGGAATCAGTAATTGATTTTCCAGTGCTCTTTAAAGCATTTTTTAATTCCGATGGAGTTGTTTGGGATCTTAATGAAATTATCTGAGCTGCAACCCCAGAAGTATATGGTGCAGCAGCAGAAGTTCCACCAAAACAGGATTCATAACCAGTGCCAAGGCTTGGAGTCCTTGCACAATGAGACGGGCCTAATACATCCAAACGATTTCCTGAATTTGAATAACAAGCAATTTTGTCAGCAGAAGTTGTGCTATCAGTACATCCATTTGGTGTGCAAGAACCTTCACCAAAAGAAGCACCACCAATATTTGCATCATAAACAGCACCAACAGAAATTGCATAAGAGATACAGGAAGGAAAACTTACCCCATTTGAGCATCCTTCATTTCCTGAAGCAATTATAACTGCTATATTTACGCTATTTAACTTTTGCATTGCCGTTGTCATTGCAGGATATACACTATCACAATTTGAATCATAAATATTAGTTGTTCCCAAAGACATATTGACAACCCTTAAAGGATAGCCAAAATCATTTCTATATTCATAAGCTTCATTTAATGCTGAAACAGAATAAGAAAGGTCCCCGGAACCCTCTGAATCTAAGACCTTTAATGCCCATAGTTGTGCTTCCGGTGCCATCCCACCAGATGTTCCAGCAATAATTCCAGCACAAGCAGTTCCATGGCCATTATCATCATAACCATCCCCAGTTGTATTAGTATAATCACCTTGTGCTACAACATTATCTTTAAGTTCAGTATGGTCCCAATTTATTCCAGTATCAAGAACAGCAACAGCAACATTTTTTCCTTTTCCACCCATTCCTCTTAATTGATCAGAAGCAATAAGAGAACCACCTTCTGTCCTTGTGGCAAAAATTTTTATATCTTCTTCAATCCCAAAAACCCAAGGGTCTTTTGCAATTTCTTTTATCTTATCTGGAAAAAGTTTTGCAATAATTATAGGAAAAGCAGAAAGACCTTTCAAATTTTCTGCTCCATAAAGTTCATTTCTTTCAACAAATTTATGTTCCATATAAGCAACCACCTCTTTTCTTAAATCATCTTCATAAGGGGGATCAGTTAAAGTAATTATAACTTTTATTGGTTCTAATGAGTTTAATTTTAAAAGCAAAGGGGGAACAATTTTTTCTTCAATTGGTCTTTGATTTTCAGGAATTTGAACTTCTGATGAAATTTGGGGACAGGGTTTGGCAAGGGGATTAACGCTTGGAATTTTGTGGGGACTTAAGGAAAAAACATAAAAACTAAAAAACAAAAAAATCAAAAAAAATTTTTTCATATAATCTCCTATGTTAAAAGTCAAATTTTATTGCTTTTGAAACATACATAAAACAATAAT
>JBBISU010000087.1:0-13489 GCA_037441225.1 Acidobacteriota bacterium
CAGGACCATTAAAGCATCACTCTATAAGGTAGTAAATCTTATTCAAAAAGAATTGACGAAGTAAATGGGGTCGTGTCTTGATTTTTGAATTTTAATGTTTTATAATTATAGTTGTTATGGCAAGAGCGCTTAGAATAGAATATGCAGGGGCTGTATATCATGTGACATCCAGGGGGAACGAGAAGAAGTCCATATTTCTTGATAACAAAGACAGGATTTTGTTTCTGGAGATATTGAAGGAAGTGACTGAGAGATTCCGTTGGCTTTGCCATGCTTACTGCCTTATGGACAACCATTATCATTTATTAATAGAAACGCCTGAAGGAAATCTGTCAAAGGGAATGAAGCATCTTAACGGTAAATACACGCAGGCATTCAACAGGAAGAATGAAAGGGTTGGACATCTTTTTCAGGGCAGATATAAAGCGGTTCTGATAGAAAAGGAGAGCCATCTTCTCGAAGTAGCAAGATATGTGGTACTTAACCCTGTTCGGGCTAAGGTAGTTGAAAATCCCTCAAATTGGAAATGGAGTAGTTACAATGCAACAGCTGGTTTCTGCAAAAGACCTGCTTATCTTACAGTTGACTGGGTGCTGAGTCGCTTCGGAAAAGAGGAGAAGACAGCACAGAAAAGGTATAGGGAATTCATCAATGCAGGAATTAACAAGACAGATATCTGGAAAGATGTTAAGGGGAAAATGGTGCTTGGAAGAGCTGACTTTGTTAATAAATTCAAGGAGTTTCTAAAAGGGAAAAGAAATTTGAAAGATATTCCAAAGATTCAAAGATTCGTTGACAGGCCGGATCTTTCTGAATTATTTACCAAAAGAATGATAAAGACAAGGGAGAAAAGAGACAACATAATTATTGAATCAGTCATTAGATATGGCTATGATCAGGCTGAGGTGGCGAGATATCTAAACATTCATTATTCAACCGTAAGCAAGATAATCAAGAGGAAAAGAGAAAATTCAAGAATCAAGACCTGACCCCATTAGGGGGAAGATGATAAGAATTTTAATGATATTATTTTTTTGTTTAAATTTTTTTGCAGAAGAAATTGTTTTTGATTTAAAAGAAATAATAGAATATGCAAATAAGAATAATCCAGAAATTTTAATAAATAAAAAGGATTTAGAAGAAGAAGATTATAATATAATAATAGAAAGCAGTTACAGATACCCATCAGTGAATTTTTTATCCAGCGCTTCAAGGTATAAATTCCCTTATCCTATAACACCTATTTCTTTTGAAGGTGGAAAACTTATTATCCCGGAGTTTGACAAATCCATATTTAACCTTGGTTTGTCAATAAATTTTCCCCTTTACAAAGGTGGAAGGATTGAAAAAGCAGCTGAAATTGCTGGAATTAAAAGGAATTTAAAAGAAATTTCATATAAAATTCAAAAGAGGGAACTTGAATATGCCATATCAATCCTTTATTTTAAAATTTTACAACTTCAAAATTTAAAAAAAGCAGCAGAGTTTTCTGTTGAACAAATGGAAATACATAAAAAAAATGCAGAAAATTTTTATAATGCAGGGATGGCTCCAAAAATTGATTTAATAAAAGCAGAAGTGGAACTTTCAAGGGCAAAAGAAAACCTTTTAACTGTAAATAATAACTTAAAAATTTGTTATGAGTATTTAAAAAATGCAATTGGATTTGAAGGCAGTATAGAAAATCTTAAATTAAAAGAAGCAGAATATTTTGAAAATATTGAAATTGATGAAGAAAAGGCATTACAGGAAGGTTATTTGAGAAGATTGGAGTTTAAAGAAATTTTAAAAAGAAAAAGTTTGGTTGAAGATAAGATAAATTTTGTAAAGGGGAAAAAATTGCCAGAGGTCTTTATTTCACAGGACTGGCTGCTTTCAGCGGGTTCTTCATTTGAATTTGAAGAAAATTATGCTTTTTCTTTAAAACTAATTCTTCCAATTTATGAAGGCAGAAGGATAAACTTTGAAAAGAAAATATATGAAATAGAACTTGAAAAGATAAAGGAAGGTGAAAGGGGTTTGAAAATTCAAATTGAAAAGGAGATAAAGGAAGCAATCTTAAATTTTGAAAGTGCAAAAGAAAGGATCTCTGTTTTAAAGGATTCAATAGATGAAGCAAGAGAAAATTTAAGGATTGAGCAACTTTTGTATGAGAGTGGCTCAAGCACTTCAAAAGATGTAATTGATGCAGAAAATTTTTTGCTTCAAATAGAAACAGGTTATTTAAATGCTCTATTTGATAAAAATGTTTCAATATTAAATATTTATAAAGCAATGGGATATGAAATATTAGATTTGATTAAAGGAGATTTTAAATGAAAAAATTTATTTTTTTGATAGTTTTAATTTTTGCTTTAATTTTTATTTACATTTTTTTTAAAGACAAAGAAGATGAAAATTCCCTTTTGGTTTTATCTGGAAACATTGAAGTAAAAGAAGTAAATGTTGCCTTTGAGCTTTCAGGAAGAATAAAAGAATTAAATAAAAAAGAAGGAGATAAGGTTGAGGAAATGGAAGTTCTGGGTAAAATTGATGGAGAAAAAATTGAAAAAGAATTAGAACTTCAAAGTGAAATTTTAGAAGAAGCAAAAATAAAACTGCAAGAACTCAAGAAGGGCTCAAGAGAGCAAGAGATAAAGGAATGGGAGGCAAATTTAAAGGCAGCAGAAGTTGAAATGGAAAAAGCAAAAAAGGATTTTCAAAGGGCAGATTTTTTATATAAAAATGGGGCAATTTCAGTAGCAATATATGAAGAATTTAAAAAAATTATGGAACTCTCAGAAGCAAATTATCAAAAGGTAAGAGAAAAATTAGATTTAATTAAAGAGGGTCCAAGGGAAGAAGAAATAAAAAGACAGGAGAAAAAGATAAAGCAAATTGAAGCAAATATAAAAATTATAGAAGATAATTTAAGAGACACAATTTTGTATTCTCCAATAAATGGAGTTGTTCTTCAAAAATATACAGAGGAAGGGGAAATTGCAAATCCTTCTCATCCAGTTTATACAATTGGAAAAATTGATGAGCCCTATGTGAAGGTTTACATAAAAGAAGATAAATTAGGGCTTATAAAAATTGGGCAGGAGGCAGAGGTCTTCTCTGATACATATCCAGATAAATCTTATTCTGGAAAAATAACATATATTTCATCTGAGGCAGAATTTACACCAAAAAATATTCAAACAAAAGAAGAAAGGACAAAACTTGTCTTTGAGGTAAAAGTTGATGTAAAAAATGAAAAGGAAGAATTAAAACCAGGGATGCCAGTGGATGTAAAAATAAAATTAAAATGATTGAAATAAGAAATTTAAGAAAAGAATACAATGGAGAAATTGCATTAAATAATTTGAATATAAAAATAAATAGAGGTGAAATATATGGCTTTATTGGTTCTGATGGAGCTGGAAAGACCACATTATTGAGAATTCTTTCAGGAATTCTAAAGCAAAGTAGTGGAGAAATAATAATTGAAAGTGAAAATTTAAGTTATGTTCCACAAAAATTTGGACTATATGAAGAGTTAACTGTATTTGAAAATATGGATTTTTTTGCAGAAATTTATGCCATTGAAAGTAAAGAAAAAAATAAAAAAATTGAAGAAATTTTAAATTTTTTAGAACTTTTAGAGTTTAAGAAAAAGGCTGCTGGCAAACTTTCTGGTGGAATGAAGCAAAAACTTTCTTTGGGTTGTGCTTTAATTAGTAATCCAGAAATACTAATTATGGATGAACCAACTGTTGGGCTTGATCCAGTTGCAAGGGGAGATATATGGGGTGTTTTAAAAAAACTTTCAAAAGAAAAAAAATGCATCGTAGTTTCAACTTCTTATTTTGAAGAAGGAGAAAAATGTGACAGAGTTTGTTTTTTGCATCAAGGAAATGTTTTAGAAGAAGGGGCACCAGAAAACTTAAGAAAAAAATTTCCCTTTACCTCCATTGATATTTTATCTGAAAAACCAAAAGAAATATTTGAATTTTTAAAAAATTTGGACTTTGTAATTGACTCTGTCCTCTATGGAAATAGGATACATTTGATAATAAAGGAAAATTTTGAAATAGATAATTTAGCTCAAATCTTAAAAAAGGAAGGATTTCCAGTAAAAGATGTTTTGACATCAAAAGTAACTATGGAAGATTTGTTTGTTTATAAATTAAAAGAAAATGGAAAGCAATATTTCAATTGATGTAAGAAACCTTACAAAAAAATTTGGGGATTTTGTTGCAGTTGACAATATTGAAATTCAAGTTAGAAAAGGTGAAATTTTTGGAATATTGGGTCCAAATGGTGCAGGAAAGACAACTACAATAAGGATGCTTTGCGGGCTCTTGCTCCCCACAAAAGCAGAAGGAAAAGTAAATAACTTTGATATAATGAAAAATCCAGAGGATATTAAAAAATCTATTGGATATGTCTCTCAAAAATTTTCCCTTTATGAGGATTTGACTTCTTTTGAAAATTTAAGTTTTTATGAAGGGATTTATAGAGTTAAAGAAAAGAATGTAAAGGAATGGGTTATAAAAACTTTAGAACTTGAAGAATACAAAAACAAAACTGCAGGAAAACTTCCCCTTGGAATAAGGCAGAGATTAGCACTTGGGTGTGCAATTATGCATAAACCAGAAATTTTATTTTTAGATGAACCAACTTCAGGAACTGACCCTGTATATAGAAGAAGTTTTTGGGATATAATTTATAAATTTTCTTCAGAGAAAAAAACAATTGTCCTTACAACACATTACCTTGAAGAAGCAGAATTTTGTGAAAATATTGCCTTAATTTTTAACGGGAAAATAATATTGAAAGGCAGACCTAATCAATTAAAAGAAAATTATAAAAAAGATAATCTTGAAGAAATTTTTATAGAATGTATAAAGGATAAAGAATGAGGATAAAAAGGGTTTTTGCAATTTCAAAAAAAGAATATTTACAAATTATAAGAGACCCAATTTCTTTGTCCCTTTCTTTTCTTATGCCTGCTGTTTTATTGTTTTTATTTGGATATGCTATAAGTTTTGATATAAAAAATATAAAAACTTGTGTCCTTGATCAAGAAAGAAATTCCAAATCCAGAAATTTCATTTCAAATTTTGAAAGTTCAGGATACTTTAAAGTAATCTCATACTTGGAAAGAGAAGATGAAATAGATAAATTTTTGGATTCAGGAAAAACAGCTCTTGGAATATGGATTCCTCAAAATTTTTCAAAAAATTCAGAGGCCTTAATTGTAATTGATGGAAGTGATGCAGGAAATGCTTCTTTAATTTTAAATTATATATCAGACATTTTTTTAGCAGACAAAGAAAATTCTTCAAAGATAAATTTAAAGATAAGGTTCTGGTACAATGAAGATTTAAAGTCAAGAAATTTCATAATACCAGGATTAATTGCACTAATCATTGCAATCATTTCAGCCCTCCTTTCTTCTCTTACAATTTCAAGGGAATGGGAAAGGGGAACTATGGAAAAACTTATCTCAACACCTTTAAAACCCTCTGAAGTAATTATTGGAAAAATAATCCCCTATTTTTTAATTGGAATAATTGATTTGGTCTTTTCAGTATTAATTGCTTGTTTATTGTTTAAAGTCCCTTTAAAGGGAAATTTATTTTTCCTTTCACTTGTCTCTTTAATTTATTTGTTTGGAGGCCTTTCTTATGGAATTCTAATCTCTACTGCTACAAAATCCCAGATCCTTTCAATACAAATTTCAATTGTTTCAACCTACCTTCCAACCCTTCTTTTGTCTGGTTTTATATTTGCAATAGAAAATATGCCAGATATAATACAAACAATCACATATCTTGTGCCAGCTAAATATTTTATTTTTATTGTAAGAAATATATTCCTGAAAGGAAGCCCTGTAAATTATTTATTATTTCAATTCATCCTTTTAGTCCTTTTTTCACTTCTTTTCTTTGCTCTATCAATTAAAAAATTTAAAAAAGAGGTTTAAAGGTGATATATGTTTTGAAAAGTTTTATTAAAAAAGAATTTACTCAAATAAAAAGAGACAAAAGGATGCTTTTTTTTATTTTTGTCCCACCTTTAATTCAACTTTTAATCCTTGGTTATGCTTTAAATTTTGATATAAAAAATATAGATGTTTGTTTTTGTGACCTTGAAAAGACATCGGAGAGCAGGGAAATTTTAAGAAAATTGAGTTCTTCTGGTTATTTTAGAATTAAATATTATTTGGAATCGTGCAAAAAAATGGATGAACTCTTAGATAAAGGAAAAGTAAAAGTTGGAATAAAAATAGACAAAAATTTTTCAAAGAAAAAGGAAATTCAAATAATAATTGATGGGACAGATGTAAATACTGCCTCCATTTCAAAGGGATATTTAAAAAAAATATTTTATGAAAAATTTGAAAGGAAAAATCCAGAGGTAAATTTTGAATTGAGGGTCTGGTATAATCCAGAACTGAAAAGCCAGAATTACAATGTGCCAGGAATTGTTGCCTTTTTGATTATGCTAACCTGCCTTTTGCTTACCTCTATGTCAATTGTAAAAGAAAGAGAAAGCGGAACCTTAGAACAAATCCTTGTAACCCCTTTAAAACCAATTGAATTTATAATAGGAAAGACAATTCCCTTTGCAATTATTGGATTCTTTGAAATGTCCCTTGCTTTGATCTTTGCAATTCTTGTCTTTAAAATTCCACTTAAAGGATCTATTCTTTTTTTATTTTTTTCTGCTTTGATTTATATTTTAAGCTTTTTGGGGATTGGGCTTTTTATTTCAACCATTTCAAAGACAATGCAACAGGCAATGATGCTATCCTTTTTTATTTTACTTCCAACAATTATATTATCTGGTTTCCTCTTTCCAATAGAAAATATGCCTCTTTTAATACAATATATTACTTATTTAAATCCCTTAAGGTATTTTTTAATAATAATTAGAGGGATATTCTTAAAAGGAATTGGACTTTCTATTTTATGGAAAGAAATTTTAATATTATTATTTATAAGTACAGCAATCTCTTCTTTAAGTATTTTAAATTTTAGAAAAAGAATAAAATAAATTATCTTCATTTAAAGTTTAAAAAACATTGTGATTTTTTTCACTTGTTGACAATTTGTTTTTTTTAAGTTATATTATATTTTTCAAAAAGGAGGGGATATGCTTTTACCTTTTTTAATTATTTTAGCCCTTTTATTAGTTGCTGTTTTGTTATTTTTTTATTTAAAACAATACAAAAAGGTCTCACCAAATGAGGTCTTAGTTATTTCTTCTAAAAGGAAATATACTATAAAAGCACCTGATGGTACATTGAAGCAAATTGGCTACAGGTTTAGAGTTGGTGGTGGTGCTTTTATAAATCCCTTTACAGAAAAGGCAGAGACACTGCCACTGGAAGTTATAAATGTTGATATAAAAACACCTGAGGTTTTAACTGGCGAAGGTGTTCCAATAATTGCTGAGGCATCGGCACAGGTGAGGATTAACACAGAAGATTACCCTTTAACCCTTGCAATTGAGCAGTTTTTGGGCTCAAAAAGCGATGGAATAAAAACGGTCTCTGAAACAATCCTAGAAGGGCAGGTAAGGGCTGTTATTGGGACTATGACTGTTGAAGAGATTTATAAAAACAGAGCTGGTTTTGCAGAAGCAGTAGAAAAAGCAGTAAAGGATGATTTTGACCGCTTAGGTCTTATTATGATTTCTTTTGCCTTAAAGGATATAAGTGATACACAGGGTTATCTGGATGCCCTTTCAAGGCCTAAAATTGCTTTAGTTAAAAGAGATGCCTCAGTTGCACAAGCAGAAGCAGACAGGGATGCAGCAATTCAGTCAGCACAAGCAAAAAAGGAAGCAGAGATTGCACGGCTCAAAGCAGAAGCAGAGATTGCAAAGGCGATGTGGGAAAATGAAGCAAAAAAGGCAGAATCACAGGTAGAAGTTAACAGAAAAAAGGCACATGCTGACTCTGCTTATGAGATAGAAAGATTTAAAATTGCACAGGTTTTAAAGAAAGAAGAACACAGTGTAAAGCTTTTGGAAAAAAATAATGCAATTCAATTGGAAGAATTGGAAATTCAAAGAAAAGAAAAGGAACTTGAAGCAAATGTCTTAAAACCAGCAGAAGCAAAGAAGATACAAATTCAAAAGGAAGCAGAAGCAGAAAGCTTTAAAATTTTAGAAGAAGCAAAAGCAAAAGCAGAGGCAGAAAAATTTGCAACAGAAGCAGAAGTCGAAAAAAAGTTTATGATGGGCAAGGCAGAAGCAGAAGCAATGACATTAAAAGCAAAGGCATATCAAAATTATAATGAAGCAGCAATAAAGCAAATGGTTCTGGATATTTTGCCTGATTTAGCAAAGGCAATTGCTGAACCCTTATCAAGGGTTGAAAAGATTGTTATAATTGGTTCTGATGCTCAAGGTACTGGAAAGATTACAAAAGGAATAAGTGATATAATTGGACAGGTTCCAGAAGTTGTTGAAGCATTGACTGGAATAGATATTAAAAAAGCAATTAAAGAAAAATTAGAGAAACAGTAAAATGATCTCTGAAAGAGCAAGAAGGATTGGTGTCTCCCAAACATTAAAGATTTCAGAAAAAGCAAAACAGATGAGGAGGGAAGGGGTTGATGTAATTGATTTATCTGTTGGGGAGCCAGATTTTCCAACTCCTTTAAATGTAAAAGAAGCAGGTAAAAAAGCAATAGATGAAAATTTTACAAAATATACTGCCTCTGAAGGAATAGTAGAATTAAAGGAAGCAATAATTGAAAGAATAAAAGATGATTATGGCTTGGAATACAAAAAAGATGAAGTCCTTGTGTCCTGTGGTGCAAAACATAGCTTATATAATGCAATACTTGCAATTGTTGAAAAAGGTGATGAGGTAATTGTTCCTTCACCTTATTGGGTATCCTACCCAGAAATGATTTCATTAGCAGAAGGAAAAATTGTCTTTTTAGAAGCACTGGAGGAAAACAATTTTTGTATTACAGCAGAGCAGCTAAAAAGTGCCATATCCCCTTCAACAAAGGCAATAATTTTAAATAATCCATCAAATCCAACAGGGGCTGCTTATTCAAAAGAAGCACTTCAAGCCCTTGCAAAGATCTTAGAAGAAGAAGATATAATTGTCATCTCTGATGAAATTTATTCAAAACTGATATACGACGATTTTAAATTTGCAAGCTTTCCTTCCCTTTCTGAAAAAATAAAGAAAAAAACAATTTTGATAAATGGTGTTTCAAAGGCATATTCTATGACGGGTTGGAGGATTGGCTTTGCTTTGGGACCAAAGGATATAATTGATGCTATGGCAAAGATCCAATCCCATTCAACTTCAAATCCAACTTCCATTTCACAAAAGGCAGCATTGGAAGCATTAAAAGCACCACAATATGAAGTAAATAAAATGGTACAGGAATTTCAAAGGAGGAGGAATTTTGTTCTTCAAAAATTAGAGACAATACAAAACATCTCTTGTGCAAAACCAAAGGGTGCTTTTTATGTTTTTCCAAATGTAGAAAGTTTTTATGGCAAAGAAGGCAATGGAATGGTAATAAGAAATTCTTATGGTATGGCATATTTTCTTTTAAAGGAAGCAAAAGTTGCAATTGTTCCAGGAGCTGCTTTTGGAAATGATAAATGTATAAGAATCTCTTATGCCACTTCAATGGAAAACCTTGAAAAAGGTATGGAAAGGATAAAAGAAGCAATTTTGTCTTTAAAAGTACCAAAAAAAGTAAAAAAATTAAAGTTGCAAAATTATTTTACAAAAGAGATGAAAAACCCTTCAATAGAAAAAGAAATTCAAAAAGAAAGGTGGGATGGGATTTTAAAAGAAGCATTATCTTATTTTAAGCCAGAAAATTATTATGAATGGAATGCAAATATAAATGGTTTGGTTATACAATTGAGAACAAATATAAGCCATTTATATGATTTTTGGGTTGAAAACTGGTATCCAGCTCAACTGGAAGAAAATATTGAACCCCATGGAATTATTTATGCAGTTGATGGAGTTCAAGGCAGAGAGCCCTATGGCTTTTATAATTTTGATACAAAATCAGCTGTAATCTTCAATTGTGACAGATATGGATTTTTGAGAAAGGTTGCCTTATCTTTAGTAAATGATTTAATGGGAAAGGTTTTTTCTACCCATGGTGTGAGAGCTTTTTCCTTAGATTATGAAGGGCTTGGAATTTTGTTTTTAGGACCAAAGGGAACAAAAAAGACAGAGATTTTTTATTCTCTCTTGAAAGAACCACAAGTTATGCTCCATTCAATTGACTTTTCTTTCTTAAGATATGGAGCTGGAATATCAGCAGCAGATCAGCCAGAAAGAAAGCTCTTCATTCCAACAAGCCAAGCAGAAAATTTTCCAGAAGTCCTCCCAAAACTTTTTGATAATTCTAAGTGCGAAAATGTTGTTATGAAAAAGGAATATTGTGAGGATTCCCAATGTTTACTCAAAGATGATTGCAGGCTTGATAAGGGTTCACCTTATTGTTATAAAGGAAGTAAGGATTCACATTGTTTGCTGGATCCCTACTGGATTGGTGGCATGAAAAAACACTGCAAAAGGATTGATGTAAGATATGTTTTTATTTTAAACAAAGACCCCCTTGCACCACCTTTAAAAAAATTAGACCCAGAAGAAGCAATAAAAGCAATTGAAATTTCAACAGAATATGAAGGAAATAAACCTTTAAATTTTTACAACCCTTATATATTTTCAGAGGAAAGTGAAAGAATTGAGTTGGAAAAAAAATTTTTTAGGAAATTGTTTAAAATTGCTGAGGTCTATTCTTTAAATTCAGGAAAACTCTCTCTGGAAGAATCTTTAAAAAATATTAAGAATTTATTAAAATAGAGGGAATATGGTTTACGATGAAAAAGTTTATAGAGATTTTTTTAATGAACTCGTTCCCTTGCTGAAAGGGAAAAACATAAAAGAAGCAACCCTTTCTTATCTTAAGCCAAGGGCAGAAGAGTTTGGAACAAAGACAAAGTATGGCTCTTATGGTTGGAGATCCTTTATATCAAACCGTTTGGCAAATAAAACAGTTTATTTGGGAAGTGAAAGAGTGCGCCTTCCAAACCCTGATGCTTTTCAATTAAATTTAATTGAAAAGGCACCAGAAGAATTGAGAAAAGTTTTGCATTACCTTAAAACCCTTCCTTTTTATCATATTAAAAGACAAATGGGGAACAATTCTGAGTACAATCCAAAATGTGATTTATATGTCTGCTGTTCAGATCCAAAGAATTATAGAATTGGTTATATGTGGGGAAATACTTTATTTGATTTGTCATCAAAACCAGGACCTGAATTTATTATGATTCATATTCCAGAAGAACATCAGATGAGACAACAGATTTTGACATTTCCAGAATACAATTTAAACATTGCTCTTGGAACTGACTATATGGGAGAAGACAAAAAGGGCTTTTTAAGACAAGCAATGTGGTGTGCTGATGAACAAGGTATGTTAGGACTTCATGCTGGCACAAAGATTGTCTATGTAAGGGATGCAAAGACAGAGAAAATAAAGAGATATGGCGTCTTTTTATTTGGAATGACTGCAACTGGAAAATCAACCTGGTCCTGCCATCAATTAGGTTTAGATCACAGGAGGGGTGAAAAGGTTGAAGTTGCTCAAGATGATATTGTGTTTTTGAGAAAGGATGGAGGTGCCTTAGGCACTGAAAATGGGTTTTATGTAAAGACAGATATAATGCCAGAACAACAAGAAGCAATGTACTGGGCTTTAATTGATAGAACCGCCCTCCTTGAAAATGTTATGATTGATTCAAATGGTGAAATTAATTTTCAAGATGAAGAACTATGTGCAAATGGAAGGGCAATAATTTTTAGAGATAAATTAAAGGTTAAAAGGGACGGAAAATTTATATCAATTTGTGCCCCTTCAATTAACCTTCCACCCCTTGATGAAATGGATGGGCTTATCTTTGCTTTTATTACAAGGAGAAATACAATTATGCCTTTTGCACAAGAACTCACACCTGAGCAAGGGGTTTTAGCATACCTTTTTGGCGAATCAACCCATTCTTTTGCAACAAACCCTGCAAAGGCAGGCGAATCTGTAAGAATTGTTGGAACTGATGATTTTATAATTGGTTCAAGGGCAAGAAAAATCAATAGATTTTATGATATTGTTATGCATCTGGTAAATCAATATCCAGGAAAAGTTAAATTTATGCTTTATAACACTGGTGGCATTGGTGAAATTTTAGAGGAATATGAAGAAGGAGGAAAAAAAATAAAAAAATTAGTTAGAAAAGTTTCAAGGGTTCCAATAGATTTAATGGCAGCAATTCAAAGAGGTGATTTGAGGGGAACCAATAAGTATGAACCTTGCATCCTTGGAACAAAAGGAATTGTTTCTGTGGAAGGAAGAGCCCTTACAGAATATGATTTGAAAAATTATTATTCGGAAGAAAAAATTAGATTTTATATTAAAGAATTAGTTGAAGGGAGAAAAAAATGGGTAGAAGAAATTGCAAAGGAAGGGCTTAAAGAAGAAATTTTACAAGCAGCAGAGAGGTCTTTTGCCATTGCTAAAGATATTGATTTTGAAAAGAAAAAAGAAATTATAATTTTAAGTGAAGAACCAGTTTCAAGGCCTAAGAGGCCAGGTGTTTGGAGATGGAGATAAAATACCCTATTTTAGTTATATTAAAAATTTGTTATAATAAACAAAATTATAAGGAGTGATTTATGCAAAAGATACTATTGGTTGATGATATGAAAAACTTTTTGGATTTAGAAAAGTCCTTTCTAAAAAGGGCAGAGTGTAAAATTTATACTGCTACAACAGGACTTGAAGCAATAAAAGTTGCAAAGACAGAACTCCCTGATATTATAATGCTTGATGTAGAGATGCCAGAAATGAATGGAATAGAAGCAACAAGGATATTAAAGAGCGATTCCCAGACAAAAGATATTCCAATTGTTATTGTTACGAGTTTGGATAATATGGAAGAAAAAGCAAAAATTGCTGGTTGTGATGCCTTTTATAGAAAGCCAATTGATGAAGATAATTTTTTAAATGTCATCCAATCCTTTATAGAATTAAAAATTAGAAAATTCCCAAGAGTGCCATTAGAAGTTCCTGTTAAAATAAAAGAAAATAATTCTGTTTTTTATGGAGAAATTAGCAACATATCTTTAAATGGTGTTTATTTAAAAAGCGAATATAGGCCCTTTTTGGGTTCCCTAATTGAACTTTCCTTTTCAATTCCTTTGGACGGGGAGGAAAAACAAATTACAACCCTTGCCTATGTAGTAAGGCAGGACAAAGATGGTTTTGCTTGCGCTTTTTTTGACCTTTCAACAGGGGCAGAAATTTATATAAAAGAGTTCATAGAAAAAAATAAAGATAAAGCAGAATAAAAATATTTATATTAACCCAAAAAACTCAATTTAAACCCTAACTCTTCATGTTTTAACCCAACTTACTTTTCTAAAATAAGCTAAGAATATAGGAAATAAAAGGAAAAG
>JBBISU010000088.1:0-13383 GCA_037441225.1 Acidobacteriota bacterium
AATGAACAGGACATCAAAAACTTATTCCATCCAGTTCCTGGTGGAGGGGATTTTGATAAACCAAAAAGGCCATAATGCAACGGACAGAGACAGATTAACTATAAAGGTCCAATGAAGAATGTTTTAATCTTTATAATTTTTGCCTCCCTTCAGGCGAAGGGAGGCAAATTTGAATTAAATCCACAAGGAGTAAGAAAATTTTAAAAAGTAAGTCCTGTTCATTGTTTGCATTGTGTATGGTTCTACCTCCATCCCCCTTGTGGAAAAGCCAAGATAAAATAGTGTAAAGGGGTTTAATTTTATTGTAAATAAAAATTGAAGGGATTGAAAATTATCAGTTTCTGGAACTTCAAATGTATATAAAGAAACATTTCTTTTTACTCTTCCATCCTGTAAAATACTCCTGATAAAAATGTTGTTGTTGAAGTGATATAAAATTTTCAAATATAGATAAGTGGCTTTATAAAGATTATCTGAATTTATTTCAAAGTTTTGATGCTCTCCAGAAAAATCAAAAAATATTCTTTTTCCAATTCTTAAGTCAGTTTGTCCTTTTATTTTTAAGATTTTCCCTCCTCTGTTGTTTTCATAATCAATTCCATCGCCATAATTTAAAGATAAAAAGGCAGTCATATTTTGAGAAAATCTTGAATTTGCCCATATATAAAATGTGTTTTTTTTGTATTCTTTTTCACTGTAAAGTTCCATAGATTTTGAAATTCCAACCTCACCTGTTATTTGTTTTATTAGTTCAAATTGAAGTTCTGCAAAGGTCTCCCAGTCCGTTGTAAGTCCTTCAAAATTTTTTCCATGAGAATAATAAATCCTTGGAGAAAGGCGAGAATAAAATTTATTTTTGTCTCCATAAAAAGTATATGCTAAAAAGCCCTCAAAAAGTTTAATATCAACCCTTGGAATAAACCCAGAGTCAGCCCTAAAGAAAGGAGATTTTTCTAAATAGGTTCCACTAAAATACCAATTTCTTGAGGAGTGTTCAAAGTTTAAAAATAATCCATGTCCTTCCTTTTTTTCTCCATTAAAATTTTCATTTATCTCAGGGAAAAAAGGATCTTTTGTTGAACTTTCAACATATTGTAAATTTAGAAATTCATTTTCACCTAATCTAATCCTTCCATCAGCCCCATATAAATTATTATAATAATCCTCCCCTTCTCTTCTCAAATAAATTACTCCTAAGTTGCTATCTGATAAGATGTCTCTTTTATATCTTAATCCCATTGATTTTGATTTTATATCAAGAGAAGAAATTTCAGAGGACTGATTTGAAGGAAATAAAAAATTTGTAATTTCATCTTCAATATAATAAAGACCTAAGGAATTTGCACCTTCTTTTCCAGTTAATTTAAAACCATAGTTTGGATCAGCCATTGTCCTTGTATAAATAAGATCAAAAAAGGATGAAAAATATTGTTGTCCATCTAAAAAAAAGGGTCTTTTTTCTGGATAAAATAAGGCAAATCTTGTGTTTACATCAATTTGTGCTACATCTGCTTCTACTTGAGAAAAATCAGGATTTATAGTCCCATTAAAGGTGAGGTTTGATGTCAATCTATATGAAAGAGTCAATCCTGCCTCTAAATCCTCTTTGTCTTTTTTTAAATTTTCTCCAAAGCCATCTCTTGAATAATTTGGAGAAAAAACAATTGTTGGGATTAATTCTAAACTTTTTTGTTTTGTGCCAACTTCAATGTTTTCAAGCAATTCCCCTTGACACATTGTACAGTTTTTCCCTCTGTCTATCTTTACATTTGATATTTGGACTCTAAAATCCCTTGGATAAATTCTTAAAAGCATAAACCTGAAGGTTTTTGTTTTTACCTCAGGATATCTCAATGTTTTAAAAGGAATTGAAATTTCTACTTCATAGCCATCAGTTGTAATCCTCCCCTTTGAATACCAGACCCCATCCCAAGAGCAGTTCTCTTCTTCTGGTTCTTTTCTCAAACAATCCATTTGTGCTCCAAGTGGGTTTACAATAAACTCAATGGCATTTCTTTGGTCATTAAAGGTATCTAAAAAAATCCCCACTAAATCATCGGCAAAAGCAGAATCCCTATCGGCATACCTTGCCCTTATCTTATTCGGTTCTGGATCAAAACATTTAAAGGCAAGATAAAAATTTTTTTCATCATATGAAAAGTAAGCAATTGTTTTAACAGGGGGCTCTATATTTTCGCCTGGCATAATTTCATAAAATTTATCAATTATCAGTGAATTTTCCCATTCTTCTTTATTTATTATCCCATCAATTTCCTTTTCTTTGTTAGAAAAAGGAATATTATAAAAAGAATAAATTGAAGCATTCATAAATAGAAAAAAAATTAAAAATAAGTTTTTCATTATCTTTAATACGAAAATTATAATTTTAAGTTGCTATTTGACAAATTACTTTATTTTTGATATAATAAAATAATATGTTATTTGATTTGTTTGGAAAAAGTAAGAGTAAAATTTTTGATGCTTGTTTTATTTGTGCAAAGAATTGTTTTGTTGAAGGAAGGTATGATATTGCAAAAATATTGTTAGAAAAAGCAATAAAATATAAAAAGAATGATTTGAAAGCATATTTTCTTTTAGCAGAAATTTTGGAAAAAATGGATAAAAAGCAAGAAGCATTAAATATTTATAGAGAAGTTATTATACTTTCAAAATGGAAAACAAGGGATGAAAATTTTCAAAAAGCTTCTAAGAAAATAGTAAATCTTACAGATCCATCTTTTTATCCAATGGATTAATGTTTACAATTATGGTAAAATTTAAAAAAATTTGAAAGGAGAAAAAAATGAAGGTTTTATTTTTATTTTTTCTGTTTTTTTCTTTTTTTTCTTTCTCAGAAGAAAAAAAAGTTGTGGCTAAAGTAAATGGAGTTGAAATAACTTCAAAGGATTTAGATTCTCAAACTGGATGGCTTAAAAATCAAATGCTAATGAGAGGTATGGATTTAAAAAAAATCCCTGAAGATAAAATAAAAGAGCAAGCATTACAATCGCTTATTGAAATGGAAGTAGCATACCAGGATGCAAAAGCAAAAAATATTGTTGCAAAAAAAGAAGATGTCCAAAATAAATTTGACGATTTTAAAAAGAAATTTAAGGATGAAAAGGAATACAAAGATTATTTGAAAAGTCAAGATATGGATGAAGCTAAATTAAAAAAAGAAATTGAAAAAGAATTAACTGTGAATAAGTATATTGATGAAGTTGTTTTGAGAAATCTCAAAGAAGCAAGTGATGAAGAAATAAAGAAATTTTACGATGAAAATCCAAATTATTTTATTAAACCAGAACAAGTAAAAGCAAGCCATATCTTGGTCTCTGTCCCTGAAAATGCAACAGAAGAACAGAAAAAGGAAGCAAGGAAAAAAGCAGAAACCATATTAAAGGATTTAAAAAAAGGAGCAAACTTTGAAGAAGTGGCAAAGGAGAAATCCGATTGTCCAAGCAAAGAAAGGGGAGGGGATTTGGGTTATTTTGCAAAGGGAAGAATGGTAAAGCCCTTTGAAGATGCAGCATTTTCTTTAAAACCCGGTGTTTTATCAGATATTGTTGAAACAAAATTTGGCTATCATATTATTATTGTAAAAGACCACAAGATGGAAGAAAAAGCAAAATTAGAAGAAGTAAAAGAAAATATTAAATCATATCTTGTGGAAAGAAAGAAACAAGAAATGATTCAACAAAAATTAAATGAACTGATTCCAAAAGCAAAGATTGAAAATTATTTAGAAAAAGAACACAAACACTGATAATGGATTTAAAAAAATTAAAAAATTTAATGGAGAAGCTTCGCTCAAAAGAAGGTTGTCCTTGGGATAAAGCACAAAATTTTGAGACATTAAAAACATTTTTGTTAGAAGAAACTTATGAAGTATTGGAAGCAATTGATAATATGGACTATGAAAAATTAAAAGAAGAATTGGGAGATTTACTCTTTCAAATAATTTTTCAAACACAGCTGGCAGAAGAAGAAGGAAAATTTACATTGCAAGAAATAATTGAAAATGTTTACAATAAAATGGTTTCAAGGCATCCCCATGTTTTTGGAGATATAAAATTAAAGACAAAAGAAGAAGTCCTAAAAAGTTGGGAATTAAGAAAACATAAATCTTCTGATGGAGAGATAAATGTTCCCAAAATTTTGCCTGCCCTTCTTAAAAGTTACAGATTAACTGATAGAGCAAAACAATTGGGCTTTGATTGGGAAAATGTTGAGGATATTGAAGAAAAATTAAAGGAAGAAGTGGAAGAATTTTGCCTTGTGTTAAGAAAAGATAAGGAAAAGGCAAAAGAAGAAATTGGGGATATATTATTTGTAATTGCAAATATTTCAAGGCATTTAAAAATTGATCCAGAAAATGCCCTTCAAAGTACCAATGATAAATTTTTAAAAAGATTTAATTTTATGCTTAAAAAAATAAAAGAAAAAAATATAAACCCAAGGGATTTGAGCTTAAAAGAATGGGATGAGCTTTGGGAAGAAGCAAAGGATTATATAAAGCAAAATTCCTTAAAAGATTAAATAGATTTACTCTTTTATTATCAAAAAATGGAAAAATTTTTAAGGGTTATATGCCAAATCCCGGCCGTTTATGGGAACTGCTTTTACCTGAAAGAATTTTATATTTAAAAGAAAATAAGGTTTGGGCTATTGAAAAATATGGAGAAATAATTTGTTTGAATACACATTATATAAATAATGTTGCAAAAGGAATGATCAAAAAAAATTTCATAAAAGAATGGAAAGGAATGAAAATTGAAAAAAAAGAATATAAAATAGAAAACAAAAGAATTGATTTTCTTTTAAATAAAGAGGGAAGTAGATTTCTTCTGGAGGTTAAATCCTGTACACTTTTTAGCAAAAATATAGCAATGTTTCCAGATGCAATAACAGAAAGAGGTAAAAAACATTTGGAGGTTCTGGCAAAATATGGGGGAGGTGTTTTATTTATAGTAAATTCTTCAAAACCTAAATACTTTCTCCCTGATTTTCACACTGATCCTGATTTTGCTGAAACTTTATATAATTTGAAAAATTCAATTTTTATAAAAGCAGTTTCAGTGAAATGGGATGAAAATTTAGATTTTGAATTTATAAGAGAACTTGAAATTCCCTGGAAAGTTTATGAAAGGGAAGCAAAAGATAAAGGAAGTTATTTAATTATTGGTTTTTTAAAAGAAAGATTAAAATTAAGAATTGGAAAAAAATCTTTTTTATTTAAAAGTGGTTGGTATCTTTATGTTGGTTCTGCAATGAATTCTTTAAAAAAAAGAATAGAAAGGCATTTGAGGAAGAAAAAAAATTTAAAATGGCACATTGATTATTTAATACCTTACCTTGAAATGATAAAAGGAATTCCTATTCAAGCAAGTGAAAAGATTGAATGTGAAATTTCCTTTGATTTAGGAAAAATCTCCGATGGATTTGTAAGGAATTTTGGCTCCTCAGATTGTAAATGCCAATCCCATCTTTACTTTATGAGAAATAATCCTTTAAGGGAAGAAAAGTTTATTGATTTAATTTTAAAATATAGGATAGATAGGTTGAATTCTTTAATTAATATATGATTTTATAACTTAAAAGAATTTTCAATTTATATTTTTTATTATTTATTGAATTTTCTTACCAAGGCAATTACAATTCCTTGGATTTTAACTTCTTTTTCATTTGCAAAAATTGGTTTAAAATTTGGATTTGCTGGTTGAAGTTTTATTTTTTCACCAATCCTGTAATATTTTTTCAATGTCATTTCACCATCTACCATTGCAATTACTAAATCTCCATTTTCAGGTTTTCTATTTTTATTTAAAATTATTAGATCGCCTTCGTAAATCCCTTCTTCTATCATTGAATTTCCAGAAACCTTTAAAGCAAAATTTTCTCCCTCTAAAAAAAGGTTTTGTATATCCAGTTCTTCCTTATTTTCAAAGGTCTCGACAGGAAGCCCAGCTGAAACAACTCCAACCAAAGGAATTTTTTTCTTTATTTTAATTCCTCTCTTTGAGTTCCATTCTTTTTCAATAAGCCCTTCCTTTTTTAATTTTTCAAGGTGTCCAAATACCGTGGAAACGGCATTTAATTTAAAATGGTTTTTAATTTCTTCAAGAGAAGGAGATATTCCGTTATTTTTCCTTTGATATTCCTCTATAAATTTAAGTATTTCCAACTGCTTTTTTGTTATTCCCATATTTTCATTATAAACGAAATTTATGCGAAAGTCAATTGAAAATTGTTTTTTAATGTTATAGAATATTAAAAATGGATTTAGTTGGTGGTCTGATAATAGGTTATATTCTTTCCCTGCCTTTAATTTTTCCAGGCTTAAGTAAATTTTTGCATTTTTTCTCCTTTTTTTCTGTTTCTTTTTTAATGATTTTTTACCTCTTTAAGAAGGGAATTAGCACTACTTTTAAAATTCCTTTAATTTTTTTCTTTATTTTTTCCTTTATTACGATTATTACCACAATCCCTATAAGCAATTTTTTAGTAAAAATTTTTTCTCCAAATTTATATAAAATAATTTCATCTTTTGGTTGGGATAAGACCTTTTCTCTTTCTTTTGCACCAATTTGGACTTTAAGAAATTTAAGTTTTATAATTGTAGGAATTTCAATTTTTTTTCTTTCTTTTTTTTATTTTGAAAAAAGGAAAGAAAAAATTTATAGATTCTCGAGGATTTTATTTTATTTTATCTTAACAATATCTTTGTATTCTTTGTTTTTAAAATATTCAGATTCTAAAAGTTTACCCCTTTTTCAAATTCCTTTTAAAGAATGGAATTTTGGATTATTTCCAAATGCAAATATATTTGCTTCTTTTGCCCTTCTTGGAATCCCCTTAGGATTCTTTTTATTCCTTTACAAAACAAAATACCAAAAATCATCTCCTGGTTCTCAATTGTTTTTTTTAATGGGTTCTATTGGACTTTTAATTGCAATAATCTTGGCAGAATCATGGGGTGCTTTGTTTTCCCTTTTTCTTTCAGCAAATATTTGTATATTATATAGAAAGCCTTATATTGGAATTTTATTCTTTGCTATCTTAATTTTTTTACTTTTCATCATAGTTCCAATCCTTCCGCCTGATGTAAAAAATAGTATGGAACATAGGATTTATTTTTCACTTTTGAGTTTGGAAATTTTTTTAAAATATCCCATCTTTGGAACAGGACTTGGTACAATTCAAATTGTTTCTGGAATTTATCAAAAGCCCTTAAAAGATGTAATTGTAGATAAAATCCACAATGATTATTTAGAACTCCTCACTACTTCTGGTTTAATATCAATTTTTCTTTTTTTATCCATAGGTATTATTATTTACAAAAATTTTATTTTTTTAAAGGAAAAATATAATTTGAGATGCGGAATTTTATTAGGTATTTTAGGTGTTTTAATCCATTCCTTTGTAGATTTTCCACTTCAAAATTTTACTGTTATGTCTTATTTCTCCATTGCCTTAGGGGTTCTTTTTATAAACCATAATATTAATAAAGAAAAAGCAAAATCTTTAAAAAATATCTTTTTAATTCTTTTAATTTTTGCATCCCTTGTCAACCTTATCTTATTAACTGGCTTAATAAATGTAAAATTTAAAGGATATTCTATTTTTTTCCCTGAAGAAAGCTTTGATACAATAAGAAAAGATTTAGAAGTATCAGATAAATTTACAAAATATTTTCCTTTTTATGCACCAATTTGGGGCGAGAGGGCAAGGTTTTTTGAAAGAGAAGACAAAATTGATGAAGCAATAATTTGCATTGAAAGGGCAATTATACTTGAACCAACAAACCCAAAACTTTATCCCTTGGCTGCAAAGCTTTATTTTATAAAAGGAGATGATGAAAAATATTTAAATTCCCTTTCCTATGGCTTTGGTTTAGGAAATATGAGTTTAAAACCCTTTCCTTTGTCCAAAGAAGAGAAAGAAAAAGTAATTTTAAATTCTTTAAAAATTGCTTCCAAGTATTATGGAAAAAATGCTTATGTTTCTTATTTGATGGGTTATTATAATTTGAAAAATATTAAATCAAATAAAGCAAAAGAAGTTGCCTTGGAAGGAACAAAGAAATTTAAAGATAATACAGAACTCCATTATCTTTTGGCAAGGGAATATTTTGAAGAAGGAAGATTAAAAGAAGCAGAAGAGGAAAATTTAAAAAGTTTTAATTTGTACGAGGATTTAAAAAATTATTTACTTTTTGCAAAGATAAATTTTAAAAGAAACAATTATGAGGAAGGGAAAAGATACCTTTATGAAGGAATAAAGCTAATTAAGCCAGAAACTTATGCTTTAGGTTATTTTATTGAAGGTGCAATTTTTTTAAAAGAAAAAAATATCTATGATGCAAAGGAATTCTTGAAGTCAGGTTTTTATATAAAGCCCCATCCATTAATTGCCTATTATATTGGGACCTTTGAAGAAGAAAAAAAGAATTTTATTTCAGCAGAAGAATGGTATAAAAAATCAATTGAAATTGACAATAAATATGAATCTTCTTACAGGCGACTTTATAATTTATATAAAATACAAAAGGATTTTAAAATCCTACAGGAAATAAAAGAATTGGCAAAGATAAAATTCCCTCAGAGTAAATGGTATGAAGATTGAAGAATTTTTAAAAAGAAATGATTTAAAGTATTTAAAAGATTATCCTTTAAGCAAGATGACAACTTTTGGAGTTGGTGGAAAAGCAAAATTTATTGTTTTCCTTCAAAACATTAAAGAACTAAGGGAAATTTTTTTCAAGATAAAGAAAGAAAATTTAAATTATTTTATTTTAGGAAGGGGTGCAAATCTTCTTGTTTCAGATAAAGGTTTTGATGGGATTGTTTTAAAACTTGAAGGGGAATTTAAAAAGATAACTATAAAAGGCAATGAAATCTATTGTGGCTCTGGTGCTTATATTTCAAGAGCATCAATTTATTCTATCTTTAAGGGTTTTTATGGTTTTGAAAATTTTATAGACCTTCCAGGAACAATTGGAGGAGCTTTAATTATGAATGCAGGTTGCTATGGGAAAGAAATAAGTGAAAATTTAATATTTGTGGATCTCCTTCAAAAAGATGGAAAATTAAAAAGGCTAAAAAAAGAAGAAATTACTTTTTCTTACAGAAGTAGCAGTTTAAATGGAAATGGCATAATTTTAAGGGCAAAATTTTTATTAAAAAAAGGTGAAAGAAATGAAATTTTAAGAAAAGCTCTTGAAGTTTTGAAAAAAAGGAAAGAAAATATTCCAGAAGGATTAAGTGCTGGTTCTATCTTTAAAAATCCAAAAAATTATAAAGCAAAGGAATTGCTTAAAGAAGCAGGACTTATAGGGTTTAAATTAGGAGGTGCCTTTTTTTCTTATGAGCATCCAAATGTAATTATAAATAGTGGAAATGCAAAGGCAGAAGATATTTATAATCTAATAAAGATTGCAAAAGAAAAAGTCTTTGAAAAATTTAAAGTTAACTTGGAGGAAGAAATAGTTTATGTTGGCTTTTAAAAAAAAAGATTTACAAATTTTGCTTTTATTATTTTTAATAAATATTATTTCTGTTTTATTTTTTTATAACAAAATAATTTTTAAAACAGAAGGATACTTTACCTATCCCCTTGATGATACTTATATCCATCTTGCCCTTGCAAAAAATTTTTTAAAATATAAAGTAATTGGAATTAATGGAGAGTTTGCTTTCAATACTTCCTCTCCTTTTTTTACAATAATTTTATCCCTTTTATTTTTAATTTTTGGAAATAATCCCCTCATACCCTTAATAATAAATATAATTATTTCTTTTTTAATTATTTTTTATATTTTCTTTTTTTTAAAAAAAAATTTTAATCTTTTTTATACTTTAATATTTTCAATTTTATTTTATTTTTTAATTCCAATCCCAACTCTTATATTTTTAGGTATGGAACATTTGCTTCACCTTTTTCTTCTTTTATTATTGTTAAATACTCTAATATCTTTTCTTTTTCAGGAGAAAAAAAATTATTTCCTTCTTTTTATCCTTTCTTTTTTGTTTTCTTCAGTAAGATATGAATCATTATTTTTCATTTTTCCCTTCCTTTTAATTTTTATATATAAAAGAAATTTCAAAGAAACAATATTTATCTTTTCAGGTGCCTTTATACCAATTTTTCTTTTTGGATTTTATTCAGTAATCAAAGGTTGGCTTTTTTTTCCTACCTCTGTGGCTTTAAAAGGTTTCCTCTTTGATTTTGAAAATCCAAAAAGAATAATTTTTGATATTGGGAAGAAAGTTTATTATCATTTAACTGGCTATGAATTCAATTTGTCTATTTTGCTCTTTTGCCTTTTTTCCTTATATTTTTTAAACAAAAAAATTGAATTTTTAAAGTCAAAGGTTCAAATTTTATCTTTTGTGTTATTTTTCAACCTAATTTTTCACCTGAGCTTTGCAAAAATAGGAAGGTTTTATAGATATGAAGCATATATTATTTCTTTTTTTCTTTTTTTAATTATTTATTTCTTAAAAGAGTATAAATTAAAGGATGAACTAAAAATAATATCAAAAATATCTCTTTTTTTTATAATATTTTTAGCAGCAATACCTTTTATTCTTTTTAGTTATAAATCTCTAAATATGATTGCAATAGGAGCAAAAAATATAAAGGATCAGCAAATTCAAATGGCAAAATTTTTGCAAAAATATTATAAAGATGATTGGATAGGTGTAAATGATATAGGGGCAGTTTGTTATTTTAAAGAAAAGGTTTTTGATATTTGGGGGATTGGAAACTTAGATGTAGCAAGGAAAAGGTTAGAAAATAAGTATGATAAAAATTGTTTAGAGGATAAGATAAATGAATACAACATTAAAGTTATTATAGCATATAATGTAATTTTTAAGTATTTAGGAGGTATCCCGGAGGGAATAAACTTTGTGGGAGCTTGGAAAATTAAAGATAATCTTGTTTGTGCAGATGATGAGGTCTTTATCTTTGCAAGAGATGAAGAAGTTCAAAACTTGATAAAAAATTTAAAGGAGTTTTCAAAAGAATTGCCAAAGGATGTAACTCAAAGGGGTATTTATTTGGAATAATATTTTAATTTTTTAATTTTAAATTATAAGGAGACAAATTATGAAAGGTTTCCCAAAGATGCTTATAATTTTAGATGGCTATGGTTTAGGAAAGATTTATCCTGGAAATGCAGTTTTTTTAGCAGAAACACCAATTTTGAAAAAACTTTACAGAAATTATCCTTGGGGATTTTTGAAATGCTCAGGGGAGGCAGTAGGATTACCTGAAGGGCAAATGGGAAATTCTGAAGTTGGGCATTTGACTATTGGCGCTGGAAGGGTAATATACCAAGAGCTGGTAAGGATTTCAAAAGCAATTGAAGATGGAAGTTTAGAGAGAAATGAAAATCTTTTAAAATTTTTTAATAAAGTTAAAGAAAATAAGGGAAGAATACATTTTTTTGGCTTATTATCCCATGGAGGAGTTCACTCTACACAAAATCATTTATATGGTTTAATTGAAATTGCAAAAAAAAATAATATGAGGGGTTTTATTCATTCTATATTAGATGGAAGAGATACACCTCCTATGTCTGGGATTGAAAATGTCAAAGAATTACTTCAATTTTTAAAAAATTATGAAGGTTTTGAACTTGCTTCAATTACTGGAAGGTATTATGCAATGGATAGAGATAAGAGGTGGGAAAGAACAAAGCTTGCTTATGATTTGTATGTAAAAGGGGAAGGAAAAATCACAGATAAACCCCTTGAAGCAATTCAAGAGTCCTACAATGAAAATATAGGTGATGAATTTGTAAAGCCAATTTCTCTTTTAACAAAAGAAGATAAATTAATAAGGGATGGTGATGGGCTTTTGTTTTTTAATTTTAGAGCTGACAGGATGAGACAAATAGTGAGAGCTTTTTTTGAAGAAAATTTTGAGGGTTTTGAAAGAAATTTATACCCAAAAGTTGAAATAATTACAATGACCCAGTACCATGAGGATTTTCCACTCCCAGTTTTATTTCCACCAGAAGAAATAAAAGATTTATTTGGAGAAATTTTAGAGAAAAATAATATTGAAAATTTAAGGATTGCAGAAACAGAAAAATATGCCCATGTAACTTTTTTTATGAATGGTGGTTCTGATACAAAATTTAAAGGGGAAGAAAGGATACTTGTCCCTTCTCCAAAGGTTGCAACTTATGATTTAAAGCCAGAGATGTCTGCTTATGAAGTAACAGAAGAAGTATTAAAAAACCTTGAAAAATTCCCAGTAATTGTTTTAAATTTTGCAAACTGTGATATGGTGGGGCATACTGGATTTCTAAAAGCAGCTATTAAAGCAGTTGAAACAGTTGATAATTGCTTGGGAAAGATTTTAAAGAAATTAGAAGAATTGGATGGAGAAGCAATAATTACAGCAGACCATGGAAATGCAGAAGAAATGATTGCAGAAGATGGTTCACCACATACTGCTCATACAACTACACCAGTTCCATATATTTTATTTTCTTCAAGATTTAAAGATTCAAAGGCAAAAGATGGCTCTTTGAAGGATTTAGCACCAACACTTTTATATTTACTCAATATTAAAAAATCTGAAAGGATGACTGGAGAAATTTTAATCTCTTGATAGTTGAGATAGCAACTTGGTTTTTTCCTAAATAATTAATACAAAAATGGAATTGAAGGTAAAATATGGATAGAAAAAACCCTTCTTTTTTCTTATAATATTAATTCCAAAAAAGTAGAAATATTTTTAGGAGCAGAGCTTCTTAAAGCTTTTTATTCAACAGGTCATGCAAACACGACCCTTATCCATTTCCGTTTTTCGTTGTCCGTTTCCGTGTCAGTTTTTGAAAAGGATAAGGGCAATTTACGAATTGCCCCTACTGTTCTGTTTCGGGTGGGGATAAACCCCGCCCCTGCAATCCTTTTGGTGCTTCATTCCATTTCGCACCTTGAACTTTTCTTTTTCAATGAATAAATAGAGCAATAGAAAAGCAGAGCAGCCGAGCAGTAGTTGAACCCTTTGAACCAATTGAACTTTTTCTTTATTTAATACAAAAATTCCAGACATAAAATGCCAATATTGGTGCAGCCAACTCATTTTCCTTGTATCTGCCCCAATCCTTCAACGCTTTTGGCTTTCCTTCTCCAAAATTTTTTGAAGGATTAAATTAAGGACACAATTTATTATTATGTTTTCTAATAATTAAAATTTTTAAAATTTTTGCAAAATAAATTACATTATGTTTTATGTACGGACAACGGAAAATGGACACGGACAACGAACCTCTGCTCTACTTTATCTCATTTTCAACTGCATTTTTTGGTTAAAAAGAAAGATAAAAAATTAAAATAAGGTGGCAGGAAGGAAGCCGTAAGC